>CACZLE010000006.1 GCA_902781945.1 uncultured Eubacteriales bacterium | reverse complement strand
TGGCTTCTACTGTATACTTCGCTTTCCTCGACATGAATACTCCCCCTGAAGTTCACTGGTTTGTGTTTTCCCAGTGTCTACTTCAGGGGGAGCATATCAGAAAGACTGCTTTTCCATAGAATGATGATATTTGTTTTTACTTTTCGTCTGCTTGTCTCAGCACCAGGTCGCAGAGATCATCACTGACAAAGAAACCGTCGCGCTTCAGTGCGTCAAGAACAGGCGATACTTCCTTGATATAGCCTCTCTTCTTGGCCAGTACCAGGATGCCCAACGTGCCGATCACGCGCAGGCCGAGAAACTTGGCCGTCTTTTTGGCCGCGTTATCATCCAGTATCACTAAATCGGCTTTTTTCTCCTGGGCCAGAATCATGACTTCCACTTCGCCCGCATGGAGCTTGGCGCGGTACATCTGTTTTTGGCTGACGTCGTTGATCTGCTCAACGCGAATCCAATCCCGGTTTGCGTTGACTTGCCTTTGTACCGACGGGCTTTTGATCTCGTCAAAGACAGCCTGGGGAATTATGATTGTTCCATACATTTGGCGTAATACGTCAAGTCTGCCGATATTCGCCAGCCCGATCACAGGAGTGGAGTTTACGATCACCTTATCCATTGTTCAGTTCCTCGATAAACTCATCCTCGTCATCGTAATGGAAAATAGAAACGCCGTTTTGCGCAAGATATTTGATGAAGGCTTCTTTATCCATACCGGCAATCTGCGCACAATAGCCCAGCGAAACGCCGTTCTGCACATAATAGCACAGCGCAACAGACTTTCTTGCAAAGGCAAGCGCGTCGTTCTTTGTCATTTTGGTATCATACAACACTTCATTGGGAATGGAAAACGCTACATCGCACATGCTATCAGGCTCCTTTCCGCGTTTATTTCCATTCCTATTTTATCATATGGCACGTTCTTTATCAATCTTTTTTATCAGACAATAAAAGATGAAAATCGTTGCATATGTCGATTCCATTTTCAGTTGGCTACAATCTGTAGTCAACTGACTTCACTTCACTTTCTTCACTACGACACTTGCCAACTGCCTACCCTTTGTAGTCAGTTGATTATTCTCATACGCCGTTATATGTTTTCATCTTAATTATCATCAGTATCCTCAACGTCATATTCATCCTCATCCACAAAGCCCGACGTCTTCTTCTTGTTCCCCTGATTCTTGATAAACCAAAAAGCAAGACCAGCCAGCGCGACAAGGCCAACGCCAAGGATAATCACCTGCTGCTGATCTACCGTGGGCTTCTTTTCCGACTCTGTCACAACGGGTTCTTCCGTTGGTGCTACCGTAGGAATCGGCGCAACGGTAGGTTCGGGCGTAACGTAGATGACCTGTGGTGTCGGCGTAGGAACGATCTCCTCATCGGTCAGTACAGACATGAGATCCCGGTCATCCACCATGTTCAGAAAATAGGTTTCGTAGATCTCATTTTCCTCGTCAATGGGCTGATCAAAGTCAATGATCAGATAATAGGTCTGTCCGGCCTTGCTTTGTACCGTGATGAACTGCTTGTTGGTAGCAGCGCTATACAGGACATCCAGCGTCCGCATATTCCCGCTGCTGTGGAAGGGCTGGCCGGGACCGATGGGAACATATTCCGTTTGGATGATCGGTTCCGGGGTTACAACGGGTTGCGGCGTAATGACGATCACCACAGGCTCCGGCGTGACAACAGGCGTAGGAACGGCAGTCGGCACATCCGTTTCCTTGGGCTTCTTCGTCACTTCGGCTTCGGCGCTTTCGCTGGCCGGCTTCTTGGTAGGCTTTACGGTGGCCGTAGGCTCGGCGGTGGGTGTCGCCGTGGGCTTCTTGGTGGCCGTGGGTTTCTTGGTCGCCTTGGGCGTGGGCGTTGTCTCCTGATAATAGGGATTATCCAGCGTGACCGGCTCGGAGAAGTTGCCAGCATAGTCATAGGCACGAATCGCAAACTGCTTGTAGGTGTTCAGCGGTTCTTCGATGCGCACATCCAGCGTCCCATCCAGCAGCGTGGTGAACAGCAGGCTATTGACCTGGATGCCTGCCACCTCGGACAGATCATCCGTCGCCACCACATGCAGCATGGTGTCCTTGATGCCCGCCGTGACCTCAGGCGCATGATGATCAAATATACGGATCGCCTGTTTTGTGTCGAAACATCTGTCGTCGGCGGCATATACGCGCACCGTCACCGTACCGTTATAGGTCACAGGAACGTCGGCATAATAGGCGTTATCCTTGAAAGAAAAATTGTCCTTAACCTCCTGCCAATCATCGCTGTCCATGTGATAGCTGACCCTGCTCCAAAGCTGCTCCGTTTTGGGGATGATCAGGATGCGGATATTCCTTTCGGGTGTATTGAACCAACCGTCAGGCTGCTTGATTTCCACCTGGAACAGCGAAGCAGGATCAACGGGCGGCTGTTCGGCAGGCACTTCGGTTGGCACCTCGGTAGGCGGGGCGGGATCATCCGTTCCCTCAACGACAGGTTCTGCTGGCTCTTCAACCGGATGTTCTTCCTGCGCCGGATTTTCCTGCACAGGTTCTTCCGTGGGCGTATCGGTTTTAAGGACTTCTTCGATTATCGCGGGCGTATCGGCATCGGGCATCATAGCTTCGTTCTCCGCCAGCCCGACGCCCGCCAGATATACGAGCATCACCACCAGACTGACCAAGGCGGTCAGCCAGCGTTTACGGTTCTTGTGTTTCATGTTTCGTTTCCTCCTTTTCCTCAATCGGCATCAAAAAAGGGGCTTCGCTCCCCGGCAAAAGCCCCTGCGCCAGCTTCTCCAGCGCTTCCCAGGATATATTGAATTTCCGGGCGACGGATACGAGCTCATTGTTTTCTTCCTGCTGGATGATCTGTTCCAGCTTCGCGTTCCGCAGCATGGCCCGGTCTGCGATCTCCTGGTTTCGTTTGTATTCCTGCCTGTGTTTCAGCAGGCTGGTACGGTTGCTTTTTCGTTTGCTCATGGGCATCCCTCCTTAATGTGCGTACAAACGGCCAAATCCCAGGAAATGCTGCCGCCAATATCCAGATTGATGTCCAGCGGATTGATGAAATCTTTGCTGTTGGGGGCGATACGGATCACCTGGCCGTCCATTTCATCCACCAGCGGGAAATACTCGCCTTCGGGGTCGCAGATGATCACATCGTCCCTGGTTTTCAGCAGCACATAGGTCATTTCCGCTTTGGCCGTCACCGATTTGCCGCTGCCGGGGACGCCCAGGAAGATACCGTTGGCGTTCTTGCTGTTTTTCCGATCCAGCATGATCACATGATGGGACAGGGCGTTCCTGCCGTAGTACAGCGCGCCGGGCGTTTTATGGAACAGCTCCATGGTGGTAAACGGCACCAGAACGCTGACCGAGGAGGTGGTCATCATGCGCTGGATTTCGATTTTGTTGATCCCCAGCGGCAGAGAAGAAACAAGCCCGTCCTCCTGTTGGAAATCCAGGGATATGACGGGACATTCCTTGGGTTGGGTGATGCCCTTCACCTGCTCCACCACGCTTTTCAGCTTGGCCTTGGTATCGGCGGTGTTCAGGATCAGGAAAGTGAGCATGAACATGCGCTGGTCCTTGCTTTGCAGCAGCTCCAGCATTTCGCTGGCCGCCTTGCCGTAGGTGTTCAGGTCGTTGGGCAAAATGTCGATATCATAGCCGGATTTGGAGGCTTTCATCTGCTCGTCAATCTTGATGCGGTCAATATCGCTGAGCTTCCGCTTGACGGTCTTTATGGCCTCGGCCTGGTCATAGGCTTGCAGGTGCATGGTAACGATCATGCTGTTGTCCAGGGCCATCAGATCAGCCAGCAGCCGGTCATCCAGCCGGGAGGCGAAGATCTGCATGGCCGATACCGTGGCATACTTATCGCCCATTTTGAAGATTTTGCTGTTGCTGAAATCGAAGCTGCTGGGAGCGATGAAATCCTTGGTGGAAAGCCCGCTGGCCGTCAGCCAGGGCCATTCAAACAGGAATTGCTCCTTGGCGTTCAGGTGCAGCAGCAGATGCAGCGCCCGCAGACGCTCCTTTCCTTCCAAGGTTTCATGGGTGGAACCCAGACGCCGCAGATGCTCCTTGATGCCAACTTCCACCTGGTTCAGATGGATGCGGGCGGCCCGCAGGCTTTCAGCGGAAACGGTGAAGGTGACAAAGTTGATTTTGTTTTCATCGTTGCAGCCGGTATCCAGCAGATTTTGCAGATAATCCTTCAGCTGCGCGGCCAGCCTTTCGGCTCGGCCCTGCTGGGGCTGGAACGTGACCTCGTATTTGGTATCCACGGCGTCGGGCTGCAGGGTGATGTAATTGAATTGGTAATGCACCGTGGGATCACAGAAGTTGATAAAATCGCCCCAGCCGTTGAGGATATCCACCTTTTCATCATGGTGAAGGAGCTGATAGTTGATGTCGTAATACTGGATCGTCTTGGAATAATGGGTATCGTCCAGTTGGCAGATGCCATCCCTGTGCATCCGCAGATACGGGATTGTCTGCTGCGCCGTATGGGGGCCGTTTTTATTCCTGTTCACCTGGGCGATCAGGGCGTTCAGCTGCTTCTTCTGCGCCCGCGTCAGCTTGATCTCCTGCTTTTGCGGGCTTTCGGCTTCTCTTTTCTTTCCGAACAATGGCGTTCACCTCCTTGTTGATTTCTGCCTGCCGATGAATGGCGGCATAGATGTTTTCAATCTTATAGGGGCGGTATTTGGCCCGCTTGAAACGGGACGCGACGACGTTTTTCAGGATTTTCTCCAGGGGCTGCCCGTTCTTTTCATACAGCGCGAACAGAAAGAACGGCATCATCACCGCGATCATCAGGGCCATGGACAGGCTGCTCGGCAGCTTGCCCTTGGTAAGAAAATACAGCGGAATGCCAATCAGCGCGCCGCTGCCAAAGCAAATGATCTGCCGTTTTGTCAGGCCAAAGGCCAGCTTGGTTTTGATCTGCGTCAGATCCTTCGGCACATCCGCATAAATCATATCGTCATCGATTCATCCTCCCTTAATGGGCATTGAAAATGCTCTTGGACATGCTGCTGGTCTTAAACATGGTGAATATGAGCAGCACGGTAAGGCGGAACCACCAGGCGATAAAGCAAATAAAGCATCTTCCTCTCTCCTTTTCTTTGCTTATTTCTACGCATATTTGTTATTAAGCGAAGAAATAAGCGTACAGGAATATTGTTCTAACAAAAATAAGCGCAATTTGTACGCTTGCTTGTATTGAAATTGTCGTTCTGCGTATGCTATAATCGTACTGAATTGCAAGATAACGGGGTGATTATATGCTCGTTGACGAACTGCTGGAGCTTGCGCAGAGGATCATCAGAACAAAATCCGAAGAACAGACCGTGGAAGTAAAGGCCGCCGCGCAAGGCTGCCCGAAGCGTCTTTATGATACGCTTTCCTCCTTTTCCAATCAGGATACGGGAGGAACGATCCTCTTTGGCATTGACGAAGAGAATGATTTTGCGCTGGTCGGCGTATATGATCTGCACGATCTGCAGAAACATGTAACAGAACAATGCAACCAGATGAATCCCCCAGTTCGCGCCGTTTTCACCGCGGGAGAATTGGAGGGACACCCGATTTGCGCAGCTGAAATCCCCGGGATTGATCTTGCTGAACGCCCCTGCTATTACAAAGGCGCGGGACGAATGGAAGGATCATATATCCGCGTGGGCGATTCCGACCTGAAAATGACCGATTATGAGCTGTACAGTCTGGAAGCGTTTCGGAAGCATCTGCATGATGACGAGCGGCCCATCGAGCGGGCTGTATTCGCCATGCTGGATCAGGACAGCGTAACGGAATACATCCGCAAAAAGCGGCTGGAAAAGCCCAAGTTTGCGCGCCTGTCTGAAGAGCAAACCCGTGAAATGCTTTACCTGACCAGTGGCGGAATACCAACTCTGGCAGCCGTGATGAACTTTGGTATCTATCCTCAAGGCTATCTACCCCAGCTGGCAATAACTGCCATTGTGGTGCCAGGTACGGAGATCGGGGACACGGCGGAGGATGAAGCACGTTTTATTGATAACAAGCGTATAGAAGGCACGCTTTCCGAAATGCTGGAAGAAGCCTTAGCTTTTTGCGTCCGAAATATGAAATCCCGGACTGTTATCAGCCTGGAAACCGGCAAGCACATCAACCGAACGGAATACCCGTTGGGGGCAATCCGCGAGGCCGTGCTGAACGCGCTGATCCATAGGGATTACAGCCATTTTACCGAAGGAACACCAATTCAGATCAATTTCTTTACGGATAGAATGGAGATCCATAACCCCGGCAGTCTTTATGGTCGGATGACGGTGGAGCAATTGGGCATTGCCCGTCCCGATCAGCGCAATCCCGCGTTGGCGGTTATGGCGGAGACATTGCTTGGTGCAGAAAACCGTTATTCCGGCATTCCCACCATTCGGCGGGAAATGGCTGCGTATGGCCTGCCTGAGCCCGTATTTCAGAACAGACGAAATGAATTTGTGGTTATTTTCTATAATCGAACAGGTACTGATACCAAAGCAGAAACGCCAGCTGCAAAGGGTTCCAATGCTCTGCTCACATTCTGCAAAACGCCGCGCACAAGGCAGGAAATCGCTGATCATCTTGGGATACAACTGTCGCATTATGTGATGAAACGATATATCCAGCCATTAATTGATCTAGGTCAGCTGAAGCTTACCATTCCAGATAAACCCAAGAGCCGAAATCAGAAGTATTATTCCTGACTGAAGATAAAAGACGGGAAGCTGTTTTGAAGCAGCTTCCCGTCTTTCTTATGTGTTTCTTTTAGTAATCAGACAGGTGATTTTTGCAATCAGCGTAGTAACTTTATTTACGATCCAATCAGCGGCCTTCGGAGCCAGGATCAGGAACAGGCCAAAGCCCAGCATCATGCAAGCGTCATGGTCGCTGCCCAATTGGAACATCCAGATACCAGCCGCAGCCAATACCGCGGTCATTCCGAGAAGGTTGGTTATGATGGATGAAACGCCTGTTACAAGCAGGCTTGCAATGCGGATCACGATCAGCAGCGCCAGGACAGGCAGAGAAAGAATACGGAAAGGCAATTTGACCAGGAACATAAGCACACCTCCGATACGGTGAATGATTCTGTTCATATCCTATAACCTGCCTTTCCGTTCAGCAAGGATACCGTTTTCAGGCTTTTCCATGCTTTTTCTTCCGCTTTAGCAGCATGACCACGCTGCCGATTCCACCAGCGCCGATCAGCGCTGCGCCAGCGATCATGGGCGTCGTGATCTCGAAGTCCACACCTGTCTGTATCACAGGATAGTTGACGAATACGGGAATTTCATCCGAGATCACATAGCTGTCGTCAATGGTGATCTCAATGGGATCATCGCTCACGGTGAAGCCTTCCAGCGTTTCAATCTCCCGAATCACATAGCTGCCAGGAACCAGATCCGTCACATACACCATGCCATCCTCGCCGGACACCAGTTCCTGCAGGGCGTTTCCCTTCGCGTCTTCCAGCATGAATTTCACTCCGGCCAAGGGGGTGCCCTCGTTGTCGGTTTTCAGAAACTCATAGTGATCGGGAATGTTGGTCAGGATCACCGCGGCGGGCTCTGTCCAGCTGCCATCCACAGACACGGAATAATCCGGCATCGGATTATAGCCATCGGGAGCCTTGTTCTCATGTACAATCCACAGGCCATAATCAAAGTTTTTGAAGGAAAACTCGCCTTTACTGTTGCTGGTCACGGTTTCCATGACCTCGCCAGTGGTGGCATTCAGCAGAGAGAAGGAAATGCCAGCCATAGGCTCTCCTGACGTGTTCTGCTTGATAAACGGCAGGTTTTTAAGCCTGTTGACCACCGTAGCAATCGGCTCGCCAGTATTGCGGTAATCCGCATCCATGGTCAGGTTGATTATGTCCTTACTGAGCAGATAGCCGCTGGGCGCGATGATCTCCCGGATGGTGTATTCTCCGTAGGGGATGCGTTCAAAGCGCACGTTTCCATCCTCATCGGACACCGCCGTGGCCATTCTGTTGCCAAAGGCATCGCACAGCGCAAAGGTGGCACCGGCCAGAACATTGCCATCCTGGTCGATCTTCTTCACCAGCACTTCATTGGGTTCGTTTACGATGGTAGCAATAGGAATTTCGGGATTGACGAAGGTGCCGTCGATCTGTACCCAGATGGCTGTTTCATTGGGAATGTATCCGGGAAGCGGCTTGGTTTCCACCACGCTGTATGTGCCGTAAGGTATCTTTTCAAAGGTCACAATGCCGTTTTCATCCGACACAGCAGTAAACAACGGCTCACCGACGCCTTTGATCAGGCCGAACTCCACGCCTGCCAGCGGCTTGCCATCCGCGTCCTTTTTCAGCAGCGTGAATCACTCCTTTTTGTGTTTTGTATGATTCACTGCTTCACAGCCATCACGATAAACCGCCCGTCTTTTCCGTGATAGCTGCGGTCACAGGTAATCAGCGTCAGGATATGGTCTTGGGTATCTACGGCAATGCCCGTGTCATAAAGGGAAGCCGCCTGGGCACGGGTCAGGAAGGCTTGAAAAGCCAGCTCATCAGCAAAGCCAGCCGCTGCTACATCCCATTCGCCAAGCGTCATATTGAACGCCGCGAACACGGTGTACTCACCAAGATCGTACAGCGTATCGAAATACACCGTCTGGTGCTTCTCCCAGAAACTCTGCTTTTTGTACGATAAAAGCGGCTGGAACATGTTCCCGCCGCCTGTGGTGATGTGATGGCCGTACACGGCAATGTTTTGCCCGGGCGTTTCATAGTCCGTTCTGCCCAGGGAAAACAGGGTGCCGATCTTGCTCTGCTTGCCGGTAAAGGTGTGCGTCAGGTAATAGTCCACATTATCTGTCCGCACAACCGGATAATTGATCTTGGTGTCCGGGATTTTCAGCCAGGCAATGAAATCATCATTGGCCGCTTTGCAGGCTGCCAGGTCTGCACCGGTCTTGCCTACGATGGACTGCTTCGCTGGATCAGGCTGTGTTTCTGTTATACCAGGTTTTAAGGCAGGAGCCACATTGCTGTCTGCTGATTTCGTGGTGGGCTGGGCCACCGTTGCTGTTTCATTGGTGTGGGCAATGGTGGCTGCTGGAATATCGGGCAGAACAATAGCGGGCATCGGGTTTGATTCCGTTACCGGCTCGGTTGTAGACTGTCCAGCATCATCCGTTGCCTGTTGATCCGGTATATTTGTTTCCACGGGCTGCAAAAGCTGTACCGTCTGCTCAGGCAACACGTTCAAAGATGATTCCGTGGGCTGTACTTCCTGGTTCAATTGCTCATACTCCTGCATGTCGGCGGCAATCTCCTGTTTTTGCAAGACAATGGCATAGATCACCAGGCCAATGCCAACCAGAACGATCAATACCAGGGAGACCTTATCCCGTATAGCTCGCTCCCTTGCAACCTTTTTGCTGTCATAGTGCATGTTGTTCACTTCCTTCACAGGCCAAAGTCATGCCTGACCTTGGCATCGTAGTAATTGCTGATCGTGGCAGGCGCATTGAACAGGGCCGCCAGCAGATAGCGCTTGATGTTGCGAATATCGCTGCCGGTATCCTTCATGCACCCGAAGATGTACTGGATATGGGAGCTGTTGATGGCGCACATGCGTTCCTTGACCAGCTCTGCCGGATATACTTCCCCAGAGATGTTGTATGTGGGGTTCCCGGAGCAAAGAACTTCAACCATGATGGACACGATCTCGTCCAGTTGCTCCCGGTCAAATTCCTCCACCATCACATCATAGCTGATGTGGTTGCGGACGATGCCCCGCATCTGCTCCACCAGGTTGAAGGGCCGCTGGGCCTCCGCCCGTGCGGGCTTGATTGGATCAGGATTTGATGGATAAGGATTTGATTCGTTCCGTACTTTTTTATTTTTTTCTTTTTTGGGTTCCGTATTTGTTTTATTTATATTTATTTGCGTGGGATTTTCCAACGCTGGATGATCCAACGCTGGGTTTTCCAATGTAGGATGATCCAATGTTGGATTTTCCAACGTAGGCTTTTCCAATGTTGGAGAACCCAATATAGGGGCGTAATCCTCATTATCACAGTCATCCAGCGTTTCCGGCTCCTGCGGCTCCTCGTAGATCACATACTCGGTATTCTTCATTTGGCCCTTTTCGTTCCGTTCCCGTGAACGGAGAATATAGCCCGCACGCTCCAGCTCCCGGATGGCCTCCCGAATAGCGTCCACCCCCTCTTTGCAGATACAGGCAAGGCCGCGCAGGGTATAATCCCAATCATCCGGCAGGGACAGCATGACGGACATCAGCCCCTTTGCTTTCAGGCTCAGTCGGGTATCTTTGAGATGGTAATTGGCCATCACAGTGTAGTTATGGTTCTTCTTGACGCGAAAAACTGCCACTTCAATGCCTCCTTTCTGTGTTGAGGGCATAAAAAACGCCCTCACGGGCCGTTATCGCTCCTGGGATTGCTGCCGGCTGCGGCACCACCGTTCCAGCAGCTTGATGATGGTTTGCTCCATTTGCGCCGGGGTGAAGGACTTGGGGAAATACTTGCGGATGCGGTCGCCGATCAGGATGATGCTGGTTTCAGGCGGCTTCTTTTCCTCGGACAGGATAGCGTCCGTCACGTCAAAGGTCAGCCGTCCTTCCTGGCTGAACTTCTTCATGCGCTGGGCTTGAGACAGGGAAGGTGTGGCCTGTTCCAGATCAATGGCTTCAAGCAGTTGCTTCTGCTCATTGGGTTTCAGATAGGACAGCTCCACAGCAGGGTTCATGGCGATCTTCTTTTCGTCTACCATGTCAAGCAAGGGCTGTTCAAGCTGGGTCAGGCGGATAAAACGCTGAACTGTCCGAGCGCTGTCGCCCGTACCGTCAGCCACCTTTTCATCCGTTCTCAACTTCGTGCCAATTTGGCACGAAGTTAAATCTGTCCGTGTTCCTTGACGTTTCAAAGCGTCCATTTTCATTTTGTATGCTTTCGACCGCTCGCTGGGCAGGATGTTTTCACGCTGCAAGTTGCTGTCAACCATAATAATCACCGCAGCGTCGTCGTCCAAATCTCGGACGATGACCGGCATCGTTTCCTTGCCGGCCAGTTCGGATGCGCGCTTGCGCCGGTGGCCTGAAATGATCTCATACCCGCCTTCCGGACGCGGACGGGCGATTCCCGGCACCAATACGCCGTGTTCCTTGACGCTTTCCACCGTTTCCTGCATTCGTTCATCGTCCGCCACCTTGAAAGGATGATCTTTGAATGGGTAGAGATCAGCCAATGGAATGTCCTTGATCGTTTCCCGCATGGATTCCGCGCGGCTTTCCTCCGTAGAGAAGATATCATCGTATGGGGTCAGACTTATGTTTCTGCCGTTGCTTTTCATTTCGGATCACCTCCTGAGTCAATTCCCGATATGCCGCTGCCACTTTGCCTTTGGGATCATGGGCATAGATGCTTTTGCCCTCAGCACTGATCTCCGCTGCACGGACAGAATGGGGGATATCGGTATGAAAGATTTTGATTTTGTCGCCGTAGGTATCATGGATCAGGCTGCTGATCTCCTTGGCGTAGTTTGTCCTGCTGTCCACCATCGTCAGCAGAATCCCTTCGATGCGCAGACCAGGATTGATCTGCCGCCGCACCTTGGAGACAGTATACAAAAGCTGTTCCAGACCTTTTGCGGAAAGATATTGCGCCTGGACAGGAATCAGCACGCCGTCCGCCGCCGCCAGCGCATTGACCGTCAGCATCCCCAACGAGGGCATGCAATCGATCAGAATATGGTCGTATTGCTGCCCGATCTCGTTCAGAACCTGCCGCAGCACCGTTTCCCTGCTCATCACGTTCACCAGAGAGGCTTCCATGCCGGATAGTTCGATATTGGCGGGCAGAAGATCCACGCACTCCGCGTGATGCAGGATACCTTCGCCCGCCTGGATCGGCTTGTCCATGATGACCTTTTTGATCAGATCGGTGATCGTGACTGGCAGATTGTCCGGCTGAGAATATCCCAAGCTGATCGTCAGGCTGCCCTGGGGATCGCAGTCCACCAGAAGTACCTTCTTTCCCGCCTGCGCCAGACCAATCCCCAGGTTGGCACAGGTTGTCGTTTTGCCCACGCCGCCTTTCTGGTTTGAGAGGGCAATGATGGTTGGTTTCATATAGATACCTCCTCGATATTGATAGATATAAAAATAGCGCTCAGAAGAATGATCTGAGCGCCAATAACTTGCATAGTCAGTTTGGCTTTAGCTGGGATTCCATAAAGAAGCAAACCACTTTTCAAAGGATTCCTTATGAACACGTATGCATCGTTTTCCGATGCGCAATACTTTGAAATCTTCCGTAGCTGCACAGAAATCATAAGCTTTCCGTACACTGATCCCAAGCATCTGAGCAATTTCCTCTACGGTATAAGTCCGCTGAATTTGATGTGGCTTTTTGTTGTAGCTAACGCCCAGCTAACAAACAAGATGTGTGGGGAGCCGAAATAGTCCTTTTTTTCAACGGTAGGTGCGTAAACGGTTCTCACTAATAGCACATACTGCAATTGTCGCGTTTCGTGCAGCTAATGGACAGATGGGTTATCCGTTGGTAAGGATGAGGTCGGCGGTTCAAATCCGCCCATCAGCTCCATGAAAACCGCCTGAATAGAGACGGTTTTCTTGCGTTTTGGGGTGATTTTACGAGTCATAACAGGATAAATAGCGCCCGGAAGGCCAGCTGGCTTTCCGGGCGCTTTGGGAGAAAAGGGCCGTTACATGGGTGGAGAAAGGGGCGGCGCGCCCTGCGAGGCGGGAGGCTCAGCGAAGGCAGGCGGTTCGCCGGGGGACAGGAGTTCCCGGTTTTCCGGAGACGGCGCTTCATTGCGCTGGGGCTGTTGGGCTGGAAGCTCGGGCTCGGCGGGCACGGGCTGCTGGGACGGGGGTTCAGATTCGGCGGGCACGGGTGGCTGGGCTGGAAGCTCTGCTTCATTGGGCACGGGTTGCTGAGGAATGGGCTCCGCTTCGACAGGCGCGGGCTGCTGAGGTGCGGGCTCGGCTTGCGGCTCTGCCATCGGGGGAGCTTCCGGAGGCGTTTCCTGGGAAGCGGGCTCCCGGGGCTTGCCCGCGTCCTGCCAGGGCACGCGCTCCAGGGCCACGGGGATATCCGCGGCCTGGCCTGCCTGGGTCACGGCCTCCTCCGCCCGCCTGCCGTCCGCCACGCGGCTGGCGATCTCCACGGTGACGGGGGCGTCAGGTTCCTCCGAACGGAGGGTGGACAGAGTGCGCGCCATGACGGAGGTCAGGGGCTCGTGGGAGGCCGCCTCCACCGTGTCAAGCAGCGCTTGTCCGTCCGCCGTGAGGCTTTCTGCCGACAGCACCTCGTTCCAGGCGTTCACGCGGTATTGCACGCCGGTTTCGCCCAGGGCCACGCTGATCACCGTCCAGGGGAGATACTTGGCCGCGGCCCAGCCGGAGGAGGACAGCAGCAGGGTCAGGCAGGCGGCCATGAGCAGCGCGCGGCGCAGGGGTCGCCGCTGGGTCCAGACGATCTTTTGCCCCACAAAATAATGCTGATCCGGGATCTGGGCGAATATGCCGCCGGAGGCCAGCACCACGGCCTTTTTGTTTTTTACCGCCAGCACAACGGCGTTTGCTTGCATCAGGCTTCCTCCTTTCCCGCAAAGTAGCCTTGCAGACCGGGAAAATCTCCGGCCTCGATCTCTACGGAGGTGATGATATACTTTCGGAATTGCTCCAGCAGCCGCCGGGCGATGGGCACGCCGGTTTCCATTTCGGCGGCGGGCAGCCTGAGGGTTTGCCGCAGGCGGCGTAGCAGGAGTTCGATCCGGCAGACGAACCGGGCGGCCTTCAGGCAATGGGCCCGCGTTTTCCGGGCCTTGGGGCAGCAGGCGGGCAGATCGAAAAAGTCGATGTTGTAGCGCCGCAGCAGCTGGGCGACCTCCTCGATCTCCTCCGCCAGCGCCGTTTCCGGCGCGTCCTGGATCAGCGCGCGCTCCACCGCCCGCTGAACGCCCACGGCGGTCTCCTCCACCTCGCCCCCAAACACGGCGGGCTCCACCATCAGTTCCCGCTGCCGGGCTTTCACCCTGCGGGCGTGATCCACCAGGCGATGGCGGATCACCACGGAGGCATAGGCCTGCAGGTCGCCCTTTTTCGGATCGTGGGTCCTGGCGGCCTCCCAGAAGGCGGAAAGGGCCACGCTCCATTCGTCGTCGGACGGGGTGATCCGCCTGCCGGTGGCCTGGCGCGCCGTGCGCAGGATAAATAATTCGTTTTGCCGCAGCAGCTCTTCCTCGTCCTGCCAGCGCATGGGCTTTCCTCCTTCATGGGATGGAAGCGAGAGGGGCGCTCCCGCTTCCAAGGGGTGTTATTCGTTGGTCTGGGGCAGCTGGGCCTGCTGCATGGGCTGGCCGAAGGGCATCCTGTTCCGGCTGCCGGTCTGATTGAAGGCGTTGCCGGGCATGCCGTCGTTTTGGCTGAAGCCGCCGTTCTGGGCGTTCATCATGCCGCCGGGCATGCCGTCGGGGCCGGCGGTGCCGCTCTGGTTGTTCAGGGAGAAGGCGGAAGCCACATAGTACTGGC
Source organism: uncultured Eubacteriales bacterium (assembly GCA_902781945.1). Taxonomy (GTDB): domain Bacteria; phylum Bacillota; class Clostridia; order Christensenellales; family Aristaeellaceae; genus SFMI01. Next base: position 72,705 of record CACZLE010000006.1, on the reverse strand, counting down.
CGTCGTAGTCGATGCCCGCGTCGCCGCCGCTATAGGCGCTGGAGATGCTGGCGACGCCGCCGATCAGGTTCACGTGGCCGTTGGAATCGATGCCGTCGCCCTGGCTGCTGGCAATCTCGATCCTGCCGCCGGTCATGTTGAAGGCGTAATCCAGCTGGCCTTCGTACAGGCCGTCGCCGTTGGCGGCGTTGATGGCGTCGTCGGTGGAGCGCAGGGCGATGTCTCCGCCGAACACGTTGACCACGGTGCCCTCCAGGCCCTCGTTGCTGGCGGTGACGCGCACGTTGGGACCGCTGCCGTCCTGGCTGCCCAGGGTGAGGATGTGGTCGGCGTGGATGGCGTCGTCCCCCGCGGCGATGGTGAAGCTGCCGTTCAGCAGCGTCACGTCGTAGTTGCCGTTGATGCCGTCGTTCACGGCGTTGATGTTCACGGTCACTCCGCCGTCAAAGATCAGGCTGCTGTCGTCCCCGGCCTTGACGCCGTTCTTGGCGTTGCCGTTCAGGGTCAATGTGCCGTCGCCCGTGATATAAACCTGGGAATTGGCCTTGAACTTCATGGCCGCGCCGTCAAAGGCGTCGGCGATGGCCGCGTCGGCGGAATTTTCGTCCTCGGGGTTCTCGCTGTCGGTCAGGGTGACGTTGCCGGAGATCATGATTTTCACCTGGGCCTCCTTGTTGACCGCCACGGTGGCCCCGGTGGTGCTGGTCAGATCCAGATCGTCCAGCACCAGCACCACGCCGGTGGTGCCTTTTTTGACGGTGATGTTGCCGTCGCTGGACTGGCCGGTGACCACATAGGTGCCGCTGTCGCCGATCTTCACCTGGTTGTTTTCATCGGACATGGTGATGTATTCGGCGTTTTCCAGATCCGCTTCCAGGCTGGCGGCGTCATTGACCGCCGTGCTGGTGACGATATCGGTGGGGCTGCCCGCGGAGGCGGTCAGGGCGCTGCCGGGCATCATCATGCCGCCGGGCTGCTGGCCGCTCATGCTGCCGGGCATGGCGTTATTCATATTGCCCTGCTGCTGGCTGCTCATGCGGTCCGGCATCTGCGGCATGGAAGCTGAAATGGATTCCACGGTCTGGCCCTGGGCGGGGGTCAGGTACTGGTTCATCATGTAGCCGGTCTGGCCGTTGAACTCCACCTGGCTCCATTCGCCCTGACGCTCCAGCACCGTGACCTGGGTGCCGTTGGCGAACTGGCCGATGCGGTTTGAGGCCGCGTCCGCCTCTTGCCGCAGGTTCAGCTTGCCGCCGTTGCCGGTCTGCACCTCCATGACGGGGGTGGCGGCCAGGGCGTGGCGGGTGTTCATGTCGGTGACGGTGGCGTTATGCACCGCCAGGCTGCCGCTGGTGTCCACGCTGTCCTGGGCGGCGCGGATCATATAGCTGCCGCTGGCGAAGGTCAGGTCGGCCTCCTGGCCGCGGATGCCCATGGGGTTGCTGCTCAGCACGTCCAGGCGTCCCTTGCCCTCAAAGGTGGTGGGCACGGCGCAGTAGATAGCCGCGCCGTAGCGGGAGTCGGCGGCGCTGTCCGACACGCGGTTGACGGTGCCGTTGGCCAGGATCACGTGCAGGGAATCGCCGCTGATGGCCGCGATACCCGGACCTTCGCCGCCGTCGATCCGCATGTTGTCCATGATCAGCGTCACGTCGCCCTGGCCGGGGTCCACCCACAGGGTGCCGCGCATGGAGCCCGTCAGGGTGTAGGTGCCCGCCTCGCTGATCAGCAGCCGCCCGTTTTGGGCGTTCAGGTTCACGTCGGTCTGGGCCAGGGCCCCGGCGGGCAGCGCCGTCAGCGCCAGCATGGCCGATACGATCAGAGAAAATAACTTTTTCATGTTCATCATCCTTTCGGTTTTTGTCGGGGCTTTTGCCCTTCACCTTATATAGCGAAGGATCGATTTCAAAAAACGGGGGTCGGAGAAAAACTTTTTCTGAAATTATTGAATGCCGTCCATCGCCTGTCCATCCACATACAGGGTGTAGCCGTTGCTGATCACGCTATTCGAGCTGCCGGAGAAGGACGAAATATAGCTGTCTCCTGTCAGCGTCCAGGTGCTGGTTTCATCCAGGGTCACGGACACTGTTCCGGCCTGGCCCGTAGGATTGATCGCGCCGGCATAGGCGGAATTTTCCAGATGGAGGGCGAGGGAGGAAATGGCGTCCACGGTGATGTCGCCCTCCAAAGCCTGACCCCGGGCGTTCAGCGCGCAGTCGCCGCCGTTGCAGCCCTCCTTGCCCCAGCGCCCGGCGGAGACGATCAGGAGGGTGTTGCCGTCGGACAGATTCAGCTGGGCGTTTTGCAAATTGATCACGCTGTCGGTGTTGGTGCAGTAGAACATGGCCCCGCTGCGGCTGGTCATTTCGCCGCCGGTCATGGTGAACACGCTGGTGCCCACGCTGGCGTCGCCGGAGGCGCTTTGGTACAGCAGCACGTTGGCCTTCACGCTGCCCTCCTTGGTGGATTGGTCGTTGCCTTCAATGGTTACGTTCTCCAGGGTGACGGTGTTTTTGCCCTCGATGATCACGGCGCGGGATTGTTCCGAATCGCAAACGGCGTCCTTCACCGTGATATCCGCCGTGCTGTATATGGCGGGGCAGCCGTTTTTGCCGGTGGAAGTGTAGCTGCCGCCTTCCAGGATCAGGGTGCCGCCGCCCCGGTCCGAGCGGATGGCCGCCTTGCTGGCGCTGGTGACGGTCAGATTGCTGCCGATCAGCGTGCCTCCGCCCGCCACCTGCACGCCGCCCGCGCCGCCGCCGGTGACGCTCACCTGGCAGTCGGAAATATAGACCGTGCCGTGATCGCAGGCGAATACGCCGGTGGCGTTGGGGGCTGTGGCGGTGATGGTGGAATCGGAAATCGTCAGCACGGCGCTGTCATACACGCGGACGGCGGCGTTGACGCCCCGGAAGCTGGCCGCGTCCGCGCTGGAGGCGCTGCCGCCGGTCTTTTGCACCGTCACGCCGGAGAGGGTCAGCTGCTCCGTGCCGGAGACATCCAGGGCGCTTTCGTCGTCGCCCGTGGCGGTGTACGTTGTGCCCTCCGCCAGGGCGGAAGCCGCCAGCATCAGGCTCAGGATCAAAGCAAAGCATCTTTTTTTCATGGGTTGACCTCCTTGGATTTGTTGGGATATCTGCCGGGAACGGCTTTTATTGTAGCCATGAAGCTTTATATATCCTTAAAAAAAACCCGGAATCCGGATTGATTCGGGGCTTTTTGCCATGTATAATAAAGAAGAGAGAAAAAGCAAGGAGGAGAACCAAATGATCCAGAATCCCTTTTTCCCGGAGCTCCACGGCAATTTCGGCTTCGGCTGCATGCGCCTGCCCATGAAGGACGGCCAGGTGAATTACGACGAATTCCGCCGCATGGCGGACGCCTTCATCGCCGCCGGGCTCAATTATTTCGATACCGCCCACGGCTATATCAACGGCCAGAGCGAAACCGCCATCCGGGATTGCGTGGCCAAGCGCTATGACCGCGGCCAATTTTTGCTCACCGACAAGCTGACCGACCCCTACTTCAAAAAGGAGGAGGACATCCGGCCCTTCTTTGAAAATCAGCTCAAATGGTGCGGCGTGGAGTATTTTGATTTTTATCTGATGCACGCCCAGGACCGGAACAACTATCCCAAATACAAGCGCTGCCGGGCCTATGAAACCGCCCTGGAGCTGAAAAAAGAGGGCAAGATCCGGCATTTTGGCATCTCCTTCCACGATAAGGCCGATGTGCTGGACATGATCCTCACCGAGCACCCGGAAATCGAGATCGTACAGATCCAGTTCAACTATGTGGATTATGAGGACGCCTCCGTGGAAAGCCGCAAGGTCTATGAGGTGTGCGAAAAGCACGGCAAGCCCGTCATCGTCATGGAACCCGTGAAGGGCGGCAGCCTGGTGAACCTGCCCGCAGAGGCGGACAAGATCCTGCGGGAGCTGAAGGGCGGCAGCAACGCCAGCTACGCCCTGCGCTTCGCCGCTTCCTTCCCCAACATGGCTATGGTGCTCTCCGGCATGGGCAACATGGAACAGATGCAGGACAACCTGTCTGCCATGGCGGACTTCCATCCCCTGAACGATCAGGAAAAGGACGCGGTGCGCAGGGTGTGCGATATTATCCACAGCCTGAGCCTGATCCCCTGCACCGGCTGCCGCTACTGCGTGGAGGAGAACGCGTGCCCCAAGGGTATCCTGATCCCCGATGTCTTTTCCGCCATGAACGCCCAGGAGGCGTTCCACGATTGGAATTCGGGCATGTACTACGGCGTCGCCACAAGGGGCGGCCATGGCAAGGCTTCCGCCTGCATCCGCTGCGGCAAGTGCGAAAAGGTCTGTCCCCAGCATTTGCCCATCCGGGAGCTGCTGCAAAAGGTGGCCAAGACCTTTGAAAGGTAAGGGGCCGTGCGCTTATTTGTCGGTCTGGAGCCTGCCGCCGGGGTGCGTCAGGCTTTGGCAGATTTGCAGCGACGGCTGCGAATGGCAGGGGTGGAGGGCCGGTATCTGGACCCCGCCAACCTGCACCTGACCCTGGCCTTTATCGGGGAGTGGCCCCAGGACGTGACGGCCTGTCTGCCGGGAGTGGAGATGCCCTTTGACCTGCGGTTGTCCCATATCGGCGTTTTTCCCCGGGCCAAGGTGCTGTGGGCCGGAGTGGAGCCCTCTGCCGCCCTGGACGCGCTGGCGGCCCGGGTGCGGAAAAACCTGTCTGCCGCCGGGGTCCCCTTTGATCCCCAGGCTTTCAATCCCCACATCACCCTGGCCCGCAAGCCCGTGCTGCCGGACGAGGCGCTGCTGACGCGGATCAGGCCGGACCCTGCCGTCATGACGGTGCGGGAGGTGTGCCTCTATCAGTCGGAGCGCCGGGAGAGCGGCATGGCGTATACCGTGATCGGAAGAAGGAGCGAGAGAGCATGCGGACGCTGATCCGTATCGATCCAAGGCCTGGTCCGATCCCGAAAATAAAAAAAGATCGCAGCGTTCTGCGATCACAGACCATCAACAAGGTGATGTTTGAAAGTTTACTTGTCAGGAAAATGAAAGTTGGATACGCAAACATTACAATCCGCAGCGGCGGCGTGTACGCCGCGAGGAGAAAAATTCTGGAGCGGAGCTTGCTCCCGCGGAAGAATTTTTCATTCCACACAAATTTTCTGGCCGTGAGCCGTTAGGCGAACAAGAAAATTTGCAACCCGTGGGAAGTGAATATTCACTTCCCACGGAAGCATCGGCATTGCCGATGCGCTGAGATCGCGGCGTTCTGCGATCAATTGAAGGCAAAGGAGAAAAATCCGTGAAATATCAGGGCATCCGCAAGGTCCACGAGGGCAAATTCATCACCCGCTACGACGTGGACTACGTCACCGCCGAGGGGCACGCCAAAACCTATGAGATCATCAGCCGGAACAAGGATATCCAAACCCTGGAGCAGCTGCAAAACCGCCAGGCCAACGCCGTGGTCATGATCCTGACGGACGAGAGCGGGGACCGCATCCTGGTGAGCCGCGAGTACCGCATGGCCATGGCCCAATGGATCTATAATTTCCCGGCGGGGCTCATCGATCCCGGCGAGACCCCGGAGGAAAGCGCCCGGCGGGAGCTGTGGGAGGAAACGGGGCTGCGGCTCCTGCGCGTGGACGACGTGCTGGACAACAGCTACAGCGCCGTGGGCTTCGCCAACGAGCGCAACGTGTGCGTGTTCGGCGTGGCCGCCGGGGAATTTCGCAAAAGCACCTCCGACGTGGAGGAGATCATCCCCGGTTGGTACACCCGGGAGGAAATGCGCAAGCTCCTGCGCACCGAGCCCTTTGCCGCCCGTACCCAGGCCTATTGCTATGCCTGGGCCATGGGAAAATGAATCATTTTATATTTCATATAGAATTGGATAAACAGAAATTTGACGGGGAAAGGGGTACGCTTCTCTTTTGCGTCAAAAGAGAAGCAGAAAACCTGCGTTTGTCGCCGTAAAAGCAGCTGACGCAACGAGCAACTATATTGCAGTCCACCGCTTCCAGGCAGCCAGCTTCGCTGGCGCGCTGTGCTGCACGGCGCACAGCGAAAAACCGCTGGACAGGCCAGAAAATGAATGCATTCATTTTCTGGCTGGCCATCGGTTTTTCTTATGCCCGGAAGCTCTCGTTACGACATTCAAGTTTCAGGCGCAGATTGTTTGTTATTGTTCTCAAGCGGGTTCGCCCGCTGGGATTCCAAAGGGATGAAATCCCTTTGGCGCGGGTTTGGGCCGCGGAGGCCCAACGGACTCCCTCTTTCACCTTGCCAATTTCTGCTTATAGTCCCTCCGCTCAGAAAAACCTCCACCGGCTCAGCAGCAGCCCGGGCACCACCACGATGAGGAAGAAGGCCCAGCTGATGAGGGTAAAGACCTTGATGAACTTGCCGCCGTTGCCGGGGTATTCGCGCACGTAGATGCGATAGTTGATCACCGAGGCCAAAGAGCCGATCAGGGAACAGAGGCCGGCGGTGTCTGCGCCGTAGATCAGGCCGGCGAAGTTTTCGGTGAAGGGATAGAGCACGATGGTGGAGGGCACGTTGGAGATGATCTGGCTCAGGCCGATGCTCCACCAGTATTCGTTGCCCGCCACGGCCTTTTTGAGGGTGGCGGCGATATGCTCGTTGGCCGCGATGGAGGAGGAAAAGACGAAGAAGCAGAAGAAGGTGACGATGAGCACGTAGTCCACCTGCCGCAGCAGCTTGCGGTCCAGCAGGGCGATGACCGCCAGCACCAGCGCCACGGCATAGGGCCACAGCGCCGTGCGGGTGACGATGACGGCGATGATCAGCGCGAACAGCAAAAGATAGACCGCGCGCCGCACCCGGCCCTCGGGCCGCCAGGGCTCCGCCTTGCTCTGGGCGTCAATGGCCTCCCGGGGCTCCCTGCGGTACAGGAAAAGGATGAACCCCACCAGCAGCAGAGCGGAAAGGGCGCTGAGCGGCAGCATATGCAGCATAAAATGCCCCGCGCTCACCCCCGCCTGGCCGAAGAGGAACAGGTTCTGCGGGCTGCCGAAGGGCATCAGCATGGAGCCGCGGATGGCGGCGATGTTCTCCAGGGAGATGACGGGCAGGATGTATTTTTCTTTCCCGCCGTTGCGGAACAAAAGGATGGTCAGCGGGACGAAAATGATGAGGGACACGTCGTTGGTGACGAACATGGACGTGAAAAACACCCCGAACACCAGAAAAAGCGACAGGCTGGTCACGCGCTTCAGCCGCGAGGCAAGCTGCGCCACGGGCTGCAATACGTTTTCCTTTTTAAAGCCCTCCAGCACGCACAGCATCATCAGCAGCGTGCCCAGGGTGCGCCAGTCGATGTCCCGCAGCAGCCGCTCCGTGGGCGGCGTGATGATCAGGGCGATGATGGCCGCCAGCACCGAGAGGGTCAGCATCAGCTCTTTTTTGAGGAACTGGAAAACTTTTTTCATGGTCAGCGTTCTCTTTCGTGTTTCATTTCAGCTTGCAGATAGGCCAGGCTCTGCGCCAGGCACGTAAAGGGCGACGCGCCGTAGCATTCGTCCTGTTCCACCAGGGCGTGCTCGGTGACGCCGTTGCCTTTCAATATCGCCAGAATGCGGGCGAAGTTCAGGTTGCCCTGGCCCACGGCGGCCATGCGCGCCTCGAAATGGTGGGGAATATAATCCTTCAAATGCACGCAATGCAGGCGCTCGGCGTGGCTTTGCAGCCAGTCGCACACGTCCACGCCGCCAAATTGCAGCCAGTAGGTGTCCGCCGTAACGCCCATCAGGTCCACGGGCAGCATGGACAGCAGGTGGTCCATCAGCGCGCGCCCGTCGGGCATGCGGGCAAACTCGAAGGCGTGGTTGTGGTACATCAGCTTCATGCCCGCGGCTTTCAGCCTTTCCGCCGCCGGGCCGAAGTCCTCGGCAAAATGGGGCAGCCATTCCGGGCTGTGATAGCGCTCCGGCAGCATGCCAAGACCCGCGTATTTGCAGCCGTAGAGCTGGTGCCGCTCGATCAGGGCGTCGATATTGTTCAAAAAATCCCCCTCGGGGTTGTGGGTCAGCACGATTTGCAGGCCGCTGTCGTCGCACAGCGCCTTGACGCGCCGGGGCGCGATGGGGCCGATGGCCGAAAGCTGCACCGTTTCATAGCCCATGGCCGCTACCCGGGAGAGGGTGCGGCCCAGATCCTTTTCATTCTGGCAATACGCCCGCACGGTATAGAGCTGCGCGCCGATCTTCATACTCAGTAGCTCCCTTCGGTGGAGATGGTCACGTCCCGGTCCTCCTTGTGGCGGGAGGTCTTGCATTTTTCCATCAGCAGGTCGTAGAAAAGCTGCTCGTCGATGGGCAGCGTCACTTCCTTGCCCAGCCAGGCGGACAGATGCATGGCGTTGCTCAGCATCAGGCCGCGAATGCCCTCCCGCCCGTCGGCCACCAGGGGCTCGCCCCGCAGAATGTGGGCGGCGAAGGCGTTGAGCACCGCCGGGTGCTGGGGATTGAGGCCGTCGGTTTCCACGGCGATCTTTTCATAGGCGGGCTTTTTGAAGCCCTCCTTGCAGGTGACGCACCATTCCCGCTCGTCCGTTTCGTTGCGCCAGAAGGTGAGCGCGTCGCCCTCGCACACAGCCTTGCCCCGGGTGCCGCTGATCTCCAGACGGTTGGTGCCCGGGGCGTCGCCGGTGGTGGTGACGAACACGCCCGTGGCCCCGTTTTCAAACTCCAGATAGGCGGTCACGTCGTCCTCTACTTCGATATCGTGCCATTTGCCCTCGTGGCAGTGGGCGTGGACCTTCACCGGCAGGCCGCACAGCCATTGCAGCAGGTCCAATTGGTGGGGGCATTGGTTCAGCAGCACGCCGCCGCCCTCTCCCGCCCAGGTGGCCCGCCAGGCCTCGGAATCATAATAGAACTGGGTGCGGTACCAGTCGGTGATCAGCCAGCTCATGCGCTTGATCTGGCCCAATTCGCCGCCGTCGATCATTTCCTTCAGCTTGCGGTAGATGCAGTTGGTGCGCTGGTTGAACATCATGCCGAAGGTGAGCTCGGGATGCCGGTCGGCCTCGGCCATCGTCTCCCGGACCTGCAGGGTGTAGACCCCTGCGGGCTTTTCCACCATCACGTGCAGGCCATGGCGGAAGGCGTCCATGGCCAGGGTGGGATGTTGGTAATGGGGCACGGCGATGAGCACCGCGTCGCATACGCCCGCGGCGATCAGATCAGCGCCCTCGTGGAAGATTTTCGCCTCCGGCAGATGCTTTTCCGCCCATTCCCGGCGGGATTCCCGGCGGTCCGCCGCGGCGGTGATAACGATTTCGGGGCACAGCCCGGCCAATATGTTTTCCGCGTGGCCCGTGCCCATGTTGCCCACGCCGATGATGCCTAAGCGTACCTTTTCCATGGTGTCCTCCTTACTGCCAGTTCAGCTCCCACAGGATGGCCTTCAGCGAGTCCAGGGCGACGCGCCAGGCGGTTTCGCCGTCCATGCGCCATTTTTCCCCGGAATTGCCGTTTTCCAGGCTGCGGAAGCCGGTAAAATCGGTTAAATGCGGCTCCAGGGACAGATAGCCCTGATAGCCCGCGGCCTTGAGATCGGCCAGGATGGCCTTCACGTTGCCCTGGCCCCAGCCCGCGGGGGTCACCCGCCCGCCGTCAAACAGGGCGTCCTTGATGTGGATGTAGGCGATGTAGGGTTTCAGCAGCTCGTAGGCCTCCAGGGTGTCCTGGCCGCATTGCACGAAGTTGGCAAAGTCGAACACAGCCCGGAAATGGGGGCCGGAAAACCGCTCCAGGATGGCCTTGCACCGGACGGCCACGTCGCCGTAGATGGCCTTTTCGTTTTCGTGCAGCAGCACCACGCCCTGCCGGGCGGCGTATTCCGCCAGGCGGTCCAGGCGGCGCATCACCTCGTCGGCATAGGCGTCCGCCTGCCCCTCCGGCACGTAAAAGCTGAACATGCGGATGTTTTTCGTGCCGAAAACCTTGCACAGCGCCACCACGTTTTTGAAAACCTCAAAGTGGGGCGCAAAATCCTCGGTAATGCCGATCTTGCCGATGGGCGAGCCGACGGAGGACACGTGCATGCCGCGGTCCGACAGCATTTTTTGCAGGGCTTCGGCTTCCTCGGGGGTATAGGTCTGGATGCCCCGGCCATTGACGCCGCGGATCTCGATGGCGTGGACGCCGGTGGCGCTGGCCACGGCCAGCTGGGTTTCAAAATTCGGATGGATTTCGTCGGCAAAGCCGGTCAGGATGACGGACATGGCTGCATTCCTCTTTTTCAATAGAATCCTTTATGTATTCGCGCAAACAGGGCGATTTCCTGCAAAAAAATAATCCCGCCGGTCAGAAACCGGCGGGGCAAAGGGCGCTTGGGCCTTATTGGATGGCGTACCCGCTTATGTCAAACAGGCTCTCGTCCACCGCGCCGTCCAGGGCCAGCAGGGTATAGAAGCTCTCTCCCAGGGTGGGATTGATCTCCTGGTAATAGCGCAGGCTGCCCGCCTCGTCAAAGTAGAAGGCGGCGTCGGACTCGTATTCGGTTTGGGCGGGGAAGAACTCCACCGCGTAGGCTGCGCCGTCCACTTCCCGGGTCTCCTGCTGAACGTCCGTCCGCTGGGCGTTGGCGCTGATGGCGGCATAGAAGCGGTCCATCCGCATCACATTGTCGGTGATGGCGCTGGAGGAGGTGGTGGTGACCAGGACGCCGGTATGCTTTTCGGGGTCCAGGTTATAGGCCGCGCCGTCCTTGAAGAAGGTGACCGATCCGCCCTCCAGACTGGCCACCCGGCTGGTGCGGTGGGAATAATAGACGCCGCCCTTGGTGTGCACGTCGTAGCTTTGGTGGGCGTTCATGTATTCCAGATCCACGTCGTAGCGCATGTGCAGGCCCGCGGCGGTGTCCAGGGTTCCATACAGGGCGTACAGCCGGGAGGAAGGCGTCAGGGCCGCCATGAGCTCCTCCAGGCTCAGGGGATGATAGGCGCTCAGGTCGGCTTGGGGAAGGGCGAAATAAAGGATCATCGCGCCGTTGCCGTACAGATCCAGGGCCAGCACGCCCTGGTCCAGGGTGGCCCCGGCGCTGCCGCCGTCCGCCATGGTGATGGTAAGGGCCGCGCCCTCCGCGCTCCATTGGGTGATGTCCATGCCGTCGTCGTTGAAGGTCATATAGCCCGTGCCGCCCGCATCCAGCCGCAGGACGGAAGCGAGCTCCATGGTGTCGGACTGCACCAAAAAGCCCTCGGTTTCGACGGCGAACAGGGTGTATTCGCCCGCCGCGGGCAGGGTTTCCGCCTGGGCACAGCTAAGGCACAGCGCCAAAGTCAGCAAAAGGACAAGGATTCTGGTTTTCATGGCTGATTCTCCTTCGTTTTATGGTCGATCCGGGATATGGGACTGCATTTGGTTTCGGCTGGAAACAGTATAGCATGGATGGCATAAAAATGCAAGGCCGTGCAACAGTCCCCCGCCACAAAAAACCGCCGGAGAGCGTTTGCTCTCCGGCGGATGTGTTATTACGGAATAATTACACCGTGGTGCCCTTGGCGACGACCATGGGATAGCTGGCGGGGGCGCACAGGGTGGAACCGTCACGGACGGTGACCTGCTTGTCCAGGATGCAGCCCTCCACGTGGGCGCCGGGCATGATGTAGCCGTCCTGCATGATGACGGCGTTCTTGACCACGGCGCCCTTCATGACGCGCACGCCGCGGAAGATGATGCTGTTTTCCACGGTGCCCTCGATGATGCAGCCGTCGGCCAGCAGGCTATCCTTGACCTTGGCGTCGGCGGTGTAGCGGGTGGGCATTTCGTCGCGCATCTTGGTCCACACGGGGCGGTCCGCGCGCAGGATCTGCCGGCGGATCTCGGGCTTGGTGAGGGCCATGGAGCAGTCATAGTAGGCCTGCACGGTGTCCAGCCGCCAGGCGGGGCTGTCGTTCTTCCAGCCGTACACGGACAGATCGTGATCAGCGATGGCGTGCTGCAAAAGCTCCCGGGTGAAGTGATACTGGGCGCGGCTGACGGCGCGGTCGGCCAACTCGATCAGCAGCTCGCGGCGGATCAGGAAGGCTTCCATGTAGGTGTTCTCAAAGGAGGGCACCATGGGCTGGTTCTCCAGTTCGCACACGCGGCCTTCTTCGTCCACGCGGATGTAGTGGCCGGAGCCGGAACGCAGCAGGTTGTGATCGGTGGAGTACATCAGGGTGATGTCCGCGCCGGTGCGGATGTGCTGGGCCAGCATGTCGTCATAGTTGGCGGAATAGAGCATGCCGGAATCGGTGACCACCACATAGCGCTCGCGGCTGCGGCGCAGGAAGACCATGTTGCTGCGGATGGCGTCCATCAGGCCGCTGTACACGCCGATGTTATCGGGGGTCTGATAGGGGGGCAGGATCACCAGGCCCTGGTGCTTGCCGTGCAGATCCCATTCCTTGCCGCTGCCCAGATGGTCGATCAGGCTGTGGTAGTTTTTCTGCATGATGATGCCCACGTTTTTGGCTCCGCTGGAAACCAGGGAGGAGAGCACGAAGTCGATCACGCGGTAGCGCGCCAGCACGGGCAGCGCGGCCACGGCGCGCAGGGAGGTCAGCTCGCCCAGCCGCTCCCCGTTATCTCCGGTATAAATCAAGCCCATCAAATCGCTCATGGCTTTAATCCTCCTTACACATCAAGCTGGGCGCCGGCAGCCACGCTGCCGCCCGCGGGGACGATGACATTCTGGCCCACCACGGCGATATCGCCCTCGGCCTCGCCCACGCTGGTGCCGGGCTCGATGACGGCGTTCTCGGCCACGATGGCCCGCCGGATGATGGCGCCGCGGCGGATGACCGCGCCGGGCATGATGACGCTGTCGATCACCTGCGCGCCCGCCTCCACCACCACGCCGGTGGACAGGATGGAGTGCTTCACGGTGCCGTACACCTCGCAGCCCTCGGTGACCAGGGAGTCGGTCACGTCGGCGGTATCGGCCACAAACTGCGGGCCCGCGCCGAAGTTACGGGCGCAGATGCGCCACTTCTTGTCGTGCAGGTCGATGGGCAGGGGGGTGGTCAGCAGGTCCATGTTGGCTTCCCACAGGCTGTAAATGGTGCCCACGTCCTTCCAGTAATCGTTGAAGGAATAGGCGGTGAGGGTGCAGCCCTCGTTCAGCATCATGGGGATGATGTTTTTGCCGAAGTCGTTGCTGCTCTCGGGGTTCTGATCGTCGCGGGTCAGATAGTCGCGCAGCTTGCTCCAGGTGAACACATACACGCCCATGGAGGCGTTGTTGGACTTGGCGTGCTTGGGCTTCTCCTCGAATTCGATGATGTTGCCCTGCTCGTTGGTGTTCATGATGCCGAAGCGGTGGGTCTCCTCCCAGGGCACCTGGCGGACGGCGATGGTGGCGTCGGCCTTGTGCTCGATGTGGTGACGCAGCATGGCGGCGTAGTCCATCTTGTAGATGTGGTCGCCGGAGAGGATCAGCACATATTCGGGATCGAACTGCTGGATAAAGGACAGGTTCTGGTAGATGGCGTTGGCGGTGCCTTTGTACCATTCGCCGGTGGCGCCGGTGTGGTAGGGGGGCAGCACGTACACGCCGCCCTGGCTGACGTCCAGATCCCAGGGAGCGCCGGAGCCGATGTAGGCGTTGAGCTCCAGGGGACGATACTGGGTCAGCACGCCCACGGTGTCAATGCCGCTGTTGGCGCAGTTGGACAGGGGGAAATCGATGATGCGGTACTTGCCGCCGAAGGGCACGGCGGGCTTGGCCATATGCTGGGTCAGCACGCCCAGACGGCTGCCCTGGCCGCCAGCCAGCAGCATGGCGACACACTGTTTTTTACGGATCACGGACTTTTTCCTTCCCTTCAATTCGTATTTTTTTGATAGATATGGTAGTATACCGTATTTGTATTGTACAGGAACAAAATGCCCCTGTCAATGGAAGGTCTGGCACCAAAGGAGACAAGCGGACGCTTATTTCTGGCCGTAGTAGGCGTTTTTGCCGTGCTTGCGCAGATAGTGCTTGTCCAGCAGCTCCTGCTGCATGGGGCCGATGCCGGGGTTCAGCATCATGGCGTGCCAATCCATGAAGGCCACTTCTTCCAGCACCACGGCGTTGTGCACCGCCTCCATGGGGTCCTTTCCCCAGGCGAAGGGCCCGTGGCTGAACACCAGCACGGCGGGCACGGCGGCGGGGTCGCGATCCCGGAAGGTCTCAATGATCACATTGCCGGTTTCTTTTTCATATTCCCCGCCGATCTCCTCCGGGGTCATGGGCCGGGTGCAGGGCACCGCGCCGTAGAAGTAATCCCCCTGGGTGGTGCCCAGGGCCGGGATGTCCCGCCCCGCCTGGGCGAAGGTGGTGGCCCACCGGCTGTGGGTGTGCACGATGCCGCCGCAGTCCGGGAAGGCCTTGTACATTTCCACGTGGGTGGGGGTATCGCTGCTGGGCCGCCATTTGCCCTCCACCACCTTGCCGTCCAGATCGACCACCACCATATCCTCGGCGGTCATGGTATCGTATTCCACCCCGCTGGGCTTGATGACCACCAGGCCCCGTTCCCGGTCAATGCCGGATACGTTGCCCCAGGTGAAGGTGACCAGGTCATATTTGGGCAGCAGCAGGTTGGCTTTCCATACGGTTTCTTTCAGTTGTTCCAGCATATCATACCTCGCAGATGTTCAATGGCCGCCTTTTCCACAGGCAGGGCCTTTTTATAGCGAGCCAGGAAGGCATTGAAGCCCTCGATATCCTTTTCGTCGGCCATCAGAGTGGAGGACTTCGCCTGGGCAAAGACCACCTGATCCAAGTAATCCTCCAGACTCTGGCCGGGCCGCTTCCACAGCATGTAGGCCGCCAGCAGGGCCATGCCGTAGGGGCCGCCTTCGCCCGCCGTCTCCATGACGGATACGGGGCTGCCCACTGCGGCGGAGAGCATGCGCTGGCCCACGCCGGGGGTCTTGAAGTAGCCGCCGTGGCCGTACAGCCGGTCAATGCGCACCTGCTCCTCGCCCGTCAGGATGTCCAGGCCGATTTTCAGCGTGGCCAGGGCGCTGAGCAGATGGGCGCGCATGAAGTTGCCCAGGGTCATTTTGGCGTCCGGCGTGCGGGCAAACAGGGGACGGCCCGCGTCCAGATCGGTGACGCCCTCGCCGCTGAGATAGTTGAAGCTCAAGAGGCCCCCGCAGTCGGCGTCGCCCTCCAGGGCCTTGTTGAACAGCAGCGTGTACAGGTCGCCCTTGTCCACCGGCGCGCCGATGGCCCCGGCGAATTCGCCCAGCAGATTGACCCAGGCGTTGATGTCGCTGGTGCAGTTGTTGCAATGCACCATGGCCACGGGCGCGCCCGCGGGGGTGGTGACCATATCGATCTCCCGGTGCACCCGGGGCATTTTTTCCACCACGATCATGGCAAAATCGCTGGTACCGGCGCTGACGTTGCCCGTGCGCGGGGCCACGCTGTCCGTGGCCGCCATGCCGGTGCCCGCGTCGCCCTCCGCCGGGGCGAAGGGAATGCCGGGCCGCAAATCCCCCGCCGGGTCCAGCCAGGCCGCGCCCGCCGCCGTCAGGCAGCCCGCCTGCGCGCCCGCGGGCAGCACCCGGGGCAGGATCTCCCGCAGCCGCCAGCCATAGCCCGCCTGGGCGATGAGGGCGTCGAATTTCGCCGCCATATCGGCGTTGTAATCCAATTTTTCGCTGTCGATGGGGAACATGCCGCTGGCCTCGCCGATGCCCAGGACGTTTTCGCCGGTGAGGATCTGGTGAATGTAGCCCGCCAGGGTGGTCAGGTGGGCGAGCCTGGGCAGGTGGTCCTCCTTTTTCAGCATGGCCTGGTACAGATGGGCGATGCTCCAGCGCTGGGGGATGTTGAAATCAAACAGCGCCGTCAGCTTCTCCGCCGCTTCGCCGGTCATGGTGTTGCGCCAGGTGCGGAATTCCGTCAGCGGCTTCCAATCCTTGTCGAAGGGCAGATAGCCGTGCATCATGGCGCTGACGCCCATGGCCCCCACGGTGGAGAGGGTCACGCCATATTTTTCCCGCACGTCGCGCTTGAGGTCCGCAAAGCAATGCCGCACGCCGTTTTGTATGTCTTCCATGGTGTAGGTCCACACGCCGTTCAACAGGCGGTTTTCCCATTCGTGGCTGCCGGAGGCGATGGGGATGTGCTTTTCATCCAGCAGCACCGCCTTGATGCGGGTGGAGCCCAGCTCCAGGCCCAGAACCGTTTTTTTCAGATCCATCCAATCCACCTCTTTGACTGTCGTTGCTTCATTATAGCATATATGTCCGATAATTCACAATAAAAAACCTTGCATTTCTGTCTTTTTTCGACTACAATAAGGGAAGAAAACACGTATATTATAAAGGAGGATGATTGCCATGTTTTCCAATATCCCCAATGTCAAATTGGGCATCATTGCCGTTTCCCGCGACTGTTTCCCCATCACCCTGTCCGAAATGCGCCGGGCCAACATCGTCAAGGCCTACGGCGAGGGCCTGTACGAGTGCCCCGTCACCGTGGAAAATGAAAAGGATATGTGCAAGGCCGTGGCCGATGTGAAGGCAGCGGGCTGCAACGCCCTGGTGGTGTTCCTGGGCAACTTTGGCCCCGAGACCCCCGAGACCCTGATCGCCAAGTTCTTCGACGGCCCCGTGATGTACGTGGCGGCTGCCGAGGGCGACGGCGACATGATCAATGGCCGCGGCGACGCCTATTGCGGCATGCTGAATTGCAGCTACAACCTGGGCATGCGCCATCTGGACGCCTATATCCCCGAGTATCCCGTGGGCACCGCCCAGGATATCGTGGGCATGATCCACGATTTTGAGCCCATCGCCCGGGCCGTCATCGGCGTCAAGAACCTCAAGATCATCACCTTCGGCCCCCGTCCCCAGGACTTCTTCGCCTGCAACGCCCCCATCAAGGGCCTGTACGAATTGGGCGTGGAGATCGAGGAGAACAGCGAACTGGACCTGCTGGTTTCCTACAAGGCCCACGCCGGCGACAAGCGCATCAAGGACGTCATGGACGACATGGCCAAGGAAATGGGCGAGGGCGCCTATTATCCCGACATGCTGGAGCGCATGGCGCAGTTCGAGCTGACCCTGCTGGATTGGGCCGAGAACCACAAGGGCGCCCGCCAGTACGTGGCCTTCGCCGACAAGTGCTGGCCCGCCTTCCCCGAGCAGTTCGGCTTTGAGCCCTGCTATGTGAACAGCCGCCTGGCCAGCCGCGGCATCCCCGTCTCCTGCGAGGTGGATATCTACGGCGCGCTGAGCGAGTACATCGGCGCCTGCGTCACCGGCGACGCCGTGACGCTGCTGGATATCAACAACAGCGTGCCCCAGTACATCTACGATGAGGACATCAAGGGCAAGTACGACTGCAAGCTCACCGATACCTTCATGGGCTTCCATTGCGGCAACACCCCCGAGTGCAAGATGTGCGGCGACCGCGCCATCAAGTATCAGCTGATCCAGCACCGGTTGCTGGAGCCCGCCGGCAGCGATCCCGACTTCACCCGCGGCACCCTGGAGGGCGATATCGCCCCCAGCCCCATCACCTTCTACCGCCTGCAGTGCGACAGCGAGGGCATCGTGCGCTCCTACATCGCCCAGGGCGAGGTGCTGGACGTGCGCACCCGCTCCTTCGGCGGCATCGGCGTGTTCTGCATCCCCGAAATGGGCCGCTTCTACCGCCACGTGCTGATCCAGAAGCGCTATCCCCATCACGGCGCCGTGGCCTTCGCCCACGTGGGCAAGGCGCTCTTTGAGGTGTTCAAGCTCCTGGGCGTCAAGGACATCGCCTGGAACCAGCCCAAGAACCTGCCCTATCCCACCGAGAATCCCTGGGCCTAAGGCATAAATCGCAACAGAAAGCCGCCAGTCGGAGCGATCCGGCTGGCGGTTTTGTTGAGCGGAGGCCCAACGGAACCCCCTCTTACTCCATCAGCGCCCGCACCTGGCGCACGCGCTCCTTGATGAAGTCGGCCCACACGGTGCTGTCCAGATAGGGCTGGCTTTGGTGGGTGTAGGTGCCCGCCTTGTCCAGTATTTCGATCTGGTTGGGGTGACTGGGCAGGGCGATATCCACGGGGATGGCGCTGACCTTGGGGGCGTCCGCGAAGAAGCGGTCCCGCAGGTCCGGGGTCAGGCAGGCGGAGGTGGCGTAATACTTGTCGTTCATGGTGTTGGCGCCCACGCCGCCGTGCATGGCGACGTTGTAGGTTTCGCCGGTGACGGGGTTCTTTTCCTGCCAGAAAAAGCTGGTGCAGCCGATGGTGTGACCGGGGGTCAGCAGGGTGCGGATGGCAATGTCGCCCAGACAAACGGGGGTGTCGTCGTCGTAGAAGCGGTCAACGGTCAGCTCCTGCACGTGGCTGTCGGCGTCCAGCACCAGGGTTTCGCCCGGGCATTCCGCCAGGAACTTGGCGTCCTCCCGGGACATGTAAAGGGGCGCGCCGGTTATTTCATGCAGGGCCGCCGCGCCGCCGATGTGGTCAAAATGGGCGTGGCTGAGCAGAATCATCTTGATGTCGCTCATTTTGTGGCCCGTCTGCTGCACGGCGTCCACCAGCAGATACAGGCTTTCGGGAATGGCGGTATCCAGCAGGATGCAGCCGTCTCCCGTATCGATCAGATAAGCGCCCACCCAGCTCTGGCCGGATACGTACCAGGTGCGGGGCGAAACCTGGAAGGCCGGGACGGCCAGCTTCCAGGGGGCATGGGCCAGGGTGCGGACGGGGTCCTTGGGCGGGGGCGTGCAGCGGAAGGGCATAGGGATCGGCTCCTTTCAATGGTCGGTTGATGAGCTATTATACCATATAAAAGGAAGGGGACGCAACCAAATGTAAAATGTGGCCCCCGGGCGGTTCCCGGCGGCGCGGGTATGCTATAATGAAGCAAAACCTGAGATCGGAGGAAACAAGATGAAAAAAGTCATAGCGATTTTTGCGGCGCTGATCTGCCTGCTGGGAGCAAGCGCCGGGGCGAAAAACCTCTATGATCGCCATTGGCAGCCCGGGGAGTATGCCCCGGAGATCACCGGGGAGGACACGGCCCGGTATGCCGCGCTGTGGGAGCAGGTGCTGGCGCTGTCTGCCGGGACCGTGGTACGGGAGGCCAACGAGGCGGAAACCCTGGCGGTCCAGTATGAAAAATACCTGCAAATGGGCGAGGTCCCGGAGCGCTTTTTTGACGACGTGGGGGCTTATACCTGGGCGGTGGGCCTGCCGGACGAAGCGGCCATCTCCCAGGAGGCGGCCTACGCCATCGCCTGCGCGGCCCTGATGGAGCAGTACGATCTGCAGCCAGAGGAGCTGGCGCACTATTGGCCCCATTATTCCTACGTCACCGCCGATCCGCAGCAGCCGGTGTGGCAGATCGACTTCATCTGCTATGACGGTACGTGCACTCGCGTCGCCACCGTGGCTCTGTACGCCCGGGACGGCAGCGTGCAAGGGGTGCGGTATGGGGAAACGGTGGGATAAAAGGAAAATAAGACGACGAATAAATAATGAAAAATCAGATATCGTTAAAAAGCCGCCAACCAAAGGATGAAACGCCTTTTGATTGGCGGCTTGCGCGTCTAGATGGGATCATTCATTTATATCAAATCCCATTTTTCCTCGCCCTTCAAAAAATATTTCAATTTTCTTTCCTCCCCCTATTGACAAACCCCGCGGGCCGTGCTATTCTTATCACAGTTGTTAGCACTCAATGCGTGCGAGTGCTAACAAACAAGACGGAGGTGAGGACGATGGATGTGGATGCCCGCAAGCTGCGGATATTGCAGGCCATTGTGGAGGACTACATCCTGTCGAACACCCCCGTGGGCAGCCGGACGCTGAGCAAAACCAGCGGGCTGGGGGTCAGCAGCGCCACCATCCGCAACGAGATGGCGGACCTGACCGAGATGGGCTACCTGATCCAGCCCCACGTGTCGGCGGGCCGGGTGCCCAGCGCCAAGGCCTATCGCCTCTACGTCACCCAGCTTTTGCCCCAGGGCATGCACGAGGAGGAGCTGACCGGCGCGCGCCGGGCCTTCACCAGCCGGGTGCGGGATATGGAAAGCCTGCTCACCCAGGGCACGGCGACCATCAGCGACCTGACCCACTACACCGCCCTGGTGCTCACCCCCCGGCAGAGCGACCTGACCGTGCGCAGCCTGCACCTGGTGCCGGTGGGCAAGGAACGGGCGCTGCTGGTGATCGTCACCGACAGCGGCGTCATCCGGGACACCAGCATTCGGGTATCCAGCCGTCTGGATGCCCAGGCGCTTTACACCATCGGCCAGATGCTCACCCAGCGCATGCGGGGATTGACCTTGCGGGAAGTGCGCGAGATGCTCTACGGCTATGCCGCAAGCAGCGACGCCGACGCCCGGGTGCTCAGCGGCATTGCCGACCTGGCCGCCCAGGTGGAAAAGCAGACCGGCAGCGACCGGGTGATGGTGGGCGGGGCCCACAACATCCTGTATTATCCCGAGTACGCCGACGTCAGCCGGGCGCGGGCTTTCATGGACGCCCTGGAGCGCCGGGACAGCCTGATCGCCATGCTGCGGCAGGGCGAGGATCAGCTTTCCGTCCGCATCGGCGCGGAGACCGGCATCCCGGAGTTCAGCGATTGCTCGGTGATCACAGCGCCTTACCGCATCGGACGCGGCCACACCGGCGTCATCGGCATCATCGGGCCCACCCGGATGCCCTACGCCCGGATGCTGGACATGATGCGCATGTTCAGCCAGGAACTGACTGCGGCCCTGTCCGTGAAAGAATAAATGGAGGTTCGTCATGAGCAAGAAGAAACAAATGCCGCCCGAGGAAACGCAGGAGGAAGTCCAGGCTCCCGAGGAGGACGGCGCGGTGGACGCCCAGGAGGCCGTGGAGGTCTCTTTGGAAGAGCTGCAAAGCCAGCTGGAAGCCGCGCAGAAGCAGAGCGAGGAATACCTGAACATGGCCCAGCGGGTGCAGGCGGATTTTGAAAACTTCCGCCGCCGCAACAACGCCGCCCGGGCGGACAGCTTCGAGGAGGGCGCGCGGGCCTTCATCCAGACCATCCTGCCTGTGATGGACAACCTGGAACGGGCCTTGACCGCCGAAAGCAGCGACGCGGCTCTGAAGGAAGGCGTCGGCATGGTGTACCGCCAGCTGAGCGAGGCCCTGGAAAAGCGCGGCGTCACCGTCATTGACCGGATGGGCGAAAAGTTTGACCCCAGCCTGGAAAACGCCGTGATGCAGGGCACCGCGGAGGAAGGCGAGCCCGGCACCGTGTGCGCCGTGCTGCAAAAGGGCTACAAGATGGGCGACTTTGTGCTGCGGCACGCCATGGTCAAGGTCGTCGCGGAATAAGAGAATCTCACACGCAAGTGTGTTTCCATATAATAAACTGCTGAAATGAATTGGAGGAATTGATTATGTCTAAGATCATCGGTATCGACCTGGGTACTACCAACAGCTGCGTGGCCGTCATGGAGGGCGGCGAACCTGTCGTCATCGCCAACAGCGAGGGCGCGCGTACTACTCCTTCTGTGGTTGCCTTCACCAAGGACGGCGAGCGCCTGGTGGGCCAGATCGCCAAGCGTCAGGCCATCACCAACCCCGACCGCACCATCGCTTCCATCAAGCGCCAGATGGGCACCAACTACCATGTGTCCATCGACGGCAAAAACTACAATCCCCAGGAGATCAGCGCCATGGTGCTGCAGAAGCTCAAGGCCGACGCCGAAAGCTATCTGGGCGAAACCGTGACCCAGGCCGTCATCACCGTGCCCGCTTACTTCTCCGACAGCCAGCGCCAGGCCACCAAGGACGCGGGCCGCATCGCCGGGCTGGAGGTGCTGCGCATCATCAACGAGCCTACTGCCGCGAGCCTGGCCTATGGCCTGGATAAAGAAGAGGCCCACAAGATCCTGGTGTACGACCTGGGCGGCGGCACCTTCGATGTGAGTTTGCTTGAGATCGGCGACGGCGTGTTTGAAGTGCTGGCCACCAACGGCGACACCCGCCTGGGCGGCGACGACTTCGACAACCGCATCATCGACTACGTGGCCGAGACCTTCCAGAAGGAAACCGGCATCGATCTGAAAAAGGACCGCATGGCTTATCAGCGCCTGAAGGAAGCCGCCGAGAAGGCCAAGATCGAGCTCTCCGGCGTCATGAGCGCCAACATCAACCTGCCCTTCATCACCGCCGACGCCACCGGCCCCAAGCATCTGGATATGACCCTGACCCGGGCCAAGTTCAACGAGCTGACCGCCGATCTGGTGGAAAAGACCATCGGCCCCATGCAGAACGCCCTGCGTGACGCCGGCCTCACCGCCGCGCAGATCGACAAGGTGATCCTGGTGGGCGGCTCCACCCGTATTCCTGCCGTGCAGGAGGCCGTCAAGAAGGTCACCGGCAAGGAGCCCTTCAAGGGCATCAATCCTGATGAGTGCGTGGCCATCGGCGCTGCCATCCAGGCCGGCGTGCTGGGCGGCGAGGTCAAGGACGTGCTGCTGCTGGATGTCACCCCCCTGTCTCTGGGCCTGGAAACCGAGGGCCACATCTTCACCCGCCTGATCGACCGCAACACCACCATCCCCACTGAAAAGACCCAGGTGTTCTCCACCGCCGCCGACGGCCAGACCACCGTGGAAATCCACGTGCTGCAGGGCGAGCGCCCCATGGCCTACGACAACAAGACCCTGGGCCGCTTCCAGCTGACCGGCATCCCCGCCGCGCCCCGCGGCGTGCCTCAGATCGAGGTGACCTTCCGCATCGATAAGAACGGCATCGTCTCCGTGTCCGCCAAGGACAAGGGCACCGGCAACGAGCAGAACATCACTATCACCTCCTCCACCAACATGAGCGAGGAAGAGATCCAGCAGCGCGTCAAGGAAGCCGAGCAGTATGCCGAGGCCGACAAGAAGCGCAAGGAAGAGGTGGAAACCCTGAACCGTGCCGACAGCCTGACCTATGAGATGGAAAAGCAGCTGAAGGACAACGGCGACAAGCTCTCCGCCGAGGACAAGGCCACCGTGGAAAAGGAGATCGCGGACTTCAAGGCTGTGCGCGAGCGCAACAACGTGGACGAGATCAAATCCGCCATGGAGACCATGACCCAGAAGGTGTATGCCATCTTTGGCAAGCTGTATCAGCAGCAGGGCGGCGCCCCCGATATGAACGGCGCGGCTCCCGATATGGGTCCTCAGCCCGGCAGCCAGAACGACGACGGCAGCTTCAACGCTGACGGCAGCGTGCAGTAATGCTTCGCAAAACGACCGCCTGGGCGGTCCTGCTGATCCTCCTCTTTGCCGGGGTTTCCGCCCCGGCAAAGGGGGAGGAAAACGCGGTCACATTCCGCTGTCTGGGGGATTTTGTCCTCCACATGCCGGTGATCGACGCGGCCAGGACGCCGGAGGGCGAAATCGATTTTCATGATATGCTCGCACCCGTGGCAGACCTCATCGGCGACGCGGATTACACCGTGGCCAATGTGGACGGCGTCATGGGCGCGAGTGACGTGTATTCCGGCTATCCCAGGTTTTCTTCCCCCATCGCTCTGCTGGACGCCCTCCAGGACTATGGCGTGGATATGCTGACCATGGCCAACAACCACGCCCTGGACTGCGATTACGAGGGTCTGATCCGGCAGCTGGACGCCTGCGATGCGCGGGGCATGGACCACATCGGCGCTTCCCGCAGCCGGCAGGAGCGCGATACGCCCCAGATCCGGGAGCTGAACGGCATCCGGGTGGGCTTCCTCAATTACACCGCCCACGCCAACGGACGGGAGGAGGCCTGCGTGCCCGAAGCCGCGGAATACGGACTCAATTTTGCTTACAAGAGCAATTTTGAAAGGGACGCCCAGGCTTTGCGGGACGCGGGGGCCGAATGCGTCGTGGCCTTCATGCACTGGGGCGAGGAATACCAGCGCATAGCGGATGACGAGGAAAATATCCTGGCCTCGCGCCTGGTGCGCGCCGGGGTGGACGTCATCGTGGGCGGACACCCGCACGTGATCCAGCGCGTCTACTGGCTGGCGGGGGAGGAGAAAAACACCCTGTGCTGCTATTCCCTGGGCAATTTCCTCAGCAACCAGCAGTCGGAATACCAGAACTGCGGGATTATCTTTGAATTTACGCTGAAAAAGGACGCGGAGGGCCGCGTGACCGTCCACGCGCCGGGCTACATTCCCGTGTTCGTGTGGCGGCAGGAGGCTGGCGCGGGCTATACCTACCGGCTGCTGGCCACCGAGCGGGCGCTGGCAAATCCCCCCGAGGGCATGGACAAGGCGGCCTATGGCCGCATGAAACTGTCCTGGGTGGACACCGTGGAGCACCTGAGCACCCGGGCCGCCGCCGCGGAATGCATCCATCTCCAATGACGTAGGTGATGACAATATGGCAACGACAAACAAACGCGATTATTACGAGGTGCTGGGCGTAGACAAGAACGCCAGCCAGGACGACATCAAAAAGGCCTACCGCAAGAAGGCCAAGGAATGCCATCCCGACCTGCACCCCAACGATAAAGAGGCCGAGGTCCGGTTTCGGGAGCTGAACGAGGCCAACGAGGTGCTCAGCGACCCCGACAAGCGGGCGCGGTACGATCAGTTTGGCTTCAACGACCCCATGAACGGCGGCGGAGGCTTCGACACCAGCGGCTTCGGCGGCTTTGGCGATATGGGCGGCTTCAGCAGCATCTTCGACCAGCTCTTCGGCGGGGCGGGGATGGGATCAAGCCGCCGGGCCAACGCCCCCCAGCAGGGCAACGATCTGCGCTACGACCTGCGCATCACCTTCGAGGAGGCCGTGTTCGGCTGCGAAAAATCCTTTGATTTCTACCGCAGCGAGCTGTGCGACGACTGCCACGGCAGCGGCGCCAAGCCCGGTACCAGCCCCACCACCTGCCCCACCTGCAAGGGCGCGGGCCAGGTGCGCGTGCAGGGCGGCTTCATGACTACCATCCGCACCTGCCAGACCTGCGGCGGCACCGGCAAGGTAATCAAGGACCGCTGCCCCAAGTGCGGCGGCACGGGCCGGGTGAAGCGCAAGCGCACCGCCACCGTCAAGGTGCCCGCGGGCATCGATAACGGCCAGACCATCGTGATGAACGGCCAGGGCGAGCCCGGCCTCAACGGCGGTCCCAACGGCGATCTGTACATCGTGATCACCGTCAAGCCCCACAAGCTGTTCCGCCGGGACGGCACCAACCTGTACCTGGATATGCCCATCAGCTTCCCCACGGCGGCCCTGGGCGGCGAGATCGATATCCCCACCCTGAAGGGCGCCGTCAAATACACCGTGCCCGAGGGCACCCAGAACGGCACCGAGTTCCGCCTGCGCGGCAAGGGCGTGCCCCAGGTGCGCAGCAGCTTTACCGGCGACCTCATTGTGCGCGTGCGCGTGGAGGTGCCCACCCGCCTGACCGACAAGCAAAAAGAGCTGCTCCGCCAGTTCGACGAAAGCAGCACGGGCAAGGAATATAAGGACCGCAAAACCTTCCTGGACAAGATGAAAGGGCTGTTCAACTGACAGCAGAACCCCCGCCGATCGGAAATAAACCGATGGGCGGGGGTTTCTTTATGCCTGTAATTTTTTCAGCAAATCGGGCAGATCCTTTTGAATGGTATCCCAAACTGTGTCCAGGCGGACGCCGTCATAATCATGTACGATCCTGTTTCTCATGCCACGCATGGGACGCCAGGCGATTTCCGGGTGACCTTTATCCAAACCGTATTCAATCACCCGCGCGGCCAATTCGCCCACCTGCAAAATGTTTAAAATACAGGCCTCCTGCAGCATGCGATCTGCCATAAACTGCTCTTGGGAAACGCCGCTGCAATAAGAAAGCGTTCGCTGGATATGGGCTGTGATCTTTTGGACGATTTGGCTGTATTTGTCAGGATTCATAGATCACAACCCCCGTATTGCGGATTTCCCGATCCACCCGGGAATCGGGCACCACGTCATATTGATCGATCAGATCAACGGGGCAAGCCAGGGATTCGGCCACGTCATCCAACAGGCCAAAGAAAGCCAGACCGCGCAGTCCGCTGTCCACAAACAGATCCACGTCGCTGTGTACGGTGGGATTGCCCTTACCGTAAGAGCCGAACAGAATGGCCTTTTTGACGTTGTTTTTTTGAAAAATGGGCGTCAACAGCCGTTTGAGCTCCTCCACGGAATAGACTTCGCTCATGGTCTGACCTCCTTTCGGTTCTATTATACGTGATGATCGGAAATTTATCAACCGTTTCCGCTCACAGCCGATACGCCCTCAGCTGCCGCCCCTCGAAGGCCGCGCCGTAGCGGAAGCCGAGGCTCAGGGCCAATTGGCGGGCGTCCTCCAGGCGGTAGCCGATGAATTCCGGCGCGTGGGCGTCGCTGCCCAGGGTGATCAGCTCGCCGCCCAGATCCCGGAAGCGGGTCAGGATATCCCGGGAGGCCATGGTATCCGGGGAATTTTTGAGGCTGGAGGTGTTGATCTCCAGGGCCTTGCCGTTTTGCGCCAGGCGGCGCAGCACGGCGTCGATGGCGTCGGGCGCGTCCGCGTGGCGGAAGGGCTTGTTTTTATAGGGGGCAAACTTGGCCACGTAGCCCAGGTGGGCCAGGGCGTCGTAATCCGCCGGGTCCCAGGCCGCCACCGCCGCGGCCAGGGTCTCCGCGTAGCGGCGATAGGCGTGGCCCCGGGTCTTGCCCTCGTAAAAGGAGGGATAATAGGGATCGTTGCCGTCCACCATGTGCAGGGACAGCAGGTGATAATCCAGGCGGAAGGGCTTCAAAAAGTCCAGCATCTGCCGCCGGGTGGCAGGACAGTCGCCGATCTCGATGCCCTCCCGGATCACCAGCCCGGGATGCGCCTGGCGCAGGGCTGCGATGGCCCCGTGACGGTCCGCCAGGTCGGGCAGGGTGTTGCCCTCCGGGCTGCAATGGCCCAGATCGATGTGATCGGTGACGCAGATCTCGTCCACCTGGGCGGCTTCCGCCGCGGCGGCCAGGGCCTCCAGGGGCTGCTGGCTGTCGTAGGAATAGCGGGAATGGGTGTGATAATCCTTGTACATGGCGTTCACTCCGCGTGTTTCATGTGGATGGCGCTTTCCGCTTTCATGCCCTCCGCCGGGGCGATGCCCAGCAAGCTGCACAGCAGGGGCGCCACGTCCAGGGTGGTGAGGGGGCCTTCGCCGGAAAAATCGCCCCCCTGCACCTGATCGGAAACGATATACAGGGGCACCTCCCGCTGGATGGGCTCGTTGCCCTCGTGGCGGCCCAGGGCGTCCATGCCGTGGTCGCCGGTGACCACCAGCTGGTAGCCGTCCTGCCGCCAGGCCGCGAAGCGCTGGGCGATCTGGGCGCAGCTGTCGCCCGCGGCGGCGGCGTATTCCTTGGAGAGCGCGCCGTATTTGTGGCCGCAGTTGTCCACGCCCATGGGATGGATCATCAAAAAATCCGGGTGATACAGCCGCCGCAGGCTGTCGCCGTCGGCGTACAGATGGCTGTCGGGATACTCGTCCGCCACGTAGAACAGGCCGTGCATGATGTCGCCGCTGCCCTCCAGGCACAGGCGGTCCCGGCTGAGGTCGAAGGGCAGGGGCCGGTCCCCGTAGAGCTCCAGCAGCCAGCCCCACCCCGCCACGGCGTTGACCAGGCCGGCCTCGCGGGTCAGGCGGAACAGGCTGGGGAACCGGCTGCGGCGGCACACCGCGTTGTCCGTGATGCCGTGCCGCCACACCGGCAGGCCGGTGAGCAGGGTTTCATACATGGGCCGGGACAGGCTGGGCAATTCCCCCCGCAGGCGGTATTTGGCCCCCTGGCCGCTTTCCGCCAGGTGCTCCAGAAAGCCGAAATGCCGGGTGGCCACGTCATAACCCAGAGCGTCCACCAGGACGAAGATCACTTTGTTCTTGTTCATTGCTTTATACTCACTTTTTCATCAATAAAAACCGGGACCCTCCCTTGCCAGGAGGATCCCGGATGATCATCGGTCGTATATCATTCGTCCTCGCTGGGCGCTTCGCTCTTGCGTCCCGCGCGGCGGTGACGGGCGCCTTCCTGCGGCTTCTCCTCGGCGGGCTTTTCTTCCATGGGCTTCTCCTCGATGGGCTTCTCCTCGATGGGCTTTTCTTCCGCGGGCTTTTCCTCGGCGGCGGGCTCGAAGACGGGGCTGCTGTCCTCCCGGGTCAGGCGATAGCCGCCGGTCTCGGAGCTGGCGTTCACCACGGGCGGGCGCTCCTCGTTCAGGATGGCGTCGGAGGGCTTTTCGGTGAGGAGATCTTCCGCGGGCGCGGAGGCTTCCTGCTCGGGGGCGCTGCTGCCATAGCGGGCAGGCTCCTTGTAATCGCGCTTGTCGGCCAGCTCCATGTGGTCATAGGCGCTGCGGCTGGCGCTGCGGTGCTTGGCCCGCATGACGGTGCTGATGACGAAGAGCACGAAGGTGACGGCGAACAGGGCGACCAGCGCCATGGCGGCGTAGCGCAGCAGCCGGTTGGTCTGCACGGTGGCGGGCTCCAGCACGTCGATGGGCGCGGCGGTCACGGTGACCAGGGGGGCCGGGGTGACCACGGGGGCCATGGTGGCGGTGATCACGGGGGCGGCGTAGGTCAGCACGATCTCGTTGGAGTCAAAGGACACGGTGTTGTCCAGGGGGTCCTTGGCGCTGGCGGTGAAGCGGAACTTGCCCGCCTGGGACACGGTGAACATACGGGTGACGCTGACGGTCTCGCCGGGCTTCAGGCTGTCCACGGTGTAGATATCGGTGGAGCCGTGCTTGAGCTGCACGCTCTTGGCCTCGAAGGAGGAATTGTTGGTCAGCGTCAGGGTGAAGGCCACGTCCGCGGGGCTGGAGGCGATGGTGGGGGTATCGGTATCCGCCACCAGGCTCAGCATCAGTACCTGGGAGGGATCGTAGACGCTCACCTTCACCTCGTTGGAGGTCACGGTGCTGGTGGTGCCGGTGTTGTCCGGCAGGGTGATGGTGTATTTGAAGGCCGTGCTCTCGGACAGGGTGAACTGCTTTTCCTTCACCAGCGTCTCGCCCGCGCCCAGGGTCAGGTTGGTGAACAGCTCGCCGTACTTGGCGTCGGTGACGGTGATGTTGGAATAGGTGATGTTGCCGTTGTTCTTGATGGTGAGGGTCAGCGTCACGGTCTCGCCGTTGGTGATGGCGGTCTGGTCGGCGGTCAGGATGTCGCCCAGCTCCAGGCCGGGATTGGCCCGGGGGATGGTGACCTCGGGCAGGGAGATGGTCTGGGTGTCCTCGCCCGCGGTGTAGGTCACCCTGCCGGCGCTGGTCATGTCGTTTCCGCCCATGGTGGCGGTGAACTGGATGGTCTTGCGCTCGCCGGGGGCCAGGCTGGCGATGGTCTGGGACGTGCCGCTGACGCTGCTGTTTTCGCGCACGCGGATGTTTTTGATCTCCACGTTGCCCGCGTTGTAAAGCTCATACTGCACGTTGACGGTCTTGTCCCGGCGCACCACCTCGGGATCGATGGTGCGGTTGACGGTCAGGTCCACGTGGGTGCCGGTGTAGGCGATCTCGGCGCTCTTGGCCAGGGTCTGCACCACCACGTTGCCGCTGTCGTCCACCTGGTTGTAGCTCAGGGTGTAGGTCAGTTTGCCGTCGGAGAGCTGCTCCTTGGTGACGTTGTAGGTCTGCTGGGCGGTGACATATTCGCCCTGCTTGATCAGGGCCTGGCCGCCGTCGCCAAAGGCGGTGACGATCTGGCCGTCGGGATCCTGCAGGGAAACGGGCTCGGTCAGGTCGCTGTCGCCGGTGTTGGCCACGCGCACGGAAACCGTCACGGGGCCGGGCTCGGTCAGGCTGGCAGGCTCCACGGACAGGGAAAAGCTGATGGGCTCGGCAGCCAAAGCGGGCAGCGCAAATAACAGCATCACTGCCAGGATACCGAGCAGCAACGCGGCGTACTTTTTGGTTTTCAGGGCAAACAACATGCCCGACCCCCCTTCCTGATACGCGCACAGCGCGTGGAACGGCATTATTTCAAACTACATTGTACTTGATTCCGCTGTTTCTGTCAAGCAAGCGGGTCTTTTTTCGGGTAAAATGATGGACTTTTTACATTTTTTGCGGAGCAGCGCGGCGGTTTTGTTTGACGCGGGCGGCCCGGGGCGGTATACTTTTTCCATACGGGAGGGATGCGCCATGAAAATGCGGTTCATTACGCCCGCGGAGGCCATTGACTGTCCGCGGTTTATAAAGGATTTTGCGGCCAAGGGCGCGGTATCGGCCACCCTGGAGATCACGGGCCTGGGCCTGTACCGGGCGGAGATCAACGGCGTGCGGGTGGGCGCGGATTATCTGACGCCGGGCTTTAACGATTACGACGCCTATCTGCGATATCAGACCTATGACGTGACGGGGCTGCTGCAAGCGGAAAACCGCCTGACCGTTACCCTGGGCCGGGGCTGGGCCATGAGCCGCCTGGGCCCCAACAGCGGCGATCCCTGCCATTGGGGACGGCGGTATCTGCTGGCGGCGCGGCTGACGCTGACCTTCGCCGACGAGCGCGTGGAAACCGTCGAGACCGACGAAAGCTGGGTGGCCATGCGCTCGCCCATCACCATGAGCGAGCTTTACGACGGCGAGCACCGGGACGATACCCGGGAGCCCGGCGTTCCCGTGCCCTGTGTGGAGGCGGAGACGGACTATCGCTTGGAAGCGCCGGTATCGCCGCCCATCCGGCAGGTGGGGCAGCTGCGGCCCCAATTGATCGTTACCCCCAAGGGCGAACGGGTGCTGGATTTCGGCCAGAACTTTGCCGGGATCATCCGCTTCGTCAATCGCCTGCCCCGAGGGGGGAGCCTGCTGCTGCAAACCGGCGAGGTGCTGCAGCAGGGATGCTTCTACCGGGACAACCTGAACACCGCCCTGAGCGAATACCGCTACACATCGGATGGCGTATGCAAGATCGTGGAGCCGATGTTTTGCTATTACGGCTTCCGCTACGCCAGGATCACCTGCGACGGGCCCGTGGATCCGGCGGACTTCACCGGCGTGGTCCTCAGCAGCGATTTGCGCCCCACCCTGCAATGCGAAACCGATCATCCGCAGCTGAACCGCCTGACGCAAAACGCCCTGTGGAGCCAGCGCAGCAACTTCCTGGACGTGCCCACCGATTGTCCCCAGCGGGACGAGCGCCTGGGCTGGCTGGGGGACGCCCAGGTGTTCGCGGCTACGGCCTGCTATCAATTGGATTGCAAGGATTTTTACCGCAAGTTCATCCGGGACATGCGGGAGGAGCAGACGCGCTATTACGCGGGCGATCTGCCCATGTACGTGCCCTCCCTCAAGGGCGAGGCGGGCCCCGGCGGAGCGGTGTGGTCGGACGCGGCCACCATCATCCCCTGGCAGATCTATTGGGCCTACGGCGATAAGGACCTGCTGCGGGAAAGCTATCCGCTGATGCGGGATTACACGGAGACGCTGATCCGGGCGGATCAGCGCCTGGGCGGCGGCCATATCCGCTTTGACGCTTTCACCTTCGGGGACTGGCTGGCCCAGGACGGGGTGACGGATCAGAGCGTGTTCGGCGGTACGGAGCACGCCTTCATCCAGGGCGTTTATTACATGCAGAGCGCGGCCCTGACGGCCCGGGCGGCCCAGGCTCTGGGCGAGCAGGCGGACGCGGAGCGCTACGGCGGCCTGGCGGCGGACATCCGCCGGGCGCTGATCGACGAGTACATCACCCCCGGCGGGCGGCTGGCCCTGGACACCCAGACCGCCTATGTGCTGGCCCTGCGCCACGGTCTGGGCGGCGACAAGGTGAAGGATGGCCTGCGGGACCGCCTGCGCCGGGACGGCTTCCATATCCGCTGCGGCTTCACCGGGGCCCCGCTGATGATCGGCGCCCTGCTGGACGCGGGCATGACCGACGAGGCCTACCGCATCCTGTTCAGTCCGGATTTTCCCGGCTGGCTCTACGAAATCAATCTGGGAGCCACCACCATTTGGGAGCGCTGGAACAGCCTGGACGCCCAGGGCGTCGTCACCGATACGGGCATGAACAGCTTCAATCACTATGCCTACGGCGCGGTGTGCGAGGCCATTTACAGCCGGATCATGGGCCTGCAATGCGCCGCCCCCGGCTGGAAAAAGGCGCGGATCGCCCCGCGCATACGCGGGTATCTGCGCCGCAGCCATATCCGCTATGCTTCCGCCGCCGGACCCTATAAGGTGGATTGGCGGATCGGGGAGGACGGCGGCGTGACCGTGGAAATTCATGTTCCGCAGGGCGGCTCTGCGGAGGTGGTTTTGCCCGATCATCCCGAGCCTTTTGCCCAAACCCTGGGCCCCGGCGCATATCGCTACGCCTACCAGCCCACCCGGGATTACCTGCGCCCCTTCGACGGCCATTCCCTGATCCTGGACCTGATCCGCTGCCCCGCCGCCGCCCGGCTCCTACAAGAAAAGGCCCCCGCCCTGTGGGCGAAGGCCGCCGATCCCACCAGCGACGTGCGGGCCAAGCGCCTGGATGAGCTTTCCTGGGGCGTGCCCAGGAAGGCCCGGGAGGAGGCCAAGCGGATCGTGGAGGAACTGAAAGGGGTACGCGCTTTCTGAAAACAGATATTTACGGATGAATTCATCGTCGAATTTCCGTTTCTTTGCGCCGTTTAGCGCTTCGCCGTTTCCGTTCCTTCGTTCCGCGGCGTTTCCACGCGCTTGACCAGATACAGGCAATAGACAGCCATTATCACGATCATCACGCCATGGCTGATCCAGTTCAGCGTTGCAGACACATTCTCCGCCGCATAGGTGGAAAAAACGTCCGTCAGGCTGTGGGCCAGGATGCAGGGCAGCAGACTGCCGCCTTTGTAGAAAGCCAGGGTGACCATGAAGCCGAAGGCCACGGCGAATATGACCTGCACCAGCGTTTCCGCCAGCGCGTGCCCGGTGAACAGGTTCAGGATATGTCCGATGCCAAAAGTCACAGAGGACACGATCACGGCAGTCTTGACGCTGCCGTTCTTCAGCATGGCCTTGAACAGGAAGCCCCGGAAGATCAATTCCTCCGCGAAGCCCACAAGGGCCATGGAGATCACCGCAAAGATCTGCCCGGGCAGGGCATAGTGCGGATCGATGCCGCCCCACAGGTTGCAGCTGGCAATGACCCACAGCGGAATGAACCACAGCAGGGCCCGATTGTTTTTTGCCCAAGCGGCCAGGCCGTATTTTTGCGTGAGTCCGTTCTTCCACACAAACAGCAGCATCAGCGCGGAAATCACGATCAGGCCCAGCATCATGTAGGGGCTGTCATCCCCCAGGTTGCGCAGATTGCCCATGGAAACCGTGTAAACCACGATCCAGAAGACCGCAAATAGGATTTCGCTTTTCTCATACAGTTTTTTCATCGTTCCCCTCCTGCATAGCGGCATAGAGCGCCCCGTTCCACGCGCGCTCCAGATGCCCGGCGATCAACGCCTCGTCGAATTCCAGCGCGTTGTTTGCGATGATGCTCGCGTATCCATGGGCAAACAGCGCCACGTGCAAAAACACATCCTTCGTCTTTTGTCTGTCCAGCCCCGTGCCTTCCTCCATGGCGGAGAGGACCGGCAGCAATTCCTCGGAGTCGATCATGTCCATAAGGTTATGCTCCCGGGCGTAACCGGACTGGAACAGAAAGCGGAACAGCCGCGGCTCCTCCACCGCAAAGCGGATGTAATTCAGCCCGATCCCCAGGATCGGGTCCTGGCCGTCCCGCGTATCCATCAGATACGCCGTGTGCTGCCGGTCCACCAGCCCATAAGCCGCCTGCTTCAGGCTGTCGATGGTGGCAAAATGGTACATCACCGGCTGCGTGGAGCATCGCAGGCGCTGCGCCACCGTCCGCGCGTTGATCTGCTCATAGCCTTTTTCCCGGGCCACCGCCGCGGCAGCCTCTATGATCATCTCCCGGGTTATTTTCGTTTTGGGCGGAATGGAAAAGCACCTCCAATCAATAACATTTGTTATGTAACAACGATTATATAACAAGGCACATGCTCTGTCAAGATGCGCTGATGAAACCGAAGATGATAACAAAATGCAAAAAATATAAAAAAGCCGCCAATCGATAGAGAAATCTGTGGATTGACGGCCTTCTATCCTGACTGATATTCATACTGAATCCTGATTGAAAACATACGCAAACGTAAATTTGACAGGGAATGAATATAGTCACCCAAAGATCCTGCTGGCCGAAGGCCAGCAGGATCTAATAGTAACTAATTTTCAAATTTCTGTTTCCCCATCCAAGGCAGAAAAATCACAGCCTCAGTACAGCATGATTTCCCGCCGATCCTCCAGGAACGCCTGCCGCGCGTCGCGGTGGGCGGCCAGCAGGGAGCGGGCGTCATACCGGCCCAGGCGATAGGCGTCGGTGCCCAGCAGCTTATCGATAAAGTACGTATCCGGGGTGTTCTGGTGCCAGGCAAAATCCCGGGGATAGAGCGCCCGGACCTCGTCCAGCAGCGTCAGCGCGCCTTCCACCGCCTCGGCGCGGTCACGGTGCGTAATGTGCATCTGCACGCCGTGGCAGGGCGTGCCCGCGTGCTTGGAAAAGGTAGGCGTAAAGTGGGCGGCGCGGAAATGCAGGCCGGGCAGATCATGGGCGGACATGCGCTCTTCCAGCCGGGCGGCGTCGATGAAGGGCGCGCCGATATACTCGAAGGGCAGGGTGGTGCCCCGGCCCTCGGACAGGTTGGTGCCCTCAAACACGCAGGAGCCGATATAGCACAGGGCCGCGTGCAGCGTGGCGCAGTTGGGTGAAGGGGCCACCCAGGGCAGGTCGGTATCGTCCAGATAGAATCCTCGCTGCCAGCCCGCCAGAGGCACCACGGTGAGGTCCAGATCCAGCCCCAGATGCCGCCGCACCCACAGGGCGTATTCCCCAATGGTCAGGCCGTACCGCGTGGGCAGGGGATACATGCCCACATAGCTGGCGAAGCGCGGGTCCAGCACCGGGCCCTCCACCCGCTCGCCGCCCAGGGGATTGATCCGGTCAAAGACCACCACGGGCTTGCCCGCCCGGGCGCACTCCTCCATGGCGAAGGACAGGGCGTAAAGATAGGTGTAAAACCGCGCGCCCACATCCTGCATGTCAAAGCAGAATACGTCGAAAGCGTCCAGCATCTCAGGGGTGAGCCGATGGGTCTTGCCGTACACCGCGTATACCGGCACGCCGGTGGCCGGGTCAGGCGCAGTCTCATAGGCCGCCCCCGCCTGCACGTCCCCCCGGATGCCGTGCTCCACCGCAAACAGGGCGGTCAAATCAAACTGCGCATGCAGCAGATCGATGCTGCTGCGGAAATGCCGGTCCATGCCGGTCTGATTGGTCATCAGCCCCAGCCGCTTGCCCCGGAGCTGTGCCGCCACGGTATCCAGGCGGTCAATGCCGCTATACACGGTGTGCTTGGTCATGGTATCACCTTTCATGCTTTCGATAAACAGAAATTTGACGGGGAAAGGATACGACGGAGGCGTTCTCCTCCGCCAGTTTCTGCTTTCAACGCCCTTTCTCTCTTCCCATCCACGCCATCAGCATCCCCACCGCCCTGGCCCGATGGGAGTGGGTCTCCTTGAAGGCCAGGGGCAGACTGGCGGTGGTGCGGC
Organism: uncultured Eubacteriales bacterium; assembly: GCA_902781945.1. Taxonomy (GTDB): domain Bacteria; phylum Bacillota; class Clostridia; order Christensenellales; family Aristaeellaceae; genus SFMI01. The sequence goes on along the minus strand of CACZLE010000006.1, from coordinate 37,152 downwards.
CATCGGCGTCCTCGGCGATGAAGATGGGATCGTAGCCAAAGCCGTTGCTCCCTTCTTCCTGGAGGGCGATGTGGCCGGGCCACACGCCGGTGAACAGGTGAGGCTGGCCGTCGGCGTCCAGATAGCAGATGCAGCAGATGAAGCGGGCGGAGCGATCAGGCTTGTCCCGCAGGCCGTCCAATATGGCCATGCGCCGCGAATGCTCGGTGGCGAGGCCCTTATATCGGGCGGAATAGATGCCGGGTTCGCCGCCCAGGGCCGCTACCTCCAGGCCGCTGTCGTCCGCCAGCACGGGGCAATGGGCGATATCATAGACGGCCCGGGCTTTGAGCAGGGCGTTTTCCTGGAAGGTCTTTCCGGTCTCCTCCACCTCCAGGTGGACGCCCTTTTCGCTCTGCGAAAACACCTGATAGCCCAGGGGCGTCAGGATTTCTTTATATTCGCGCACCTTGCCGGCGTTGTTGGTGGCGATGATCAATTCCATATCCTGCCTCCATAAAAAGGGGGCCGTTTCCGGAGAAACGGCCCCGAAGGGGTTGCAATTTGCTTATTTGGCCAGGAAGGCATCCACCTGCGCCTGCAGCTCGTCGATCACAGTCTGCAGACCAGCCTCTTCCATACGGGCGCGCACTTCGGGCAGCACCACGTCGGGATCGGAGGTACCGGTGATCAGCTCAGCCTTGTACTCCTGCCAGATGCTGGAGATGGCCAGGCACTCGTTCATGACGGGATCCAGGTTGGGGGTGAAGCCCATGATGGCGGAAACGGTGGCATCGGCATAGCCCTCAAACACCTTGGTCCACTGATCGGGATCAGCAGGAACCTCGGGGAAGGGAGAAGCCTCCACGGGGCCCACGGTGTAGTGGCCCTGGGTGTAGGCCCACAGGCTCATGTTGTTGGCGCCCAGCTCGGTCTTGACGGCGGTGCCATCCACCATGTTGTAGTGCTTGCCTTCGATGCCGTAACGGGCGGTGGTGCGATACCATTCGTCGGTGTTCATCATTTCGATGAGCTTCAGGGCCTCGTCAGCATGCTCGGTGAAGCTGCTCACGGCGGTCATGGAGCCGCGGATGGAGTAGGTGTTCATGTAGGGGCCCTCGAAGCGGGAGATGTAGACGGGCTTCTTGATGGCGTTGGCCCACACGGTCTCAGCGCCAAACCAGCCCTGGCCGGACTGCACCACGCCAGCCTGGGCGCGGGGCATGGACTCGGTGACGGCGGCATCCTGATTGATGTAGCCCTTCTCATACCAGCTGTGCAGGGTCTTGAGGCGGTTCACCCAACCGGGGATATCCAGCGCGCTCTTGACCTTGGTGGCCTCTTCGGTGCCCTGGGCTTCCCAGTCCAGACCAACCAGATAGTCCTCGTTGATCCAGTCAGCGGTGCAGTTCTCCCAGGAGGTCAGGCCGCTCTTGGACATCTTGAAGGGATAATCGTCGGGATGATCAGCCTTGTACATCTCGAAGTACTTTTCGATGCCGTCGAAGCTGATATACAGGTCCTTTTCCAGACCCTTCTGGTTGAGGTAGTAGTCGCTGTCGATGATCCAGAAGATTTCCATGCCGATATCCTTCATGTGGGGGATGGCATAGATCTTGCCCTCGGTATCCATGGCGGCCCAAGCGGCGTCGATGACGGAATTCTTCAGGGCGGGGAAGTCGTTCAGCTTCTCAGCGATGTCCAGGAACATGCCGTTGGCAACGTTGGTGGCATAGTCGTTGTACCAGTCGCAGGTGAAGCAGATGTCGAAGTACTCGCCGGTTTCCATGGCGCGGGAGATCTGGTCGGCGGTCATGTACTTGAACTCGCAGGTGACACCGATCTTCTCAGCGCTGTACTCGTTCAGAGCAGCTTCCACTTCGGGCCAGTCAATGGGAGCTTCCGCAGAGCAGCCCATCCACCAAACCAGATGCACGGGTTCGTCGGCCAGGGCCATGGGCGCCAGAGACAGCGCCATCATGAGCGCCAGAGCCAGAGCAAGGATTTTCTTCATGTGGGGTTCCTCCTTATTAATTTATTTGAAACGGACGTGTCCGTTCAAATTCTGTTCGGTCGCCCGCATTGTCGCGGACAGGCCTTCCTGGGTCCGCTCTGTAAAAATCCGTTTTATTTCCTCCACAGGAGGAAAACGGATTTTTACCCCTTCACGGCACCTATCGTCAGACCGGAAATGAAGTATTTCTGGAAGAAGGGATAGGAGAACATAATGGGCACCACCGCGATGACCACGATGGCCATGCGCATGGTCTCGCTGGGCAGCACATTGCTGCTGTCGGCGGACATGTTGCCCTCGTTGTTGGTCAGGTAGGCGATGTTCTGCTCGATGTTCACCAGCACGTATTGCAGGGGATACAGGTCGCGGCGGCTGGTTTCAATATACAGGCTGGCCTGATACCAGTCGTTCCAGTAGGCGAAGGTGAGGAACAGCGCGATGGTGGCCAGGGCGGGCAGGGAGATGGGCAGCACCAGCTGCACGAAGATGCGCAGCTGGCTGGCGCCGTCCACCTTGCCGGACTCGATGATCTCGTCGGGCACCGTGGTCTGGAAGAAGGTGCGCATGATGATCACATAGAAGGACGAGCAGGCCAGGGGCAGGATGATGGCCCAGTAGGTATTGCGCAGGCCCAGCAGCTGGGTGTTGACCACGTAGGTGGACAGGAGGCCGCCGTTAAAGATCATGGGAATGAAAATCAGCGTGGTATAGATGCCGCGCAGCTTGAAATTGCGGCGAGACAGCACGTAGCCCATGGTGGAAATGAGCACCAGGCCCACCATCGTGCCCACCACCGTGATGCCGATGGAGGTAAAGAAGGCGGTGACCACCACGGGAATGCCGTTGCGGCCCTTGATGTTCCACACATAGCGATAGGCCTCGGCGGACCACTCCATGGGATGGAAGCTGTAACCCACCTTGCCGATGGAATTCTCCGAGGAGAAGGAAATGATGATGACGAAGATAACCGGGACGATGCACAGGAAAGCCAGGAAAATGAACATCGCGCTGTATGCCACGTTGGTGCCGGGACGGATGGCGTTGAACCGCTCCATGCCGCTTCCGGTCCCGCGCCGGAGGGCTTTGTTTTCAACCTTTGCCGACATGCTCTTTTCCTCCTTTCCTCAGAACAGGGCGCTTTCGTTATCCAGCTTGCGCACGATGCCGTTGGCCACCAGCATGGTGATGCACCCCAGCACCGACTGCAGGAAGCCCGCGGCGGAAATGTAGCCGTACACCGGACGCTTGTTATTGAACATGGCGTTATATACATATACGTCCAGCGTCAGGAAAATGCTGGTAAGAGAGTTGGAGTTGCGGGTGGTGCGGTAGAACAGGCCGAAATCGGAATTGAAGATCTTGCCCACGGCCATGATGAACATAATGATCATGATGGTTTTGAGCATGGGCAGGGTGATGTACTTGGTCTGCTGCCACTTGGTGGCGCCGTCGATCATGGCCGCTTCGTACAGGCTTTCGTCAATGCCCTTGATGGAGGACAGGTACACCACCATGCTGTACCCGATGGTTTTCCACACGTGCAGGAACACCAGGAAAACGGGCCAATACCCGATGGCGTCCTTTTGATACCATTTGACGGTGCTGAGCCCCAGCTTTTGCAATGTGCGGTTTACCAGGCCGTTATCGGTGGCCAGGAAGGCGTAGACAAAGTAGCCCACCACAACCCAGCTGAGGAAGTGGGGCAGGAACATGGCCGTCTGGGTCACCTTGGCTACCTTTTGGCTGTGCAGGTGGCTGATCATGATGGCCAGCGTCACCGGCAGCGCCACGCCCAATATGATAAAGATGATATTGTAGCCGATGGTGTTGCGGAACATGTTGATGGTGGTGGCCTTGTTGTTGGAAAAGAGGAAGCGGAAGTTTTCCAGGCCGCTCCATTTGCTGTTATAGAACAGGCTCCACAGGAAGCCCTTGCCCGGGGCCACCTTGTACTGCTTGAAGGCGATGATCAGGCCGAACATGGGCAGATAGCAGAACAGCAGATACCAGATCACCGTGGGCAGGGACAGGAAAAACAGCTGAACGTCGTCCAGCGTAAAACGCTTCTTTTTCCGAGCGGACAGTTTTGCGGAATCCTTCTTCAAAACGTTTTTGCCCCCTTACTTTACAAACCTATGTATCCGGGCGGCGGAAATATACGCCTATCACTTTATAAAAGCCTATACATATTTTACATCGTTTTTGGCCGAATGTCAACCAGATTTGGCCAGTTTGAACATAAAACGTACAGTTCGATCACGGAATGGCGTACAGCTTCGTCTCCGTGGCGAAGATGCCGTTTTCCGCCGTATCCCCGGCGCACTCCACAAAGATCCGCTCCGCCGCGCAGTCCGCAAAGGCGTCGGCGGCGATGGTTTCGATTTCCGCGGGCAGGTTGATATACACCAGGTTGGGGCAGGCGGCAAAGGCCCGGCTCTCTATGGTCCTGAGCCCCGCGGGCAGCACGATGCGCTGGGCGGCAACGCCCTCCAGGGCCGCGCTCTCCAGGGTGACGAGGCCCGCGGGCAGCGTCAGGGTGGTCATGTCCGCAGGATCGGGGACCTCGATGGGCGGCACGTAATTGGCCGCGGCGATGGCCAGCTCCTCAGCGGTATACATTTTCTTCATGTCGCTGCCGAATTCGTAGGTGATGGTGCTGCCGCTGAGCAGCGTCAGGGTATACCCATAGCTGCTCTGAGTGGTATATCCCGCCAGGAACAGCTGATCCGGCGCGCCGACGGTGCCCGAATCGCAGTTGGTCACGTCCACCAGGTAGTTGCTGCCGTCGGGCATGGCGACCATGTTCCACATGTGCTTGCCCCCGGAGCCGCCCGCGGTGCTCATATAGCCCGTGACGATGTAGCTGGTCACCTTGTTCCGGAAGGTGCTCAGATCGCACAGATATTGGAAGGCCTTGCTGTATTCCTCGCACACCACGGTAGTTTCGGGATCGCCGTCAAACACATACACCATCTGCCAGGGATCGCCGTACATCCCGCTGGTCTGGGAAGCCGGGGTGTTGTAGGAGGTCAGATCGCAGATTTCCTGGCGGTAGCTGTGCAATTTGTCATAATCCTTTTCCCCCGCGTGGGCGGATACGATGGTGTGGGCCCGGGCCACGGCCTCGTTGGCGGCGGTGATGCGGGTGGGATCGGTCTCGTATGTGCTTGCAGCATACTGTTCCGCCACCGTGAATTTAAATACAAGATAGCCGTCCGAACCGAAGGACAGCTTATCATTTGTACCGTCGTTCAGCACCGAAATGGTGTAGTTCAGGTTGGTGCCGATGACCTTTTGATACCAATACAGATCATAGGGCAGATCCGCCAGCAGCACATCCAGCATATATCTTAAATCGCAGGCCTTCGCCAGCATCTTTTCCTTGGCGTCCTGGGTGACTTCTCCGTTCTCCCGGATCGACTTGACCCCCAATTCCTCCGCTGTCCATGCTTGCCCTTCCAGCCCCAGATCCGCCGCCGTGATCGTAAAGGAGGTGCTGGTCTGGGCGCCCGAGGCCACCTCCTGAATGGAGGACTTCAAAAAGCCGTAGCAGAGGGCGTAGGTCCCCGTCAGCCGATCCCCCACGGCGCGCGGCGCTTTGCTGGGCCTTTTGGACACGGAAAACAGGCCCTCCACGTAGGCGTCAAACAGCTCGTCGTTGTTTTCCACCGCGTCCGGCTGGCCCACGGTCACCGTTTCGATCATGGTCAATACCACAGCGTCCTCCGCGCAAGCGCCGCAGAGCGACAGGGCCAGCAGCAGGGCGCACAGGCTCATCAGAAATTTCTTCATCCTTTTTCCTCCATATGGGTCACATGCAGTCGATCACATCGCCGGTCAGCGCGCCGCGCAGGCCGTATTTTTCCCCGGCCCGCTGTCCGGCCTGGCCCAGCCACAGGCAGGCGGCCTGCATGGCGGGCAAAAAGTCCAATCCCTGGCCCAGCAGGGACGTCAATATCCCCGCCAGGGCGTCGCCGCTGCCGCCTTTCGCCAGGGCGGCGGAGCCCGCCGTGTTGACGGCCAGGGTCCCATCCGCGGCGCAGAGCACGGAAACGTGGGATTTGAGGATCACGTTGCAGCCGTATTTTTGCCGCAGGGCCAGGGCGGCGGCCACCATATCCTCCGTCACCCGGGGGATCTCCCAGCCCAGCAGCCGGGCGGCTTCCCCCGCGTGGGGGGTGATCACGGCGTTTTCGCCCAGCGTCATGGGATGGCGGGCCAGCAGGTTCAGGGCCCCGGCGTCCCATACCTCGGGCAATTTTTCATCATGCAATGTCCGAATGCGCTGCCAGGTCTCCTCGGTTTCCGCCAAGCCGCAGCCATAGAGGCGGGCGTCCGCCCGGGGCGCGTCCTCCGGCGGACGGCACATGGCGTTGGGGACGGCAGCCTGCAAAATGGGCATGATGTCCCTTTCGCACAGCACCGTCACCAACCCGCTGCCCGCCCGCAAAGCGGCCTTGGCGGCCGTGACGGCGGCCCCCGCCATGCCCAGGCTGCCCGCGTACAGCGTCACCCGCCCGCAGTCGCCCTTGTGGGCCGTGGCGGGCCGGGGCGGCAGCAGTTCCTTCAGGTCATCCGCCCACAACAGGCCCCTGTCGTCCGCCAGGCCGATATCCGCCACCGTCAGACGGCCCACCAGCTCAGGCCGGGGCGTAAAAATCAGCCCCCGCTTGGCCCCGTGGAAGGTGACAGTCTCCGCGGCATGCACGCACGCGCCGGACACCCGGCCCGTCAGCCCGTCCATGCCGCTGGGGATATCCACCGACAATATGGGGCAGCCCGCGGCGTTGGCGCTTTCGATCAGGCGGCCCATGTCGCTGTCCGGATCGACGCTCCCGCGAAAGCCCGTGCCGAACAGGGCGTCCACCAGGGCGTCGGCCCGCCCGATTTCCGATAGAAAGGGCACGCCCAGGGCCCGCAAATAGCGCAGGTTGGTCTGCGCGTCCGGCGTGGACGGCTCCTTGGGCAAGATCACCCGGGCGTCGCCGCCGGAAAGCCGCCACATGCGGGCCATGGCCAGGCCGTCGCCGCCGTTATTGCCCGGGCCGCACAGGAAAACCACCCGTCCGCCCATGGGCGTCAGGGCTTGCAGGCGCAAAAAGGCCTCCCGGGCGGCGGTCTCCATCAGCAGCAGGGAGCTGACGCCCCCTTCAAAGGCCGCCTGCTCGATCCGCCGCATCTCCTCCGGCGTGACGATCCGTTTCATTCGGCTCCCTCCAGAACGGCCACGGCCAGGGCCACGTCCCCGTCGTGGGAAATGGACAGGTGGGCGAGGCTCGCCCCCCGCTGCTCCATAGCCGCCGCCATCGCTTCGTTGATTTCGTAATAGGGCGCGCCCTGGGCGTCGTGCCGGACGCTGATTTTATCCGGCGTCAGCCCGCCAAGCCCCGTGCCCAGGGCCTTCGCGAAGGCCTCCTTGGCGGCGAAGAGCCCCGCCGCGGTGTGGGCGCTGTTTTTGCGCGCGCCGATATAATCCCGCTCATATTCCGTGAACCAGCGCTCCAGAAAGCGGGGATTTTCCATGATTTTGCGCATGCGCGATATGGCGCACACGTCGCAGCCCAGCCCCCGGATCATGCGTCCTGAGAGAACAGGATGGCGTTGGCGATGGCCCGGGCCATGACCTCGCTGGCGGCGGCGCAGAGCTTGATGAAGTTCACGTCGTTGCTCACCCGGCCCGTGGCCAGGGCGAACACGGTGTCGCCGTCCATCTGCGTATGCACGGGACGGATGGTGCGGGCGTAGCCGTCGTGGGCCAGGTCGGCCAGGCGGTTGCATTGCTCCTTGGTCAGCTTGCAGTCCACCGCCACCACGCTGATGGTGGTATTGGTGCCGGGCGCGGGGATATGCAGGGTTTGGCGCGCCGCCCGCTGACCCGTCAGCAGGCCCTCGGCGGGCACCCGCGATCCGTCCTCCATGGTGGCGCAGCCGATGCACTCTCCCGTGGCGGGATGGTACACGTCGCCCACGGCGTTCACCGCCGCCACGGCGCCCACGGTGACGCCCTCGGGCAGGATGATGCTGGCGCTGCCCACGCCGCTCTGCTGGGGCTTGGCCCCCACCACCAGCTTGCCCACGGTGGCGCCGGTTCCCGCGCCCACGCGGCCCTGGCTCATGCCTTTGGCGGCGCTCATGCAGGCGGAATAGCCCATGGCGGCGTCCGGGCGCACGCTCCCGTCGCCCACCTCCAGGTCATAGAGCACGGCGGCGGGCACGATGGGCACGCGGTTGCCGTTCATCTCCAGGCCCACGCCCATCCGCTCCAGATACTGCATCACGCCGTCCGCCGCGGCCAGGCCAAAGGCGCTGCCGCCCGCCAGCACCACGGCGTGGGCGTTCTCCACCAGGTTGCCGGGCTTCAACAGGTCGGTCTCCCGGGTGCCGGGGGCCGCGCCCCGCACGGACACGCCGCCGGTGGCTCCCATGGCGGGAGCCAGCACCACGGTCACGCCGGTCATGGCCTCCGTATTCTGGGCCTGGCCCACCCGGATGCCGTGCACCTGGGTGATATCCCCGGGGAAAGGACGATAAATATTGGGCATTTTACTTCACCTTCTTATCCAGCCACGCGATCAGATCGGCGGTCACTTCGTCCCGATTGATCTCGTTGAACATCTCGTGCCGTCCGCCCTCGTAGAGCTTGACGGTCACGTCCCGCATGCCCGCGTTTTTGAACTGCTCCGCCACGGTCTTGACGCCGGCTCCCGCGGTGCCCACGGGGTCCATGGCCCCGGAGAGGAAATACACGGGCAGCTCCTTGGGCATGGCCTTCAGCCGCTCCAGCTTGCTCAGCTCCTTCAGGCCGCCGAACATGTCATAGAAGCCCCGGGCGGTGAACACAAAGCCGCACAGCGGATCGGCCACGTACTTGTCCACCTCTTTTTCGTCCCGGCTCAGCCAGTCAAAGGCCGTGCGGGCGGGGGCGAAGGCCTTGTTGTAGCTGCCAAAGCCCATATTGTTGACCAGGTTGGCGGGCTTGGTCCAGCTGAACATCCCGCACATCGCCGCCATGCAGCGGGCGCTGGTGGCCAAGGCGGCGGGGTGCCAGCCCGTGCCGCTGATGACGCAGGCGTCCAGCTCCTTGCCGTAACGGATCAGGTATTCCCGAGTGGCGAAGCTGCCCATGCTGTGGCCCAGCAGGGCATATTTGACGCCGGGAAAGCGCTGCTTCATATAATCCGTCACCTGCTTCATGTCCCGGATCAGGCAGTCCCAGCCGTCCTTGGGGCCAAAGTAGCCCAGCTCGTTTTTATCTGCAATAGGCCCGTGTCCCAGATGATCGTGCCCCACCACGGCGTAGCCCGCGGCGTTCAGGGCCTGGGCCAGCCGGTCATAGCGGCCCATGTGCTCCGCCATGCCGTGCACCAGCTGAATGGCGGCCTTGGGCTGCTCGATGGGCCACACGTACACCTGCAAGGGCTTGCCGCAAACGGATTTCATGGTGATTTTTTCCATAAGGATCAGCTCCTTTTCTTCTCTTTTTCGATTTTGATGGAGGATACGATGGCGTAGATCAGGCTGATTGCGGTCACCGCGCCCCTCCTTGCAAAAGACCTCCTGACCGCAGGCCAGGAGGATCCGAAATTACAGCTGATACAGGCCCACTTTCTTATACACCTTGCGCAGCGTCCTAAAGGCCAGGGCGCTGGCGCGCTCGGAGCCGTTCTTGAGCACGTCGTTGATATACTGCTTGTCGCTGAGGATGCGCTTCTGCTCCGCCTGGATGGGGGCCAGCACGCTGACCACGGCCTCGGTGGTGGCGTCCTTCAAAGCGCCGTAGCCCTTGCCCTGCAATTCGGCGCACACTTCTTCCGCGGTCTTGCCGCTCATGGCGGCGCAGATGGTGATCAGGTTGGTGACGCCGGGCTTGTTCTCCGGGTCCACGCGGATCTCGCCGTCGCTGTCGGTGACGGCGCGGCGCAGCTTGCGGCGCACGTCGTCGGGGGTGTCCGCCATGCTGATGAAGCTGTCCGGCTCGCCGGATTTGCTCATCTTGCTGCTGGGGTCGTTGAGGGCCATGATGCGCGCGGCGGCGGACTTGGCGATGTAGGGCTCGGGGATCTTGAACACGTCGCCATACACGCCGTTGAAGCGCTCGGCGATGTCGCGGCAGATTTCCAGGTGCTGCTTCTGATCCGCGCCCACGGGCACCACGTCGGTCTGATAGAGCAGGATGTCCGCGGCCATCAGCACGGGATAGGTGAACAGGCCCGCGTTGATGTTGTCCGCGTGCTTGGCGGATTTATCCTTAAACTGGGTCATGCGGGAAAGCTCGCCCATGTAGGTAAAGCAATTGAGGATCCAGGCCAGTTCGGCGTGCATATGCACGTGGCTCTGGGCGTAGATGATGTTCTTTTCCGGGTCCAGGCCGCAGGCGATGTACAGGGCGGCCAGCTCGGCGGTGCGGCGGCGCAGGGCCGCGGGCTCCTGGCGCACGGTGAGGGCATGGAGGTCCGCCATACAGAACAGGCAGTCGTAATCCTTCTCCAGCTTGACAAAGTTGCGCAGCGCGCCGATATAATTGCCGATGGTCAGGGTGCCGCTGGGCTGCACCGCGGAATAGAGGACGGGTTTGCGGACGGTTTCACTCATATATATCAACTCTCCTTATTTAATTCACTTGACGATGTTTTCTTTGCCGCCTTGCAGCACCAGACCCGTGGGCACGAATTCCTGGCCGCGCTCCACGTGATATTCGGTCAGGGGCGGCAGGGTGCCGCCGTTATTGCGGGTGGTGGGATAATAGAGATAGCGGCGGGTGCGGTTATCATTTTCGTCCAGTTCAAAGATGGCGGGGGCGTCGGTCTCCAGGCCGCAGAGCTTGAACAGCGTGGCGTGCAGGTCGCTGACGGAGGCCATGGCGGCGTTCTCCTTCAATTCCCCATGCTCCCCGGCGCGTTTCAGCAGCATCACCGGGGAGGACGGACCCTCGTCAAAGCGCCCGTGGTCGGCGGTAATGATGATGTTGGCGCTGTCGTAAATGCCCAGGGCCTTCATCTGCTCCAGATAGGGCGTCAGGATGGTGCGCAGCACGCCCTTGGTCTGCTCGCAGGCCGTGGTGTTCCAGTTGCCCACGTTTTTGCCGTTTTCGTCCATATTGCAGGGCAGGTGGGAGCCGTTGATGTGATACACCACGAAGCTCTTGCCCTCCCTGGTGGTCACGCCGTCGGCCTCCAGCCGCTCCCGGAACAGGAAATTATCCTTGAAATAGGGCTGGTTCTGATGGTCGGAAGCCTTGTAGAAGCCAAAATCGCCGCTGTAAAACACGCAGGCGGGCTTGGCCAGATGGGGCAGATAGCGGAAGCCCACAAACTGCATCATCTTGGCGAACAGCCTGGTGGTGGAGCCCACGGTCAGGTTGGCGCGGATCACGTTGTCCGCCGTGCCGATCATGCGCTCGCTCAGGTAGGTTTCGGCGGTGTAGAGGCGGATATCCCAGCCATCCTCCGCCAGCGCCCTGTACAGCGGCACGCCCTCATAGGCCTGATCGATGTAATCCTCGATGGTCTGGTCGTTTTCATACCATACCTGGGTGAGGATATAGGGCAGGCCCATCTTGGTTTTGCTGTAAGCGCCCGCGTAATCGCTGTAATAGGTGAAGCCGTCCAGGGCTGCCAGGGCGTCCGGGTCCTCGTCCAGGATGCGGGGGATATAGGCGGTATCGCAGGCGTCCACCACGAACACCACGGTGTTCTGCTCTTCGCCCAGCACAAACTGGTTCTTGTCGGATACGATCCAGTCTCCCCGGCGGTTCTCGATGGGGTGGGTCAAAAGCACCGTGACCAGGGTGACGCCCTGGATGATCAGCAGGGCTGCGGCCAGGCCCCGGGCCAGCTTGCGGAAAAGCCGCCGCTTTTTGACCGCCAGGGTGACAAACAGGATAGGCACGGCCACCCAGAACAGGGTATCCAGGATGGCGAACACCTTGAAATCGCCCCAAGGCACCGCCCGTCCGTCCAGTTCGCCGTAATCGGGATTGAGAAAATTGCCCTGCAAATACAGGCATACCGCCAGCGCCAGCACCAGGGCGGAGAGGATGCGGCGGCTGTGATGGTGCATGATGTAGCCCATATCGATGAGCAGCACCGAAAGCACAAGGAAGCTCAGCACCGCGGGCAGCACGATGTCTCCCAGGTTGAACCACATTTCGCTCTGGTTGAGCATGTATTGCTCGATGGGGGCGAAGATGAAGGCGGTGAAGCCCAGGGCCAGCACGCACAGGATCAGCGTCAGCACGCTTTTCTTCTTGCGGGTCTTGATCATGAAACGCAGGTTCCTTTCTTATAAAGCGGGATCATAAAAGCCGCAGCCGTTGCGGCCGGCGTCCTTGACGCCATACAGGGCCAGATCGGCGCATTTGAACAGGTCGCGCCCCTGGCTTTGCTGGTCGGAGAAGGCCACGCCCACGCTGAGGGTCACGGGGGGCACGCCCTCCGGCGGATGGGCCAGCTTGTCCGCCACCCGGCGCATCTTGCTGCGCACCAGCTCGGTCAGGCCGGAATCGGCGTTGTTCATGATGACGGAAAACTCGTCGCCGCCGATGCGGCACACCATATCCTCACCGCGGAAGGAGCTTTGCAGGGTGTCCGCCACCGAGCGCAGCACCTGGTCGCCCACGTCGTGACCGTATTTGTCGTTGATGGACTTGAAATAGTCCACGTCCACCAGCAGCAGGGCGATCTTGCGCTTGTTCTGGGCCGCTTCCTGGCGCATGGCCTCGTAGGCGGAGCGGTTATACAGCCCCGTCAGCGCGTCGTGGGTGGCTTCGTAGTTCAGCTTTTCCGTGGCCCGCTGGTTCTGGGTGTACATTTCGTTGTAGGTGCGGGCCAGGTATTGCAGCTCGCTGGAGCCTTCCTCGCTGAGCAGCTGATCCTTGCTGATGCCGTTGATCTGCCGCCGCAGGGGATTGATGACCGTGGAAAAGATGACCACCGCCACCAGCAGCAGGGAGAGCATCAGGCCGCCGATGAGCACCTGCTGGGCGTGCAGCACGTGCAAGAGCCTTTCGGAGCTGGTCACCTGCTCGCCCAGCATGGTGGTCATCAGCACGTCGATGCCCTGATTGATGCGGGCGATGATCTCCTCCTTGACGGATTCATAATCGCTGGTGAACACCATGCTCCGGGCCTTTTCCTGCTGTTCCTGGGGCGGGAGCTGCGCGTCCTCGGCGGTCAATTCGATCTCCTGCAGCGGCGCGGGATAGCGGGTGATGTCATCTCCCAGCCCCGCCACCATCAGCCGCATGGCGTATTCCTCGGTCTCCATCAGCTGATCGCTGATCTGCAGGGCGGAATTCAATTGCCCGATGGCCCGTTCGTCCACCAGGTATTCCCGCACCCGGTCCACGGCCTTGTCCCGGGATCTGGTCACCAGGGCCTCGTTGTAATAGAGCACCACGTGCTCCACGTCCTCCGTGATCAGGTAGCTGCGCACCTGATTGGTCAGATAGTCGCTGCCCTCCCGCAGATCGCTGGCGGCGCCTTGGCAATCCATATAATTCTGCGTGGCCGTACGCATCGTGTCGTAGCTCACCGAGGTGCGATACATAAAATACAGCAAAACACAGGAAATCACCGCGCTGATGGCCAGCATGACGATGATGATCGTCTGCAGCGGGATCCCCTTGCCGCGCTTTTTCTCCGCTTCGCTCATAGCTTTTCATATCCTTTGATTTGATGTCGATAACCACGCTATTTTATTATACATGAGCGAAAACAAAAATGCAATAAAATATGGTAATAAAGCAAGCCGGCGCGGGCGGAAAGCAAGGATTTGACGGCGTTCGATTTTTAGTTTTCTTCCACCCGCAGGATCTCCTCGATGGCCTTGCCCTCGGCCTCGGGCATCTCCACGCCCAGGATGCGGGCGTAGGTGGGGGCCTCGTCAATGACGCTGCGGCGGTCCACCCGCGCGCCGGCCCTGATATGGGGGCCGCAGGCCATCAGCGTGGGCTGGGGGCCCTTGTCGGGATGATAGCCGTGGGTGGCGCGGCCAAACTTGTAATCGCTGTTGTCCACCCGACGCACGAAGGGGCGGGTGAAGGCGTTGGAAAAGCTGGTGTAGCCATCGGTTTCCACCACAAAGGAGAAATCGCCGTAGAGGCCCTCCTCCCGCCGGGCTTCCTCCGCGGTGAACACCCGTTCAAAGCCGTACAGGCCGTCCTCCCGCATCTGCTCCAGCACAGCGTGCACGCGGCCCAGGTCCTTCTGATCCTTCACATAGATCTGCGCGGACATGCCCGCGGACTTGGCGATGGCCACGTAGTCCGTCACCTGTCCCTCGGCGTTTACCGTCAGCAGGCCCTTGTCCGCCAGCAGGGCGTTGAGGGCGACGGAGCGGGTGATGTTCAACTGTCCGTGGTCGCTGACGATGAACAGGTCGGTGTCCTGCTCGATGCCCGCGTCCTTTATGGCTTTCAATACCTCGCCCAGCCATAGGTCGATCTCGTGCAGGCCGTGGCTCACCTTGGCGCTGAACACGCCGGTTTCGTGGCGGTATTCGTCAATGTTGGCTGGGTGCACCAGCAGCAGATTGGGCTTGAATTCCCGGATGATGCTGCACGCGCAGGCATGCACAAAGGCGTCGCAGTGGGGATGCACCCGGTGCATGCCGTCCACCAGATGCATGTTGGGGCGGATCACCTTGTCGATCACCTCGGGGCTGCTGCCGCTCTCGGCAAAGCATTCCAGGGTGGTCTGGTTTTCGTTCATGGGCCAGTATTCGTCCACCAGCCAGTCGATGTGGGGATGCCGCCCCGTGGTGGGCCAGAACACCGCCGCTGTGGTGTAGCCCGCCGCCTTGGCCGCGTCAAAGATGTCGGGCGCCTTCAGCGCGTCGTTCATCCAGAACCAGGGCGTCCGCGCCTGGGTGAGGATGGGCGTCTCGTTGTTCACGATGCCGTGCCTGCCGCACCGCACCCCCGTGCGCATGCTGGCGTGGTTGGGATAGGTGATGGTGGGATACACCGAGCGCATACGGTCCACAAAGGCCGCCTTCTCCATTATTTTGGAAAAGTTGGGCAGCCTGCGCAGTTCTTCCAGGTCCTCGTAAACCAGGGCGTCTTCGGAAATGACGATGATGTGCTTATTCTTGTCCACCTTGTGCCTCCTGTTGATAATCGTATAAAAGCTCATACGCTTTTTTCATGTTGGGATACAGCTGCCGAAACACGGCCAGGTGCTTCTGATAGGCCGCGTGGGCGGCGGGATCGGGCTGATATTCCCGGGCGATATGAATGTTTTTCGCGGCCTCGGCGTAATCCCGGTACCAGCCGATGCCCACCCCCGCGATGAAGGCCGCGCCCAGGGAGGTGGCGGACTGGGGCGTTTGATGCACGCCCACGGGGCAGCCGAACATGTCCGCCGCCATCTGGCCCCACAGCCTGCTCTTGGCCCCGCCGCCGATGAGGGTCAGGCGCCGCACCGGCAGGCCGTTTTCCCCCAGCAGCGCTCCGCACAGGCACAGGCTTTGCATCACGCCCTCATACACCGCCCGGGCCACGTGCCGCCGGTCATGGTAGAGGGTGAAGCCCATCAGCGTGCCGGAGGCCTTGGCCGTCCACCAGGGGGTGCGCTCCCCGGCCAGGGTGGGCAGATACATCACCCCGTCCGCGCCGGGAGCCACGGAGGCCGCCAGCGCCTCCAGGGCGGCAAAGTCCCACTTTTCCGGGGGCACGCCGGGGCACAGCAGGTTGCCGATGGCCCAATTGCTGGCCGCCGAGCCGCTCTGCACCGTGCCGCACACGTTATAGCGGCTCTCGTCCGCGTCAAAATAGCTGAAAAGCCGCATCTCCGGGTCGGCGCAGGGGCTTTCGCCCATGGCGCTCACCCAGGCGGAGCTGCCGATGTTCATGTAGGCGTCCCCCACGGTGTGGCGGCGGGCGCCGTGGGCCGCGCAGGCCCCGTCTCCCGCGCCCACAGCCACGGGCAGGCCGACGGGCAAGCCGGTGAGGGCGGCAAATTCCGGCGTGAGACGGCCCGTGATATCGGCGGAGCTCCGCAGCTCGGGCATTTTGGCCCCCTCCACGCCGCAGGCGGCCAGCACGTCCCAGGCCCAGTCCCCGGTTTTCATATCCAGACAGTTGCACAGGCTCCCGTCCGAGCGGTCTGTGCCCCCGGGGCGGCCCGTCAGGCGGCCATAGAGATAATCCTTGATATTGACAAATTTCCATGCCCTGGTATAAATATCCGGGGCATTTTTTTGCAGCCACATGTATTTGGGCAGGCCGCTGTGCACGTCGATGCGGTTGCCTGTGGCGGCGTAATAATCCCTTAAAGGGATCAATCGCTTGATTTCCTCCACCTGGGGCGCGGCCCGCAGGTCGCTGTGGATGATATTGGCAAACAGCGCCTCCCCGCTTTCATCGATGGGGATGCAGCCGTTCATGGTGCCGCTGAACACCAGGGCCGCGCAGCCCGCCGCGCCCGCGGCCTCCGCCGCCTTGCGGATGCCCGTCAAAGAAGCCGCCAGCACCTCCCGGGGCTGCTGCTCCGCCCAGCTGGGAGCCGGATAGCGGGTGGGATAGCTTTCCACGCACTCAAACAGCGCCTCACCCTTCCGATCAAAGGCGGCGCACTTGACGCCCGTTGTCCCGGCGTCCAGGGTCAGGATATAGCTTGGACGATGGATGGCGCTCATTGTACAGCCTCCCGCGCTTTTTTCTGTTATTATAGCGCGGCAAGGGGATTTTCGCAATAAATGTTGACAATTTTGAAAGCCCTGGCTATAATAAAAAACGAAGAGCGAACCACGCACGCGGTTGCCCTTTCAAGATTCGCTAAGGTTTGTGATTTGCATCACAGAGCCAGCCGTCACTTGGCAGAGTGGCGGCTGTTCTTTTTGCGATGCGTTTCACTGATGACGATTGTCACCGTGTACTTTCCAATGTGGAAGGTAATCCGCATACGCATCACCCCCTTTCGGGAGGATGTAGCAACCGCCTGCGCGTTTGTTGTCCGCTCTCGGCCCGCAGACAGCGTAAGGCTATCTTCGGACGCATTTATTCTACATGATTCGACAAACCCTTGTCAACAGCCCGTCATTCTGTTCGCCGCGATTTACAAACCATCCCATGCATGCTATAATTCATTCACCCGCCATGTCCCCGCGGGGCGGATCTTTCTGCCAGGAGGCGTTCCATGCAATACGATCAAAATTCCTACATTCTGGGCATGATCACGGCCTTTTGCGAGTGCGTGGCCGGGGGCTGCAAGCGCATGGCGCTGTCGCCGCCGCTGACGGGCAAGGCCTTTTTTGCCGTGCGGGAGGAGGCCTATCGGTGCATTGAGCGCCACGGCCTGATCCATTATCACGAAAAGAATCCCGACCTGCCGGAGGAGGAGCGCTTCCACTGGATCGTCATCGCCGCCCGGCAGGAGACCATCGACGAATACCAGCGTCTGCGGAGCGAGGGCTACAACCCGGCCAAGTGGATGAAGCCCTTTTACGACCTGCTCAGCTACAACGAAGCCGAGAGCGTGCGCACGGGCTATGACGCCTATCGGGAGCTGTTTGACGAAAAAGAGGAGGAAAACTCATGAAATTAGCCGAAGCCCTGGCGGAGCGCGCCGACCTGCAAAAGCGCATCGAGCAAACCCGCGCCCGCCTGAAAAACAACGCCTGGGTGCAGGAGGGCGAGCGGCCCGCCGAGGACCCGACGGCCCTGGAAAAGGAACTGGCCGCCCTGTGCGACCAATTGGAAAAGCTGATCGCCCGCATCAACCTGACCAACGCCGCCGCGGTGGAGGACGGCGTGTCCATCACCGCCCTGCTGGCCCGCCGGGACGCCCTGAGCGTCTATACCGCCGGGCTGCGGGATTTTCTGGACGAGGCCAGCCATACCCCCGTGCGCGCCGCCCGGGGCGAGATCAAGATCCTGCCCACGGTGAGCGTGCCCGAGTACCGCAAAAAGGCCGACGCCCTCAGCAAAGAGCTGCGGGAGTTGGACATGCGCATCCAGCGGCTCAACTGGACCACCGATCTCATGTAACCCTTTCCGCTGGTAGCGAGCGCGGGCGGGCGTCAGCCCCGCGGCAGGGTCCATGCCGCACTGTAGACGCGGCGGGGGCGCGTTCTTTTCCTGTGATCCCCAGCACGTTTACACGGGCAATTTTACTTTGCACGCTTATCACCGCGATGCCGACGCGTTCTGCGAGGGTGGGGAAGGGGATCGCAATTCGTCAGCAAAAAGATCCTTCGACTCCGCTAACGCTCCGCTCAGGATGACAATGTAAGGCAGATTTTCTTATGTTTAGCAGCTTGATTTGTTACAAAATAGCCGATAAACAAGGAGAAAAACACCAGTTGATGTCATCCTGAGCGGAGCGAAGCGGAGTCGAAGGATCTCGTTATATCTAAATTTATTCCGGCACCTTGGTGGTATACAGCAGCCCCAGGTCCCACAGCATGCTGCTGGACAGGTACTTGTCGCGGATATCGCGGCTGCCGATGAAGGCGTTCTCGGTATCCTCGCGGCTGATGTCGATATCGGCGGGGGTCATGGGCATGCCCAGGTCCTTCATCATGGCGGCGATGGATTCGGTTTCGGGCAGTTCCTCGGCGATGAAGCGCTGGATCTCGTCCCAGCCGTTCATGATTTTATCCAGCCGCACGGCGTGGCGGGCCTTGTCGTTCTTGTGGAACACGGTGTGCTCCTGGCGGATGACGGTTTCGGCGGCCTTGCCGAAGATGCGGCGGATCATGGCCTCCCATTCGTCGTTGGAGAAGCTGTTGATGAAGTCCTCCGCCACTTTACGGTCCGGGGTCAGCTTGCGGATCTCATCGTAGAGCTTGAGCACGATCAGCGTGCCCACGCCCACCTGGATGCCGTGCAGCTCGTAGGGGGTGCCGCGGTCCAGGGCCATCATCTCCCACAGATGGCTGAAATAGTGCTCCAGGCCGCTGGCGGGGCGGCTGATGCCGGCGTAGCTCATGGCGATGCCGCTGAGCACCAGGCCCTCCACGGTGGCGCGCACGGCCTTTTCCTCCCGGTTTTTAAGGCCCGGGGCGCTGGCCACGATGCGGCGCAGGCTCTCCCGCATGAGGCCCGCGATGTTTTCGCAGTAGTATTCGCCGGTCACCAGGTTGCTGATGCGCCACTCGCACAGGGCGATATACTTGGCCAGCATGTCGCCAAAGCCCGCCCACAGCATGCGCATGGGGGCGTTTTTCATGATGTCGGTATCGCAGATGATGGCGGCGGGGGCGGCGTTGTACAGGCTCACCTTGATGCGCTCGCGGATCATGCTGCTGCTGTTGCTGGCGTAGCCGTCCATGCTGGGGGCGGTGCCGATGATCAGCTGCTTTTTGCCGATGGCGTGGCACAGCACCTTGCAGCAGTCGTTGATGACGCCGCTGCCGATGCCCATCACGCAGTCGCAGGTGGGATCATAGGCCATGGTCAGGCTGCCCACGGCGTATTCGTCGGGCTCCACATGGGCCATGGGGAAGCAATACAGGGTATATTCGATGCCCGCGGCCTCCAGCACGGGGCGCACGGCGTCCCAGGCGGCGGCCTTGGTGTTCACGTCGCACACGATGAAGGGCTTGCTGCCGCCCACGGCGCGGATCCCCTCGGGAATATATTTCACCGCGCCGGGCTCGATGCGCAGAAAGTCCATGTCCATCTTGTGCACCCGTCCGCAGGCGCAGGCGTGGCCGCCCTTGGCGATCAATTCATTCAGTGAAGCCTTGGCAAAATCCAGCATGTTTTTCGCTCCTTTTGCATTCAAAGTATGGCTTTATTGTAGTTTTTTGCGGCCGCCTTGTCAATGCCGTTTTGAATTTTGCCGGATGGATTCCTGCATTTCATTCGCCAGCCAACGGCACAAATTTTGTTTTTTTGCATATTCTACCGTTGATTTCTTGACGTACATACAAGTAATATGATAAAATAATTCACCGTTGTATCCATTTGGATCCAAAACGGAAATAAAGAGGAGGAAAACAGAATGAAAAAGATTCTCTCTGTCATGCTGGCCCTGGTCATGGTGCTTTCCGCCGTGTCCGCGCTGGCCGAGGCCTTCACGCCTGCCGCGTCCTATGATCCCGGCGAGCGCACCTTTGACGGCGGCGTCATCACTCTGGTTCCCGCGGCTGGCGGCAGCGCCAACAGCGTGACCAGCGACGTGTATGCCGGTATCGAGGGCAAGGACTACACCGATGAAAAGGTTTACACCTATTATGATTACATCGGCGGTCTGACCTCTCAGTCCAACTGGGACCCCCTGTCCTGGGAAACCAAGGATGATGACTCCATTCGCAGCATGCAGGTCAGTTCCTTCTACGCCTTCAAGCTCAACAGCGACAAGACCGGCTACTCCATCGTGCCCGAAATGGCCGCGGAGTATCCCGTGGACGTCACCGCTGAGTACGCCGGCCAGTACGGCGTGAAGGAAGGCGAGGAAGCCAAGGCCTGGCGTATCGCCCTGCGTCAGGATATCACCTGGGACGACGGCACCCCCATCAATGCCGACGACTTCGTGTATTCCATGCAGCAGCAGCTGAACCCCAAGATGCTGAACCGCCGCGCCGACAGCTGGTATGACGGCGACTTCTCCATCGTCAACGCCAAGAACTATCTGTACGCCGGCAAAGAGACCTACGACGCCATCCCCGAGGCCGCCGAGGATCTGATCGCCGCCGGCACCGAAGTGTTCCTGGATATGGACTTCTGGGGCGTCACCGGCGCTCCCGACGCTGAGGGCAACGTTGCTCCCCAGTATGTGTCCATCGCGGATGACACCATGTACCGCGACGCCGCCGTGGAAGACGAAAATGCGGACGAAGCCTGGGTATCCGCCAAGTATATCTATGACAACTATCTGGCCGCGGGCGCTCCCTACAACAGCTACGCCGACCAGTATCTGAAGGTCAAGAACGTGGGCGCCGTGGTCGGCTGGGACGACGTGGGCTTCAAGAAGATCGACGATTACACCCTCGACTTCATCCTGGAAAAGCCCGTCAATGAGCCCGCCTTCTATGTGCCCTATCAGCTGAGCGATTTCCTGGTCAAGAAGGATCTGTATGAATCCTGCAAGAGCTTCTTCAAGGATGGCGCCCCCGTCGCCACCGAGGAAGAGGCCGACGAGGTGACCACCAACTACTGCAAGAGCCTGGAGACCAACGCCTCCTACGGCCCCTATGTGCTGACCACCTTCCAGCTGGATAAGGAATGGGCCGTGAGCCGCAACGAGAACTGGTTCGGCTACAAGGACGGCAACCACCTGGGCCAGTACCAGATGGATAACTATGTCGCCACCGTTATCGTGGATCACTCCACCCAGATGCTGGCCTTTGAAAAGGGCGAGCTGGACGGCGTGAGCCTGCAGAACGCCGACATGGAAAAGTATGCTGCCAGCCAGTATATCCGCTACACTCCCCAGAGCTACACCACCAAGCTGACCTTCAACACCGACTACAGCAAGCTGCTGGGCCGCGGCACGGGCAGCCAGATCCTGGTGATCGACGAGTTCCGCAAGGGCTTCTCCTTCGCTCTGGACGCCAACGACTTCGCCACCTCCTACACCGCCGCCGGTACCGCCGGTTACGGCATGCTGAACTACCAGTACTGCTACAACCCCTTCACCGGCGAACTGTACCGCGACAGCGAGGCCGCCAAGAAGGCCCTGGTCAACCTGTTCGAGATGAGCTACGGCGAGGGCGGCGAGTACGCCAGCCTGGACGAAGCCTATGAAGCCATGACCGGTTACGATATGGAAAAGGCTCAGGAGCTGATGAAAGTGGCCGCCGATAAGG
Organism: uncultured Eubacteriales bacterium; assembly: GCA_902781945.1. Taxonomy (GTDB): domain Bacteria; phylum Bacillota; class Clostridia; order Christensenellales; family Aristaeellaceae; genus SFMI01. The sequence continues at coordinate 15,404 of CACZLE010000006.1, read as the reverse complement.
CCATCGAGGCCCAGATTTGGGATGGCGAGAGCGAGATCGTGCTGGAGATCCGCGTGTACAACAGCGACGATATCTATGTGCAGATGTACAACTACTTCCAGCAGCAGCTGGCGGAAGCCGTCAAGGGCAGCAAGCTGGAAGGCAAGATCAGCATGAAGCTGACCGTGGACGCCGACTACTATGAGACCAACTACTCCGGCGGCGCGGACATGATCTTCACCACCTGGGGCGGCGCGGCCATGGCTCCCTTCGGCATCCTGGCCCAGTGCTACACCGACGCCTCCGACGGCAGCGGCAAACAGATGGAATACGGCTATGACACCACCAAGATCATGATGACCCTGGACTTCGGCGGCGAGATCGGCCAGATCACCGACAGCCTGCGCAACTGGACGCTGTGGACCAACAGCGCCACCACCGAAGTTCCCAACATCTACACCGCTCTGGGCTCCTTCTCCGACTACGCTTACAGCACCCGCTGCGAAGTCCTGGCCGCCACCGAGCAGTGCTTCATGAACTGGTTCACCACCACCTCCCTGTACTACCGCAACGTGGCCTCTCTGGTCAGCCAGAAGGGCGACTACGCCGTGGACAACTACCTGACCATCATCGGCTTTGGCGGTCTGGAGTTCTACACCTTCAACTATGACGACGCCGAGTGGGCGGAGTACATCGCCAATAACCAGCTGGTGTACTAATATCATAGTGAAACGCACGCTGCGCGGCTCCCGCGCGGCACGCCCAAGGGGGAATTTTCTCCCCCTTGGGCGTTTGCGCCCGATTGCCGTAAAACATACGCGGAGGCCGATTGAATGACCAAGTATATCATCAAGCGCATACTGCTCATGTTCCTGACGTTATTCATCATCACGACCATGTGCTTTGTGCTGATCAAGCTCCTGCCCCTGCCCGCCGTGCGCGAGATGGGGCGCGACATCAACCTCGTGCTGGCCAAGCGCGAAAAAATGGGCTACAACCGGCCCATCATGGTACAGTATTTCCTGTACGTCAAAAACATCCTGGTGGATTGGGACTGGGGCGTGGGCGAGCAGCTCTATGAAGGCCTGGGCATCTGGGACATCATGATGCAGAAGCTCCCCTATACCGTGACCGTCAACCTCTATTCGATCCTTCTGTCTATTCCCCTGGGCATTGGACTTGGAATTTACGCTGCGCTGAAAAAGAACAAGTGGCAGGATGCGCTGATCAGCACCCTGGTCATGGTGTTCATTTCGGTGCCCAGCTATGTATATGCCTTCCTGGTGCAGTATTTCCTGTGCTTCAAGCTGGGCTGGTTCCCGCTGCAGGCGGCCTCCCTCAGCCAGGCGGGCTCGCTTTTCAGTACAAAAATGTTCGTCTCCATGATCCCGGCTGTGCTGAGTCTGAGCTTCGGCGTCATTGCGGGTTTCACCCGCTATACCCGCGCGGAGCTCTCCGAGGTGCTGACCGGCGACTATATGCTGCTTGCCCGCACCAAGGGCCTGACCAAGGCCCAGGCCATCAGCCGCCACGCCCTGCGCAACGCCATGGTGGTCATCCTGCCCATGATCATGGGCGAGTTCATCGGCATCCTGGGCGGCAGCCTGATCATCGAAAACATCTTCGGCATCCCCGGCATCGGCAACCTGTACATCAATTCCATCAATGTACGCGACTATAACTTCTTCATGGCGCTGACCATCTTCTACACCCTCATCGGGTTGGTATCGGGCATCGTCATCGACGTGAGCTACGGACTGATTGATCCGCGCATCAGAATGGGGTCGAAAAAATGATGGAAAAGAATGTAAATGTCAATATTCCCGCCATCCCGCAGGAAAAATTCCAGTTTGTCCAGCGGGAGGAACGCATCCACGACGAGCGGCTCAAAACCAAATCCATCAGCTATTTCGGCGACGCCTGGATTCGGTTCCGCTCCAACAAGAGCGCCGTGGTGGCTTTCAGCCTCATCCTGGTGCTGCTGCTGTTTGCCATCATCGTGCCGGAGGTCTCCGACTACACGGTGTCCTTCCGCGACGGCTACTACAAGACCGTGCTGCCCCGAAACCCCCTGTTCAAGAACGCGGGCTTCTGGGACGGCGGCCAGCGCAGCAAGCAGAGCGAGGCGGGCTATCAGTACCTGCGCTCCATCGGCCAGGAGAGCGGCGTGCCCGCCATCATGAAGGAGTACGATTCCTTCGTGGATGCCACCGGCGCCACCTTCCACAACCTGCGGGTGGACACCTACGCCCAGGTGGGCTATACCTACCAGAACCTGAGCGCCGCGGAATACCAGGCCCTGATGGATTACCAGGACGCCAATAACGTGCAGATCATCTATCCCCTGTCCGCCACCCAGAACAAGAACTTCGTCCGCGGCAATGACGGCGCCAACTTCTGGTACAAGCTGCAAGACGAGACCCAGGGCAGCACGGGCGCGCCGGTGCTGGATGAAAACGGCGATTTCATCCCCAATTACCTCACCAGCGACGATCCGCAGAAGGCGGGTTACACCAGCAGGATGCGCATCGCCGGGGACGGCGAAAACGGCGTGTGGTACACCTACGCCCAGAAGAACCAGACCGGCTACAAGGTGCGCGTCAATTACGCGGAATACTTCTATTATAAAAACGGCTTCACCCCGGGCTTCCTGTTCGGCTCCAACCAGCACGGCCAGGATATCTTCACCTGCCTGGCGGTGGGCGCGCGTCTGAGTTTCCTGCTTGCCATCTCCGTGGCCAGCATCAACTTCATCATCGGCGCGGTATACGGCTCCGTGGAGGGCTATTACGGCGGCGCGGTGGACATGATCATGGAGCGCATCAGCGACGTGCTGGCCGACGTGCCCTTCATGGTGGTGGCCACCCTGTTCCAGCTGCATCTGGCGGACAAGGTGGGCGTGGTGCCCAGTTTGCTCTTCGCTTTTGTGCTCACCGGCTGGGTGGGCACGGCGGCCCGTGTGCGCACCCAGTTCTACCGCTTCAAGGGTCATGAATACGTGCTGGCCGCCCGCACCCTGGGCGCCAGTGACCGGCGGCTGATCTTCAAGCACATTTTCCCGAACTCCCTGGGCACCATCGTGACCAGCGCCGTCATGACCATCCCCGGCGTCATCTTCTCCGAATCCATGCTCAGCTACCTGCACATCATCAATCTGGACGCCTCTTCCCTTACCTCCATCGGCACCATGCTGTCTAACGGCCAGGGCTATCTGAGCACCTATCCCCACATCATCATGTTCCCGGCTATCTTTATCGCCATCCTGGAAATCAGCTTTAACCTGTTCGGCAACGGTCTGCGGGACGCGCTGAATCCTTCCCTGAGAGGAGCGGACAACTGATATGGCAAAGCTCGAAGTAAAAAATCTGACCATTTCATTCCGCACCAACAATGGCGCGGTGCGCGCCGTGCGCGATATCTCCTTTGACCTGAACGAGGGCGAGACCCTGGCCATCGCCGGTGAAAGCGGCAGCGGCAAATCCGTCACCACCCGCGCGGTCATGGGCATCCTGGCGGGCAACGCCATGGTGGACGCGGGCGAGATCATCTACGACGGCAAGGATCTGCTCAAGATCCCGGAAGAGGAATTCCATACCCTGCGCGGCCACAAGCTGGCCATGGTGTTCCAGGACCCCTTAAGCGCCCTGAACCCCATCATGCGCATTGGCCGTCAGCTGACCGAAGCCATGCTGCTCAACAACAAGGAGCGCCGCCGCGACGGGCGCGAGCAGTTCAACAAGACCCTCAAAACCCTGGAAAACGCCATGATCGAGAACGCGGGCGAGGGCGACAAGCAGCGCATCCACAGCAATATCCAGCAGTTTGACGGCTTCGTCAAGATCGCCGTCAAGGAGGAATACGCCTACAAGGAAGCCATGGAGAGCTGCGTGGAGGCCACCGACTGCATCGAGGAGATGGAGGACGCCATCCTCAAGCGCAGCGACAAGGACGTGCGCGAGGTGTCCCGCCGCCTGATCAGCGCCCTGAAAGGCGTGTATAATCCCTACCTCTATCCCGAAAACAGCCCCGAAATCGCCGAATTCAGCCGCAAGCTGGGCGAATTCAGCCATTATACCGCCCGTCAGCAGGCCGATCTGGAGGCCCTCTTGGCCCGGATGAAGGATAGCCTCAATCAGCGCGTCAACGCCGAAATGCCCAACTTCTTCTGCATCGGCTATTCCGTGCAGCAGGGCAAGGCCCCCGATCCCGCAAGGCAAACCGTGGCGGAGATCAACGCCCAGGCCCGCAAGACCCTGGACGACGGCTTCATGACCGCCTTCCTGGGCGATATCGCCAAGGCCCTGGAGCACAGCGAAAAGCAATCCCTGGCGGGCAAAAAATCCGCCGTCTCCGCAGTGGAAAAGGCCCTGAGCATCTTTGCGGCAAAGCCCCTGGACGACGGGCGCTGCCGGGAGGCCCTCAAATCCTCCGCCGCCGCGGTGGAGGCTTCCATCGACCCCTTGCAGTTGGACAAGGACAGCCTGTCCTACGTCTACCGCAGCGGCGCGCAGGCCTACCTGAACCGCTACAAGCTGTCCCTGCGCCAGAATCCCCGGGAGGAAAAGCGCTTTGCCAAGGATACCGCGCGCTTCAACAAGGAAACGGCCAAGGGCAAGGTGCCGCCCTCCGTGGTGCCCAAGAACCTGATCGACACCCAGGCCGCCCAGGATAACCTGTGCCAGCTGGCCCAGAGCGTCATCGACCGCTTCAACGGCCAGGTGGCCGCCGGTCCCCAGGGCCGCTATGACGAGCGGGCCGTGGAGATGGTGGATTACCTCAAGGCCCGGGCGGAGGATTACGCCTTTAAGCTCAGCAAGGGCATGGCTCGCCATCGCGCCATCGAGCTGATGAAGGAAGTGGGCATTCCCGAGCCCCACAAGCGCTATCATCAGTATCCCTTCGAGTTTTCCGGCGGCATGCGCCAGCGCATCGTCATCGCCATCGCCCTGTCCGCCAACCCGGACATCCTGATCTGCGACGAGCCCACCACGGCCCTGGACGTGACCATCCAGGCGCAGATCCTGGAATTGATCAACAAGCTCAAGGCGGAGCGCCGCCTGTCCGTCATCTTCATCACCCACGACCTGGGCGTGGTGGCCAACATGGCCGACCGCATCGCCATCATGTACGCGGGCAAGATCGTGGAGTACGGCACGGCGGACGACGTGTTCTACGATCCCCGCCATCCCTACACCTGGGCGCTTCTGTCCTCCATGCCGGACCTGGAGACCACCGAAAAGCTGGAGGCCATCCCCGGCACCCCGCCGGACATGATCCTGCCCCCCAAGGGCGACGCCTTCGCCGCCCGCAACAAGTACGCCATGCAGATCGACTTTGAACAGCAGCCCCCGGCCTTCCGGGTCAGCGATACCCATTGGGCCGCCACCTGGCTGCTGCATCCCGACGCGCCCCACGTGGAGCCCCCGGCCATCGTGACCGAGCGCATCCGCCGCATGCAGAAGGAGCAGGCGGCCTATGAGGCGCAGCAGCAGAAAGGAGGCGCCGAGGCATGAAAAAAGTGAAACTGACCGCTTCGGCGCTGCGGATCATCGGCTGGGTGCTCATCGGCCTGGCGGTGATCATGAGCATCTACGTGATCGCCAACGACGGCGGTCCCTACAACACCCTGAAAAACGCCGCCGCCAAGGTGGAGGTCGATTTCGGCTTCGGCGAGCGGGTGCTCTTTGACCATCAGTACTTTGACGCCCTGAACAACGCCGCCTCCACCAAGGATCAGCAGAGCGCCCAGCGCGCGGAGCAGGTGCGCCCCTACTTCTCCAAGTATGAAAACCGCATTCAGGCCGCCGTGGACAAGCAGGCGGAGGACGCCGTGGCGGACTTCTACGCCCACTTTGGCGAAACCTTTGACGCGGCGGGCTTTCTGACCTTCTACGAGCAGATGGAAAGCGGCGAGGATACCCGCCTGCTGAAAGAGGCCGTGGAATATCTGGACAGCCTGACCAAGCCCGCCGGCGGCAAGGGCGGCAAGCTGGCCAAGCTGCAGGCCGCCTCCGTGGAGCCGGACGTGCACGCCTTCTATGACGCCTTCGCCCAGGAGCACGGGGAGGAAGCGGGCACCTATCTGGAGTTCGTGGAAACCCTGGCCGCCATGATCAAGGCGGAGGGCGCCACCGACGTGCGCAAATACATGAGCGCCCTGGATTACGCCGCCTATCAGGCCGCCCTGGCGGAGACCCAGTCCCAGGAGCGCGCCGCCACCCAGGATCTGCGGGACGACTTTGCCGCCCTGGCCCAGAAGCTGGCAGGCGGCGAGGCTGCCGACGTGCGGGCCTTCTTTGACGGCCAGTATGACGACCTGGTGGCCCGCTATCCCGAGTTGGCCTCCACGTATAAGAACGTGTTCGTCAACACCTTCACCGCCCTGATGACCGATGAAAGCTACGATGGCTCCGTGAACAGCCTGATGAAGGCCGTGCGCGCCGCCAACGACGCCAATCAGGCCGCCAGCGTGGATACCTTCTTCCAGAATTATTCCCAGGATACCATTGCCACCTCCGATGAGAGCAGCGCCATCGGCGCCGTCAAGGTGCTGTGGTTCCTGGCCGCTCGGTTCGCCCTGCTGTGGCTCATCGGCATCTTCCTGCTGGTGCTGGCCAAATTCCTGGAGAAGATCGTCAGCCGCGTGACCCTGAACCGCCTGGAGAGCGCCGGCATCGAGGAAGACCCCGACATCCTGCTGCGGGTCAACCACCTGAAACAGTATTTCCGCAGCGGCAATTACATCAACAAGGCCGTGGACGACGTGAGCTTCTACATCAAGAAGGGCGAGGTCTTCGGTCTGGTGGGCGAAAGCGGCTGCGGCAAGACCACCACGGGCCGCACCATCATCAACCTCTACGATCCCACGGAAGGCGACGTGTACTTCCAGGGCCTGCGCATCTCCTCCACCCAGAACGGCCTGCCCGTGCTGATCCGCAGCCTCAAAAATGAGTTTGAGGCCGAAAAGCAGCGCATGGAGGCCGACCTGAAGGAGAAGATCGCCGCCGAGCCCGCCCGCAGGGACAGCCTGACCCAGGCCCACAAGGAAAAGCTGCATGAAATGCGCCGCGAGATGCGCCGCAAGATCAGCGAAGCCCGCACCAACGCCCTGGAATCCTCCGTGGAAAAGAGCAAGTGCGTGGAAAAATACCGCGAAAAGCGCAAGGCCGAGCTCACCGCCCAGTTTGAGGAGGACAAAAAGAGCCTCTCCGGCGAGGCCCTGACCCAGCGCAAGGCCCGCTACGACATGGACATGAAGGTTGCCGCCAAGGACAACATCATGACCAAGATGCAGATGATCTTCCAGGACCCCATCGCCTCCATCAACCCCCGCATGACCGTGCGGGAGATCATCGCCGAGGGCCTCAAGATCCGCGGTATCAAGGATGAAAAGTACATCGACGAAAAGGTGTACGAGGTGCTGGATCTGGTGGGTCTGGTGCGGGAGCACGCGGATCGCTACCCCCATGAATTCAGCGGCGGCCAGCGCCAGCGCATCGGCATCGCCCGCGCCATCGTCTTGCAGCCCGATCTGATCATCGCCGACGAGCCCATCAGCGCCCTGGACGTGTCCATTCAGGCCCAGGTGATCAACCTGCTTAACGACCTGCGCAACAAGATGGGCCTGACCATCATGTTCATCGCCCATAACCTGAGCGTGGTCAAGTATTTCTCGGACCGTATCGGCGTGATGTACTACGGCAAGCTGGTGGAGCTGGCTCCCTCGGACGAGCTGTTCGCCCATCCGCTGCATCCCTACACCAAGTCCCTGCTGTCGGCCATTCCCTATCCCGATCCCCATCACGAGAAGCACCGTCAGCGCATCGAGTACAATCCCCACAAGGCCCACGATTACTCCGTGGATAAGCCCATCCTGCGGGAGATTCTGCCCGGGCACTTTATCCACTGCAACGAGGCCGAGTACGCGGCCTACAAGAAGGAGCTGGGCCTGTGAAGCGCCATCCCGCCTGGATGCCCTGGCTGATCGAGGGCGGCATCGCTCTGGCGGTTTTCGGGGCGGTGGCGGCCTCCAAGGGGCTGTTCACCGCCCAGGAACCCCGGCAGATCCTCTACATCCTCTGCGACGCCTTCTTCGTACCGGGCATCTTCCTGTTCTGCTTCGGCGTGCTGGCCTTCTGCGCCTACGGCGGCGTGTTCGATATGCTGTCCTACGGCGCCCATAGCCTGCTGGTGCTCTTCACCCCCTTCCGCAAACCCGAAAAGCATCAGAAGTATTACGAATACAAGCTGATGAAGGACGCCCGCCGCCAAAAGCCCAAGCCCCGCACCCTGATCCTGGGCGCGTGCTTCATGCTGCTGGCGCTGGTGTGCCTGATCATAGGAGACAGGATGTAACGGAGGTACGTACATAAGAAAAACCGAGGGCCAGCCAGAAAATGAATTCATTCTCTGACTTGTCCATCGGTTTTTTGTTATAGAGACAGCGGAAGGGGAAAAAATCCCATGAAAGACAAGCCCGAACGCATTCAAACCGCCCGTCTGGTCCTGCGGCCCATCACGGAGGAGGATTGGCCGGACATGCGGGCGCTGCTGTATGACGAGGAGATCAAAAAGACCTACATGATCCCGGATTTTCCCGCCGAGGAGGACGCCCTGCGCCTGTTCCGCCGGTTCCGGGATCTTTCCCGGGAGCCCCGCAGGTTCGTGTTCGGCGCGGACTGTCAGGGGCGGCTGATCGGCTTTCTCAACGACGTGCACATGGAAAACGACGCCATCGAGGTGGGCTACGTGATCCATCCGGCCTGGCAGAATCAGGGCTACGCCACCGAAATGCTGCGCGCCGCCATCCGCGCGCTGTTTGACATGGGCTTTGGGACCGTGCGGGCAGGCTTCTTTGAGGACAATATTCCCAGCCGCCGGGTGATGGAAAAAAGCGGGATGACGGCCACCGGAGAAACGGAGGAAATCGAATACCGGGGGATCAAGCACCGGTGCGTGTATTTTGAAATAAGCAAATAAAAAAGCCCTGCTGGCCGCGAAGTCCGGCAGGGTGTCTCATTCTCTGTTATTCCTGATATGCGCTGGCGAAATACAGAATATCGCTCAGATACCGCACCTTGGGATTGGTGGGGGCGTTGATTTTTTTGAGGGCGTTCTTTTCGGGGTCCTTGAACACCATGGTGCAGCTGCTGCCGCCGTCCAGGTTATAGGCCACCTGGATGGTGTAATCGGTCAGCTGCTCGTCGATCTCCAGCAGGCACTGGGCAAACTGATCCATGGTCAGGCCCTTGCTGCCCTTGTCCTCGGGACCCTCGCTGGTGACGCACAGGTAGGTCAGCTTGTCCAGCTGGCACACGGCCATGCGCTGGGCTTCCTTGTGGGTGCCGATGTAGCGGTGGTTCTGGATTTCGTTGAAATCATCCCGGGTCACCTGGCCGTCCAGGATCATAACGGGGCCGAAGTTGAAGCTGTTGACGATCTCCAGGTCGGCGTGCTCCGCCTGCCAGGCGGCCAGCTTGTCCTTGTCCGGCTCCGTGATGGTGTGGAAGTCGCCGTACTGATCGATCATCAGCAGGTCCCACATCTTGCTGGGACGGTTGCGGTAGGTCTTGCCCTGGCGCACCATGAAGCCGTTCTGGTGGTCGCTGTGCTTGAAATAGTCGCCGTTGATGGCAAAGACGGCGTTCTTGCTCTTGCCGATGGTGGAGCCGATGGCGGTGTATTCGCCGCTGTACTGATCCCCCGCCATGGCGGTGCGGATCTGGGTGCCGTTGGCGATCTTGACCAGGGCGTAGACGTAATTGGTATCATAAATGCGGCCGCCCCACACGATATCCACGGTGAGGGACGGGTCCTCATAATGGGTGTCGGAGGTGTAGTTGTCCCAGTTGATGGGCATGCCCACGCCCTTGAGGTCCAGCTCCACGATCTCGGCAAAGGCGTCGTAGGTGCTCACCGGGGAGGGAGCCAGCACCAGCAGCAGGGCCAGCAGCACCGCGATCACCGCGTATTTCCACAGATTTTTGACCATTCGTTCTTCTTCCCTTTCCATCAGGTGTAGGCATTCAGTATACCATGGTTTGCGGGGCGCGTCCAGGGTTTTTGATGTAAAAATGAAAAAATGCGGGCGGTCCCCGCCTTGCAATTCCTACTAAACTTATGGTATTATACGGGTGAGGAGATGATTCCATTGAAAATATCCACCAAGGGCCGCTACGCCCTGCGGATGCTGATCGATCTGGCGGAGCATCAGAACACGGGCTTCGTGCCGCTCAAGGATATTGCCGAACGGCAGAATATCAGCAAAAAATATCTGGAGCAGATCATTCCGCTGTTCAACCGCAGCGATATGCTTTTGACCAACCGCGGCGCCCAGGGCGGCTATATGCTGGCCCGGCAGCCCGCCCAATATACTGTGGGCGAGATCCTGCGCCTGACGGAGGGCACCCTGGTGCCCGTGGCCTGCGCCCAGTCCCCCGCCCAGTGTGACCGCAGCGCCGATTGCGCCACCCTGCCCGTGTGGCAGGGCCTCAGCCGGGTGATCAACCAATATCTGGATGGCATCACCCTGCAGGATATCCTGGATCAGCACCGGGCAAGGGCCATTGACGATTATGTGATTTGAAGACATGCGCAAACAGATATTTGACGGGGAAGGAAGAAACAACGGGGGCCTTCTCTTTCAGAGCCTGAAAGAGAAGCAGAAAGGGCAATTTTTGTATTTGCTGGCCTGGCGATGTCTGGTATCTTTCGCGTTTGCGAAAGCAAGAACGAGCGTGAGGAGCAGAGCGAAGATCTGGAGAACCCAACCGCTCCCGGCACACGGCAGTGTGCGTCTGCGTAGCAGACATAGGCCGATAGGCCCGGGAGCGCGCACAGGACAGCCTTCGTGAACGCTGCCGTTCAATCAACACGGAACAAACCGACAAACGCTATAAACACAGCCCTTTTCGGTTCCTTTTCGGGCGTCGAAAAGGAACGCCTTCGTTCGTTTTCTTCTCTCCCTTGCCAATTTCTGTTTTCCGCGTATCAGAACTCAAAATCGCACGCCACCGACGCGCAGCGCACCTCGTGCATGCGCTTTTTGACGGGCATATGCACCGGGTGGGTCTGGTAGGCCTGGAAGGATTCCATGGTATCGAACACGGTGATCAGGGCCAGGTCGTAGGAGCGCTCGCTGTGCAGCACGTCCGCGCCGGCCTCCAGGTCCAGCATGCCCTCGATTTTGCCCTTCATGCCGTAAAAGTTCTTCACCAGCTGGGGGATTTCGTCCTTGTATTCATCCTTGATCTTGAACATGACGATGTGACGGATCATTGCTTTTCTCCTCTTCGATTTCTTTCAGCATTTCTTCCAGGATCCCGGCAGCCTGGGCCGCCAGGCGCGGGCAGGGCCGCCGGGCGTAATATTCCGCCGTGCGGGGCTCGGGATCGCCGCCGGGGGTGGTTTCCACGCCCGAAAGCAGCTCCCGGCAAATGATGCTGCCGTTTTGCTCCCGGAACCGGCGGGCCAGCTCCCGCACGCGGGCGTAATGCGCCTTCTTGGCCTCCGGGGACGCGGGATCGGCATAGCCGCAGACCAGGCCCAGCACCAGCAGCGCGCCGCTGACGGTGCCGCACACCTCCCGCATGCGGCCCATGCCGCCGCCAAAGGAGCTGGCCAGCCGGGCGGCGGTGTCCCGGTCCAGCCCCGTCAGGTCGTCAAAGGCGCAGACCACCGCCTGGGCGCAGTTGTAACCCTGCAAAAACAGCTGCCGCGCCTTTTCCGCATGATTGCTTTCCATTGTCCTCACATAAGGATCAGGCTCCCGAAGAAAGCTCCGGGAGCCTGATACAAAAGGTTCAGATTACTTGTTCATCGCCTGCTGGACAGCCACGGCCACGGCCACGGTCATGCCGACCATGGGGTTGTTGCCAGCGCCCAGGAAGCCCATCATTTCCACGTGGGCAGGCACGGAGGAGGAACCGGCAAACTGCGCATCGCTGTGCATGCGGCCCATGGTGTCGGTCATGCCATAGGAGGCAGGGCCGGCGGCCATGTTGTCGGGATGCAGGGTGCGGCCGGTGCCACCGCCGGAAGCCACGGAGAAGTACTTCTTGCCGGCTTCCCAGCGTTCCTTCTTGTAGGTGCCAGCCACGGGATGCTGGAAGCGGGTGGGGTTGGTGGAGTTGCCGGTGATGGACACGTCGGCGCCCTCATGCCACATGATGGCCACGCCCTCGCGCACGTCGTCCGCGCCGTAGCAATTGACCTTGGCGCGCTCGCCGTTGGAGTAAGCGATCTTCTTCACCACAGTCAGGGCATGGTCTTCCTTCACGTCGGCGGACAGGTAGTCATACTTGGTCTGCACATAGGTGAAGCCGTTGATGCGGCTGATGATCTGCGCGGCGTCCTTGCCCAGGCCGTTCAGGATCACGCGCAGGGGCTTGGTGCGCACCTTGTTGGCGTTCAGGGCGATCTTGATGGCGCCCTCGGCGGCGGCGAAGGACTCGTGGCCAGCCAGGAAAGCGAAGCACTCGGTCTCCTCGTCCAGCAGCATGGCGCCCAGGTTGCCGTGGCCGATGCCCACCTGGCGCTGGTCGGCAACGGAGCCGGGGATGCAGAAGGCCTGCAGGCCCACGCCGATCCACTTGGCGGCTTCGGCGGCGCTCTTCACGCCTTCCTTCATGGCGATGGCGGCGCCCAGTTCATAGGCCCACTTGACGTTTTCAAAGCAGATGGGCTGGGTGCTTTCCACGATGCTGTAAGCGTCCACGCCCTTGCCGTTGGTGTAAGCCTTTACTTCATCAAAATTCTTGAAACCGTACTTGTCCAGAACAGGCTGCAGCTGGGGCATGCGGCCTTCGTAGTTTTCAAACAAAGCCATCTGTCGCACCTCCCATTATTCTTTGCGCGGGTCGATCCACTTGACCGCGCCGTCTTCAGCCTTGAACCGGCCATAGGTACCCAGGTTCTTTTCATACGCCTCGTTGGGGCTCATGCCCTTCTTGATGGCGTCCATCATCTTGCCCAGGCTCAGGAACTGATAGCCGCACACCTGGTCGTCCTTGTCCAGGGCCATCTTGACCACGTAGCCCTCGGTCATTTCCAGATAGCGGGTGCCCTTTTCCAGGGTGCCGTACATGGTGCCCACCATGGAGCGCAGGCCCTTGCCCAGGTCTTCCAGACCGGCGCCGATGCGCAGGCCGTCATCGGAGAATGCGGACTGGGTGCGGCCGTATACGATCTGCAGGAACAATTCGCGCATGGCGGTGTTGATGGCGTCGCACACCAGGTCGGTGTTCAGCGCCTCCAGAATGGTCTTGCCGGGCAGGATCTCGCTGGCCATGGCCGCGGAGTGGGTCATGCCGGAGCAGCCGATGGTCTCCACCAGCGCTTCCTGGATCACGCCGCCCTTGACGTTCAGGCTCAGCTTGCAGCAGCCCTGCTGGGGAGCGCACCAGCCGATGCCGTGGGTGTAGCCGGAGATGTCCTTGATCTCCTTGGCCTGAATCCATTTGCCTTCCTCAGGGATCGGAGCGGGGCCATGGTTCGGTCCTTTTGCAACACAAACCATGTCTTCAACTTCCTTCGTGTATTGCATGTAACTCAGTCCTCCTTATTCAGGTTACTTATATAACGGAAACCAATTTAGTATATCATAGCCGTCAACCTGTTCGCAACTGTTTTTTTTGAGAATTGCGAAGGTTTCAAGCTCCTTCGTCCGTTCTTTCTTTTTCCGTGTTGCATTTTGCCGCAAAAAGGCATACAATAGGAAAAAACATACACGGGGGAAACAAACATGAAGCTTTCCTATAAACGCACGCTGCTGGTGGGCTTTGCCTTTTTCCTGATCTGCGCCTTCTGGCAGGCCTACGACAACCTGATCCCCAAGATCCTGACGGATAAATTTGGCATGAACCAGGCCAACAGCGGCATCATCATGGCGCTGGACAACATCCTGGCCCTGTTCATGCTGCCGCTGTTCGGCGCGATATCGGATAAATGCCGCAGCCGCCTGGGCAAACGCACGCCCTTCATCCTGATCGGCACGCTGTGCGCGGTGGTGCTGCTGTTTGCTCTGAGCGTCACCGAGGGCATGCAGCTGAAAAACCTGAGCGCCGTGACCGATATGGATACTCCGGAGACCCTGGGCACGCTGTACGACTTTCAGTACGACGGCGAGCTGATGACCCCGGAGGGCGAAAAATATGTGCTGGCCGAGGAGGCGGGCGAGGGCGTCACTGCCATCAGCCGCGAAAGGTTCCTGGCCATGACCCTGGATACGCCGGAGTACGCCAGCTATGTGGCCCCGGCCCGCCAGGCCTACGCCCACGCTCAGACCGCCGCCAACCGCACGCCGCTGATCCTGTTCATCGGCGTATTGCTGCTGCTGCTCATCTCCATGTCCATCTTCCGCAGCCCCGCCGTGGCCCTGATGCCCGATGTGACCATGAAGCCCCTGCGCAGCAAGGGCAACGCCATCATCAACCTGATGGGCAGCGCGGGCGGTATCATCGTGCTGGGCCTGGGCATGGTGTTCGCCACCGGCGCGGCCAAAAACGCCCTGATGTCCTACCGTGGGTTCTTCGCCATCGTGGCCGGGCTGATGCTGATCTCCCTGGGCGTCTTTGTGCTGACCGTGCGGGAGAAAAAGTGGGCGAAGGAAATGCGGGAGGAGAGCGCCCGGTACGGTATCATCGAGGAGGATGAGAACCCCGAAAAGGGCAGCCGCAAGCTGGGCAGCGGCGAAAAGCGCAGCCTGATCTTCATTCTCCTGTCCATCGTGCTGTGGTTCATGGGCTATAACGCCGTGACCAGCAAATACAGCGTGTACGCGGGCAAGGTGCTCAGCCGCGACTTTAATATGACCCTGATCATCGCCCAGGCCGCCGCCATCATCAGCTATCTGCCCGTGGGCATGATCGCGAGCCGCGTGGGCCGCAAAAAGACCATCCTGGCGGGCGTGGTCATGCTGGCCGTGGCCTTTGGCACCGCTTCCTTCCTGCGGGCGGGCAGCAACGCCCTGCTGATGAACGCCATGTTCGCCCTGGCGGGCATCGCCTGGGCTACCATCAACGTCAATTCCTTCCCCATGGTGGTGGAGATGTGCCGCGGCGGCGACATTGGCCGTTACACCGGCTATTACTACACCGCCAGCATGGCCGCCCAGACCGTGACGCCCTATTTCAGCGGTATGCTGATGGACAAGATGGGCATGACGGTGCTGTTCCCCTACGCCACCGTGTTCGTAGCCCTGGCCTTCGTGACCATGCTGTTCGTCCGCCACGGCGACAGCAAGCCCGAGGTCCGGAAGGGGCTGGAGGCGCTGGATAACGACTGATTCTATAAAAGAGCCCCGGTGGGCTCTCAGATCATCAACAAACCTATTGTTAAAACTCGGGATGCATGAAGGGGCCGCAGCCCCTTCATTTTTTATCCGCAGGCGGCGGCGTGTACGTCGCCGAGGAGAAAAATTCTGGAGC
>CACZLE010000005.1 GCA_902781945.1 uncultured Eubacteriales bacterium | reverse complement strand
GACCGGCAACATCAAGCTGCCCGAGGGCGTTGAGATGGTTATGCCTGGCGACAACATCGAGATGGAAGTGACCCTGATCACCCCCATCGCCATCGAGGCTGGTCTGCGCTTCGCTATCCGTGAAGGCGGCCGCACCGTGGGTTCCGGCGCTGTCACCTCTGTTATCGAGTAATCTCAATAACGCATATAAAAAGCGCGATCCGAAAGGATCGCGTTTTTTGATTGACTTTATTCGGGCCAGGGATAAAACAGTTCTTCCTCCGGCAGATAATCCGCCTTGCCGTCGGTCAGCGTTTGCAGCTTTTTGCAAACTACCTCCTGATCCCGTTCCCGGATCAGCAGCGCGGCGTCCACGGAGGCCTGAAACGAGGTGTTTTCCAGGATCACGGGCAGGGATTGCAGAGCGTAGTTGAATTTATCCCAAAGGGGATAGGGAATATCGAAAAGCACGCGCACGCTTTTTTCCATGACGGAGACCTGGGCGGCGTCCAGCGCGATGGCGCAGCCATGGGTGTATGCCCGGACCAGTCCGCCCGCGCCCAGCAGCACGCCGCCGAAATAGCGGGTGACCACCACGCAGCAGTTGACCACGCCGCGGTTTTTGAGTACCTCCATCATGGGCAGTCCCGCCGTGCCTCCCGGTTCTCCGTCGTCACTGTACCGCATGATGCCCGCGTTGGCTCCGATCACATAGGCGTAGCAGTTGTGGGTGGCGTCCCGGTGTTTTTCCCGGATGCGTTTAAGGAATGCCAACGCTTCTTCTTCGGTTTCGCAGGGGCAGGCATAGCCGATGAAACGGCTCTTGTTGACGATAAATTCATCCTGCGCAACCTGTTTTATCGTTTTATAGCTCGTCATTTTTTCAAGATGTCCAACACATGATTGGTGATGCCCAGCAGCTCCGGGCGCTCGCAGATGGAAAAATGATATTGCAGATAGGCTTCAAACACTTGATCGGACCAGGCATCCACCCGCTCCCGGATATATTCGGTAAACAGATCCACGGCCACGCGCTTTTCCTTTTTCAGCCCGCAAAGGGCGTTCAGCCGGTCCATATCCTCCACACGTACCATTTCAAACAGATCCGCCGGGGTGGATATGCACTGATAATCCGCTGTCAGCATGTGTTTGTCCAGGCAATCCAGCATGTTTTGCCCATCGCCTTTGAAGCAGAACTGGATCATGGTGGCCTCGTTCATGCAATAGGCCGCAAAAATGACACCATCCGGTGCCAACACGCGCTTGGCCTCCTTCAGCACAGTACATTTATCTTCATCGTTATACAGATGATACAGCGGTCCCAGGATCAGCACGGCGTCGAAGCTCTCATCCGCAAAGGCCGTCAGATCCATGGCGTTGCCCTGAACGATATCGATGTGATCGTTTTCGTTCAATTGATCCTTGAACACATTGATATTATGCTGAAAAAGCTCCAGGGCCGTTACCTGATGCCCGGCCCGGGACAGGGCGATGGAATATCGCCCCGTTCCCGCACCAAGCTCCAGAATGCGGCTGCCGGGCTTAACATATTGTTCGATATAACGCATGGTGGTCAGGTATTCCACCGACCCATGACGGGATACCAGACGGGCGTTTTCATCCCGCGTGTTATAGTATTGCTCCAGGTAGCCGTATTCCATCACGCACTCCTTATCAGATCAGCAGCAGACGGCAGTAGCTCTTCTTGCCCTTACGCAGCAGCAGGCCTTCGGTGCCGATCATATCCGCCGTGATCACATAGTCGATATCGGTGATCTTTTCTTCACCCACAGTGGCGCCGCCCTGCTGGACCAGCTTGCGAGCCTCGCCGCGGCTGGTGCACAGGCCGCAATCGTTCAGGATGGTGGTCAGGCGGCCATCGGAGGCCAGCATATCCCGGGTGACCTGGAAGGAGGGCACATCTCCGCTGGCAGCGCCGCCGCCAAACAGCGCGCTGGCCGCCTGCTGGGCCTTGAGGGCTTCTTCTTCGCCATGCACCAGCTTGGTACACTCGAAGGCCAGCACCTTCTTGGCTTCGTTGATCTCCTGGCCCTCCAGGGCGCTGAGACGGCGCACCTCGTCCATGGGCAGGAAGGTGAGCAGCGCCAGGCACTTGCTGACATCCTGGTCGGCGATATTGCGCCAGTACTGGTAGAAATCATAGGGAGAGCACAGGTCGGCATCCAGCCATAGGGCGCCCTTTTCGGTCTTGCCCATCTTTTTGCCCTCGTGGTTCATCAGCAGCTTGAAGGTGCAGGCATAGGCGTCCTCGTGCTCCTTGCGGCGGATCAGATCCGCGCCAGCCAGCATGTTGCTCCACTGGTCGTCGCCGCCCATTTCCAGACGGCAGCCGTAGTGCTTGAACAGCTGCAGAAAGTCATAACTCTGCATCAGCATGTAGTTGAATTCCAGGAAGGTGAGGCCGCGCTCCAGCCGCTGCTTGTAGCATTCGGCGGTCAGCATACGGTTGACGGAGAACAGGCTGCCGATATCGCGGATGAAATCAATATAGCCCAAACCGCGCAGCCAATCGGCGTTGTTTACGATCAGGGCCTTGTCGTCGCCAAATTCGATGAAGCGGGACAGCTGATTCTTGATGCAGGCCACGTTGTGATCGATGGTTTCCACAGTCATCATTTTGCGCATGTCGGTTTTGCCGCTGGGATCGCCGATCATGGCGGTAGCGCCGCCCACCAGGGCGATGGGCTTATGACCGGCACGCTGCATATGGGCCATGGCGATGATGGGGATGAAGTGGCCGAAATGCAGGCTGGTGGCGGTGGGATCAAAGCCCACATAGAAGGGCGTGGATTCCCGCTCCAGCTGCTTGTACAGATCGTCCTCAAAGGTGACCTGGGCGATAAATCCGCGTTCCTTTAACGTATCAAGAATGTGCATGGGGAAAACCTCCTTAAAATATTGTTGTTTATGCTTTCAGACAGTCGTCCAGCAGGGACATGCCGCGCTGGATCGTTGCCAGATCCGCGTTGGAGAAGTTGAGACGCAGGGTGTTGTCGTGGCCGCCGTCAGGATAGAAATAGGTGCCGGGCACATAGGCCACGCCTTTTTCCACCGCTTTCATCAGCATATCGGTGGCGTTGACGCCCTCGTGCAGCCAGGCGAAAACGAACAGGCCGCCTTCCGGATGGGTGAAGCGCTGCACGCCCCGCATGGTTTTGAGATAAGAAAGCATGCAATCAAGTTGCTCGCCGTATCGTTTGCAAACCTTCGCCACGTGGGGTTTGAGCAGATCCTTGCGGAGATAGGCTTCCACGATGGCCTGGTTGAGATTGGCGGTGTGCAGGTCGTCAGATTGCTTGCAAATGACGCACTTCCGCATGAGCTGCGGCTCGCACACCAGGAAGCCCACCCGCAGGCCGGGGGAAATGACCTTGGAAAAGCTGCCCATCAGCGCCACCTTGCCCGCCTGATCAAAGGACTTGATGGTGGGCAGGGACATGCCGGAATAACGCAGGGAATGATAAGGATCGTCCTCCGCCACCAGCAGATCGTACTGCTCTGCCAGCGCCGCGATCTTTTTGCGACGTTCCAGGGAAAGCGTCACGCCGGTGGGGTTCTGGAAGGTGGGGATGGTGTAGAGGAGCTTGGGATGATGCCATTTGATGGCATTCTCCAGGGCGTCCATGCGCAGGCCCTCATCGTCGCTGTCCACGGGGACGACCTTCAGCTGGTGCAAGTGCATGGCCTGGGTCGCGCCCAGGAAGGTGGGATTTTCCGTCAGAATCACGTCGCCGGGATCGGTATAGGCATCCAGCAGCAGATTGAAGGCCTGGGTGGAGCCGGTGACGGGCAATATGGTGCCGACATCGGCCTTTACCTGGAATTCCTCTTCGATATAGGGCACCAACGCTTCCCGCAGGGTAGGAAGCCCCTCTGTCATGCCGTATTGCAGCAGCACCTTGCCGTTGGTGGCCACCAGATCCCGGGAGATATCGGCCACGATATCGTCCGGCAAGGCCGCGGGGGAAGGATTGCCGCCGCCGAAGGATATGACGCCCGGACGGGCGGTGAGCTTGAACAGCTCACGGATGGCGCTGCCGGTGACACCGTCCATCCGCTTGGAAAAACTTGCCATAATCAACCTCCTGTTCCCACTAAAAACGCCCTCCGGCAAAAGCCGGAAGGCGGAATCATCCACGGTACCACTTCCGTTTGACGCAGGCTCGCGCATGCGCCCTCACAGAGAACCAATATTCTCCCGCGCTGTATCCGGCGCACCGGCGGCCGCCTACTGGGTTTCCCTTTCAAGGCCGTGCTCCCGGGTGTATTCGCTGCGTTTCCCTCTTCGCTCACACCAACCGCGAAGTCTCTTGAAGGGCGGCGCGCAGGTACTCTTCCCGTTCATCGCAAGCAATATTATAAAAATAATCCGGGGGATTGTCAAGGGGAAAATGCCTTTACTCGGCGCTGAAGCCAAACATGCTGGACAGATCGCGCAGGTTTTGACTGTTTTCTACCTTGTTGAGCACGTCGCCCATGAAATACAGGGCCGTGGTGCCGCCGCCGTCCAGATTCAGGGCGTTTTCGCAGCCCAGGGATTTCATGCGCTCGGCGATCCAATGCATGGCGGCGCCGTTGCTGTCGCTGGTGCGGCCCTTGATGCTGAGGATCACGTAATGGCAGGGCTCGATGCAGCCCATGGCCATTCGGGGGTCGGCATCCAGATAGCGCTGGTTGGATTTGTCGTACAGATCGGCGTTGATCACCCCGTCCCGGAGCAGGATGGGGCCGAAGGCGAAGGTATCGACAACGCCCATATCCAGGTATTCCTGAGCGGTGTGCTCGTCGCTTTCAAACACCTGCATGCTGCCGTCCTGGAAGAGGGCCAGGATCTCCAGGTAAGGCCACTTTTTGCTGCCGGCGGGCTGGGGCTCCTCCGCCTGGATCTCGCCGTTGCGGATGATGATGCCCTGCTTCAGCCCTTTGCTGCGATTATACCAGCGATAGCCGTAAAAATCATCGCTGATGGCGAAGACCGCGTTATACTGATCGGCGATTTTCAGCGGGGACAGATAGTTGTGACCCGGCAGCCGGTTCCCCTGGGCCAGGAAGGCCTGGGGCAAAAAATCGGGCGTGCAGCGGATCTCTGTCTCAAACCAGGTGATTTTCTGCTTGGTCAATTGCAGCCGCTGGATCTCGATAAACACCTTCTGGCTGATGTAATACCAATGGCCGTCCCCGCGATCTGCATGGATGAAGGGCGCGGCGGTTTCATCGGCCAGAAAGCCCGCTTCGTTCAGCGCGGGCAGCTCGATGGCCTTGGTGGGGCCGTCCGGCGTTACGGTGGGAACCTCCACAGAGGCAGAGGCGTTTTGCGGGCCATAGATCGCTTCCTGCAAGGCGATGTCGGCAATGCCGGTGGCCTCCATGCCCAGGGCCTCCTGACAGGCGCGGATGGCCTTGGCCAGGGTTTCGTTGTATGCGCTGGTTTCGGCTTTGGCGGTGAAATAGCCCAAGGATTTCAGCTTTTCCTTGAGTCGCAGCACGTCGTCGCCGTTGGCGTTTTCATCGATCAGGCGATAGGCCGAATCGGCCACGTCGGGCAGAAGAACCGTTTCCTTTTTTTCGCCCAGGGCCACAGCGTCCGATGAAAACAGCAGCGTTTGCAGGGCGGGCGTCATGACGCCCGTTTGGTCCAGGCCGCTGGCCGCCTCAAAGGTGCGCACACGATCCGCCGTATCCTCGGTATAGCGGTTATTGAAGTTGCTGCCGCTGAAATAGCCCAGCTCCTTCATGCGGCTTTTAACGGCCAGCACGTCGTTGCCGTAGCTGCCCACGGCGAGGGTGCGATATTCTTCATCGCACATCGCGCTGACGCAAAAGCACGCCAGCGCGATGAACAGAATCAGAAAGGATATGCTTTTTTTCATACATTGCCTTTCCTGCAAAGAGGATTACTTGACCTTGGTGCTCAGCACGTCGGAATACAGGGTGGTGTAGATGTTCAGCCACATTTCGTCCAGGTCATGATAATATTCGCAGCGGCTGATGACCTCGTCGGAGGGATTCATGACGTTGCTGTTCTGATAATCTTCGCCCATCATTTCGATGGCGGCTTCGTTGGGGCTGCAATAGCCGATCTCTTCCACGTTGGCAGCGGCGATTTCGGGACGGCACAGGAAATCGATGAACTTTTCAGCGTTTTCCTTATTCTTGGCGGAAACGGGGATCACGGCGCAGTCCACCCAGATGTTGCTGCCCTCCTGGGGCACCACATAGGCCAGATCCTCATTGAGCTCGATGGCGTATTCGGCGTCGCCGGAGTAAACCACGGCCAGCGCGCCTTCGCCCGCCACCATCTTGTCCTTGAATTCGTCCAAGCCGTAGGCCTTCACCATACCGGCGGCCTTCTGGTCCTTGAGCAGATCAGCGGCAGCCTTCAGCTGGGTATAATCGGTGCTGTTCATGCTGTTGGAAGCATCCAGGGTGCGCAGGGCAAGACCCATGGTATCCCGCAGGCTGTCCATCATCAGGATCTGACCGGCGTATTTTTCGTTCCACAGCACCTTCCAGGTCTGTACGTCCGCTTCATCCACCAGCTTGGTGTTGTACAGGATGCCCAGGGTGCCCCACATGTAGGGAACGGAATGGGCGTTGCCCGCGTCATAGCTGGGGTTTTTCAGATCCTCGCGGATATTGCTGAAGTTGGGAATGTTGTCAAAGTTGATCTCCGCCAGCAGGCCCTTGTTGATCAGGCGCTCCACCATGTATTCGGAGGGGAACACCACGTCGAAGGCGCCGGGATTGGATTCCACAGAGATGACCATTTCCTCGTTATCGGTAAAGCGCATGTAGTTGACCTTGATGCCGGTCTCCTCTTCAAACTGCGCCAGGACGGATTCATCGATATAATCCTCCCAGTTGAACACGTTCACCACTTCGTCAGCCAGAGCGAAAGTGGGCAGCAGGATCAGGGCGGCCAGGAGAACGCAGAGCACCTTTTTCATTGTTTGTTACCTCCAGCAATATTTTTTAGTCCTTGTTGTCCGCGGTGCGGTGGTTGACGATGAGCAGCAGCACCAGCAGCACCACGAACATCAGGGAGGACAGCGCGTAATAGACGGGGCTGATGCCCAGCTTTGTGGCAGAGTAGATCAGCGTGGAGAGGTTTTGCACCAGGGGGCTGGTGGTGAAATAGCTGATGGTGAAATCATCCAGCGACAGGGTGAAGGCCAGCAGCGCGCCGGTGACGATGCCCTGCTTGCATTCCGGGATGATCGCGTGGGTCAGGGCATAGGCGGGCGTGGCGCCCAGGTCCAGCGCAGCCTCGTAGGTGTGCTTGTTCATCTGCTTGAGCTTGGGCAAAACAGAGAGCACCACATAGGGCACATCGAAGGTGATATGAGCCAGCACCATGGTAAAATAGCCGCGCTCCACCTTGGCAAAGATATAGAGCAGCATCAGGGATACGCCGGTGACGATATCCGGCATGGTGTTGGGCAGGTTGGTCACGGTCATCATGAAGGCCTGGGGCCGCTTTTTCATGCTGTAAATGCCGATGGCGGCCAGGGTGCCCAGGATCGTGGCCACGATGGTGGCGATGACAGCCACGGACACCGTGACCCAAAGAGCGTTCATGATGGAGGCATTGGAGAACAGCTCGCCGTACCAGCGAAGAGACAGCCCTTCCCATTTGGCGCGGCTCTTGCCGGCGTTAAAGGACTGAGCGATCAGCACGATGATGGGCACATAGAGGAAGATGAGGATGATGGCCAGATAGCACTTTTTGAAAAACTGCTTCATACGATGCCGCCTCCTTCCCCGTTGGGATCAGCCTTGCGCAGGATGGAAAGGGAGATCAGGATCAGCACCATCATGATCAGCGAAAGGGCGCTGCCCAGGTTCCAGTTGCCCGCGGTCTTGAAGGTGCTTTCGATCAGGTCGCCGAACATGCGGGTGTTGCCGCCGCCCAGGACGCGGGGGATGAAGAAGGTGGTCACAGACGGCATGAACACCATGGTGATGCCGCTGATGACACCGGGCAGGCTCAGGGGCATGGTGACCTTGTAAAGCGTGCGGATCTCGTTGCAGCCCAGATCCTGAGCCGCTTCGCCCAGCTTGGGATCCAGCTTGCTCAGCGAGGTATAGATGGGGAACACCATGAAGGGCAGGAAATTGTATACCATGCCCAGCAGCACGGCCTGCTGATTGTACATCAGCTGCCTGCGGCCTATGCCGATCCATTCCAGGAAGGCGTTGATCAGGCCGTTGTCCTCCAGCAGGCTCATCCAGGCGATGGTGCGCAGCAGGAAGTTCATCCACATGGGGATGATAAAGAGGACCACCAGCGTCGCGCCCAGCTTCATTTTGCGGTCCGCCATGAACAGCGCGGCGGGATAGCCCAGCACCAGGGAGATAGCGGTGCACAGGAAAGCCATCCACAGGGAATAGACCAGGGTGTCCACGTTGACGGAGCCCCGGGCCACCGTGGCGGCCATTTCATCGCCGCCCATGGCACGGAGGTTTTCGCGCATGATGTGGTTGCTGTCCCAGAAGGAGCGGAAGTTGTCCAGGGTGAAGCGCCCATTGGCGTCCGTCAGGGCGTAATAGGCGATCAGCACGCAGGGCAGCAGCGTGAAAATGAACATCCAAAGGGTATAGGGCATGGCGAACAGGGATCGCTTGATCCCGTGATTGCGGCGAACGGACAGGGCCACCATCAGGATGAAGAGGAGAAGCCCACAGCCCATCGCCCATCCTGCCCAGGCAGGGAGCGTCAAATCGATCATTTGGCCGCCTCCTTCATGGGATGCATGATATGGATGTTGAAGGGCACGATGGACAGGCCCACCCGGGAGCCCGCGGGCTGCATGGAGGTGGAATGCACCTTCCAGGTGAAATCGCCGGATTCGATCATCATTTCATAGTGGACGCCCTTGAACAGCACGCTTTTGACCGTGCCGGTCAACTGGCCGATATCCTCGCCCACGATGACGATGTCCTCGGGGCGCACCACCACGTCCACGGGAACATTTTCGCCAAAGCCCGCGTCCACGCAGGGGAAATCCACACCGCTGAAATGCACCAGCTCATCCCGGATCATGGTGCCGGGAATGATGTTGCTCTCGCCGATAAAGTTGGCCACGAAAGCGTTCTGGGGCTCATCGTAGATCTTCTTGGGCGTGCCGATCTGCAAAATATGACCGGCGTTCATCACCACGATGGTATCGCTCATGGTCAGGGCTTCCTCCTGATCGTGGGTCACGTAGAGGAAGGTGATGCCCAATTGCTGCTGCATGGATTTGAGCTCCAGCTGCATTTCCTTGCGGAGCTTCAGATCCAGCGCGCCCAGGGGCTCGTCCAGCAGCAGCACCTCGGGCTCATTGACCAGGGAACGGGCGATGGCGATGCGCTGCTGCTGACCGCCGGACAGGGAATCCACGCTGCGCTTGCCGTAGCCCGCCATGTTGACCAGGTTCAGCATTTTGTCCACGCGCTTGCTGATTTCCGCCCGGCTCATTTTTTTCAGCTTGAGGCCGAAGGCGATGTTGTCATACACGTTCAGATGGGGGAAAAGCGCATATTTTTGAAAGACCGTGTTGACCCGGCGCTTGTAGGGCGGCAGATTGGTGATGTCCTTGCCCTCGAACATCACGCGGCCCGTGGTGGGATACTCAAAGCCGCCGATGATGCGCAGGGTGGTGGTCTTGCCGCAGCCGGAAGGGCCCAGCAGGGTCACAAATTCCTTTTTGCGAATATACAGATTGATGTCGTCCAGCACCGTGACGCCGTCATATTCCTTTGAGATATTTTCCAGATGGATCATGCGGGGCTCTTCCATAGCGGCACATCTCCTTCATTGCAAGTATATTTTAAAAACTGGGCGGGGTGGAGATCCACAATAGCTTCGCTTCGCGTTTCCCGGGGTTCTCCACGTGATGGGGCGCGGTGGGATGCAGGCAGAAGCTGCCGCCCGAGCGCACGCGGAATTTTCTGTCTCCGCAGTACAGCAGGATGGTCCCCTGCAGCACATAGCCGAATTCCTCGCCCTCATGGGGAGGAAATTCCTGGGATTCTCCGCCGGGCCCGATGCTCATGAGGATGGGCTCCATGCGGTTTTTCTGGGCGCTGGGCACCAGCCAAAGGATGCTGCCGCGCAGGCTTTCCTCGTCCGTCTTTTCAAACATGTCGGCGGGATCGAAGGTGACGCTTTCGTTTTCCTCCGCCTCGGAAAAGAAGGTTTTCAGGTCGCTGCCCAGGCATTGCAGCATATCCGTCAGCGTAGCGATGGAGGGGGAGGCCAGATCGCGTTCCACCTGGGAGATAAATCCCTTGGTCAGTTCGCACCGGTCCGCCATTTCCTCCTGGGTCAGATTTCGCTGCAGGCGCAGACGGCGAAGCCGTTCGCCGATTTTCATTTTTTAGCCGCTTCCTTTGCTCGTGGTTTAGTTTTGTTAAACATTTTGTCTTGTTCTCGGTTTAGAATTACTAAACTTTGAACACGCGTTAGATTAAACCACAATATACCGCGCATGTCAATATCTTTTTTGAAAAAATATGTTGCAATTTGCGTAAGAATGTGATACCATCAAGATGGTCAAAGTAAGTCAATTTGTTTGACCGATATCGAGGTGACACAGGTATGCGACTGAGCGATACCATAGAACAGTTTATCAAGGATCTGATGCAGCAGGAGCAGCAGGCGGAGATCGATCTGAAACGCAACGAGCTGGCGGAGTACTTCCATTGTGCCCCCTCTCAGATCAACTATGTGCTGTCCACCCGCTTTACGCCGGATCACGGCTATGTGACCAGCTCCCAGCGGGGCGGCGGCGGATATATCCGCATCGTGCGCATCGTGCGCAGCGCGCCGGAGCAGCTGAATTACCTTTTGAATGAGCGGGTAGGGGATTCCATTTCCGCCGGAGAGGCGCAGATTTTGTGCAGACAGCTGGCCGAGCGCAAGGCGATCACCGCCAAAGACGCCCAGCTGATGATCGCGGCCACTTCTCCCGCAGCCCTTTCCGCGCCCGCGCCCGAGGCGGTCAAGAATGTGATGCGGGCCCGGATCCTGCGCAGCATGCTGCTGTGCGTGGCCCAGCGTCCCGCCGAGGCTTCCAGCGAGGTGAACCATCATGAAGTGTGACGTGTGTGAAAAGCGGGAGGCAACAGCCCTGATCACCATGATCGTGGGCGGCAAAAAATCCATGCGGCGGCTGTGTCAGCAATGCGTGCGGCGCATGCAGAGCGGCGACGCCTATGCCACCACCATGGCGGTGCTGGCAACCATGGAACCGGCGGATGAGGTCACCTGCCCTGTTTGCGGCATGAAGGCCGCTGATTTTCAGCGCACCGGACGGGTGGGGTGCGCCATGTGCTACGACGCTTTCAGCGGCGTGATGATGCCTTTGTTTACCCGGATCAGCGCCGCGCCCAAGAAGGAGACGGAGGACGACGTGCCGGAAAATGAGAATATAACGCAAATCAAGGCCCTGCGGGAAGAAATGTTCGCCGCCGTCAACGCGGAGGAATATGAGCGGGCGGCGCAGTTGCGGGATACCATCCGGCGGCTGGAAGCGGAGGGCGGTGAGGCGCTGCCGTGAAGGATTATAAGCTGAACGCCGCCGTGGTGCTGCGGCGCAACTATGAGGATCTGGCTTTCCGGGCCGATACGGATGAGGAGATCGCCCGCCGGATCAATGATCGCTCCGTGACGGCGCTGGAGCGTTGTGAAGAAACCTTTACCTATGTGCTTCCCACCACCCTGGACGCTGAAAGAAGGAAGGAACTGGAGGAAAAGCGCCTTCTTTCCACCGACGCGCAAAACGCCGTGGGCGGCGCGGCTTATCTGCGGGATGACGAGCTTTTGTGTCTGGAGACGGCGGGCACGGATCATCTGCGGGTGGCTGCTTACGATGAAAAGGGCGCTTTGATCCCTTGCCTGGACGCGGCGCTGGCATTGACCGGGAAGCTGGAAGATACCGGCAGGATCGCCCGGAGCGCTCAATACGGCTTTTTGACGGCCTATCCCAGCGACGCCGGGACGGGCATGCGGGCCTCCCTTTTGCTGCATCTGCCCATGCTGACGATGCTGAAACAACTCTCTGCCGCCATGAAGATGGCGTCCACCGGCGGCATGACCCTGCGCATCCTGCCGGGGGGCCTATGCCTGCTGGAGAACAGGATCACCCTGGGGCGGGACGAAAGGGACATCATTGAACAATTGGAGTCCATTGCAAAAAGTATCTGCACCCTGGAGCGCAGCCTGCGCTGGCGCGCCAAGGAACGGAAAGACCTGAATGTGGCGGACAAGGGCTGGCGCGCATACGGATTATGCCAATACGCTCTGCGGATGAGTCGGCAGGAGACCCTGTCGCTGTGGAGCGATCTGGTGCTGGGACTCTCCGTGGGCGATATGCCCTATGGCGAGGAAAACGCGGACGAACTATGGCGTCTCGCCCATCTGCCCACCGAAGCCTTGACGCGGGATTCAAGCCTGCATCCCGACGTGGAGCGGGCGCGCCGCGTGCGGCAGCTCATGAATCATGGAGGAAACTAAATGGCAGTTTACGCAAAATTCAATGAAAGGGCCCAGCGTGTCATCGCTGTGGCACAGAAGGAAGCCCAGGCCATGCGCCATCCCTATGTGGGCACGGAGCATATCCTGCTGGCTTTGGTCTGCGAGGCGCGGGACGACGTGCCCGACCTGCCCGAAAGCCTGACGGAGGACGCGGTGCGCTCGGCCATCTATATTTTTATCGGCCAGGGCACCGGCCTGCAAACGGCCATAGAGCTGACGCCCCGAGCCAAAAAGCTGCTGGAAAGCAGCGTGCGGGAGGCTCAGCGGCTGGGCCATCCCTATGTGACCAGCGCCCATCTGTGGCTGGCGCTGCTCAGCGAGAGCGAAGGCGTGGCGGCCAGGATCCTGACCACGCCCAGCTGTGACCGGGAGCAGCTGCGCCGCAGCGTATTGGGGCAGATTTTAAGGGAGCAAGGAAAGAAACGGCAGCCGCCCGAGGAGCAGAACAGCGATTCCGCCCTGGCCAACTTTGGCATGGATCTGAACAAGCGCGCCCAGAATGGCGAATTGGATCCCGTGGTGGGCCGTGAAACGGAAATCGAGCGCATCATCCAGATTTTGTCCCGGCGCACCAAGAATAACCCCGTGCTGATCGGCGAGCCCGGCGTGGGCAAAACCGCCGTGGCGGAGGGCCTGGCCCAGCGGATCATCGCGGGCAATATCCCTGAAACGCTGGTGGGCAAGCGGCTGATTTCCCTGGACGTGGGCTCGCTGGTGGCGGGCACCAAATTCCGGGGCGAATTTGAGGAGCGCCTGAAGGCCCTGATGCAGGAGGTCACCGAAGCCGGTGACGTGATCCTCTTTATCGATGAATTGCAGAACATCATCGGCGCGGGCAAGGGCGAGGGAGCCATGGACGCCGCCAATATCCTGAAGCCCGCCCTGGCCCGGGGCGATCTGCAATGCATTGGCGCGACCACATTGGATGAATACCGCA
Source organism: uncultured Eubacteriales bacterium (assembly GCA_902781945.1). Classification (GTDB taxonomy): domain Bacteria; phylum Bacillota; class Clostridia; order Christensenellales; family Aristaeellaceae; genus SFMI01. Next base: position 61,686 of record CACZLE010000005.1, on the reverse strand, counting down.
AAAACATCGAGAAGGACGCGGCGCTGTCCCGGCGCTTCCAGCCCGTCATGGTGGAGGAGCCCTCGCCCGAGGAAGCCGTTTTGATCCTCAAGGGCTTGCGGGATAAATACGAGGCCCATCATAAGGTGCGCATCACCGACGAAGCCCTGCAGGCGGCGGTGACGCTGTCGGACCGCTATATCTCGGATCGCTATTTGCCCGACAAGGCGGTGGATCTGATGGACGAGGCGGCTTCCCGGGTGCGCATCCATGCCTTTACCGCGCCGCCGGATCTGAAAGAACAGCAGCAGCGCCTGGACAGCATCCTGCGGGAAAAGCAGGAGGCCATTGATCAGCAGGAGTATGAGCGGGCTGCCCGGCTGCGGGACAGCGAGCACAGCGTGCGCGATGAAATAGAGGAAAAGCGCGCGGAATGGGAGCGCTCCAAGCTGGACGGCACCGACGTGGTGACCGAGGAAGATATCGCCCAGGTGGTGGCTGCGTGGACGGGGATCCCGGTGAAAAAGATGACCGAGGCCGAAAGCGAGCGGCTCATGCACCTGGAGGAGATCCTGCATCAGCGGGTGGTGGGACAGGATGAAGCCATTTCCGCCGTCAGCCGGGCGCTGCGCCGGGCGAGGGCAGGCCTGCAGGACCCCAAACGTCCCATCGGTTCCTTCATTTTCCTGGGCCCCACCGGCGTAGGCAAGACCGAACTGTGCCGCGCCCTGGGCGAGGCCATGTTCGGCGATGAAAACGCGCTGATCCGCCTGGATATGAGCGAATATATGGAAAAGCACACCGTCTCCCGCATGGTGGGCGCGCCCCCAGGCTATGTGGGCTTCGAGGAAGGCGGCCAATTGACCGAAGCCGTGCGCCGCAAGCCTTACAGCGTGGTGCTGTTTGATGAGATCGAAAAGGCCCATCCGGACGTGTTCAATATGCTGCTTCAAATTCTGGATGATGGCCGGTTGACAGACAATAATGGCCGTGTGGTCAGCTTCCGCAACGCCGTCATCGTCATGACCAGCAACGCGGGCGCTCACGCCATCAACGATGGCCGCGTGATGGGCTTTGGCGGCGCCGCCGCGGCGGATCATTACGAGGACATGAAGGGCCGCGTATTGGACGAACTGAAACACGTGTTCCGGCCTGAATTCCTGAATCGCGTGGATGAAACCGTGGTGTTCCACTCGCTGACCCAGCCGGAGATCGAGCAGATCGCAGGACTCATGCTGAACCAGATGAAGAAGCGCCTGCAGGAATTGGGTGTCTCCCTGGAGTATGAACCCGATGTGGCCGCGCTGCTGGCGCAGGCGGGATTTGACGCCAAGTTTGGCGCAAGGCCGCTGCGCCGGGCCATCCAGCGCCGGGTGGAGGACGCCCTGAGCGAAGAGCTGATCGCGGGAAGGCTGAAGCTGGGCGATCAGGTGAAGGCTCGGGTGCAGGACGACGAACTTGTGTTTGAAAAAGCGTAAACAATCAAAGCGGAGAGCGTTTTCTCCGCTTTTTTCATAATATATGGATGCCGTTCATAGGAGTAGATGAAAAGCGGGAGGTGCCTATGAACGCTGTGCTTTGCATGATGCTCCTGAGCGGCGTGGTCTATGCCGGGCTGCATGGAGATCTGGAGACGGTTTCCCAGGCCGCGCTGGCGGGCGGGACGGATGCGCTCCAGCTGGTGCTGAGCCTGATGGGCGGTTTTATGTTCTTCGGCGGCGTCATCCGGGTGCTGGAAGCATCCGGCGTGATCAGCGCGCTGGTAAAGACGCTGCGCAGACCTCTCCGATGGCTGTTTTCAGGGGAGCTGGAGCAGGAGGCGCTGGAAGCGGTGACGGAGAACCTGGCTGCCAACATGCTGGGCGTCTCCAACGCGGCCACGCCAATGGGCATCCGCGCGGCGAAAGCCATGAGCCGAAAGGGCGGTAATGCGCCTTCCGCAGCATTGTGTCTGTTTCTCGTTATCAACGCCACCTCCGTGCAGCTTTTGCCCACCAGCGTGCTGGCCCTGCGATACGCCGCTGGCAGTGCAGATCCCGAGCGCGTCATCTTCCCAAGCCTGATCGCCAGCGCGGCATCCACCTTTCTTGGGATCGTGCTGTGCAAACTGATGGAAAAAAGGCGGGGCAAGGGATGATTGCCGGTCTGCTGGCAATCACCATCCTGGTCGGGGTCTGGAAAAAGGCGGATATCTTTGAGGCGTTCACGGAGGGGGCAAAGGAAGGGCTTCACAATGCCATTCAGATTTTGCCCGCCCTGGCGGTCACGCTGACGGCGATCCGGGTTTTTGAAAGCAGCGGGATCATGGAGGCCCTTGATCCCCTGCTTTCGCCGCTGGCCTCCTTGCTGCGGCTGCCCCAAGGCGTCATGCCGCTGGTGCTCCTTCGCCCGCTGTCCGGGTCCGCGTCCTTATCCCTGCTGAGCGAGATTTTGACCCGCTATGGACCTGACAGCCGCACGGGGCTGGTGGCCAGCGCCATGATGGGGTCGGGAGAAACAATCCTCTATACCTGCGCGGTCTATCTTTCCGCTGCTGGGATCAGCAAAAGCAGGTATATCGTTCCAGTCGCGCTGGCCGGTTGGCTGACGGGATGCGCTGTGACGGGATTGCTTTTCCCGGAATGATTTGCTTGACATGGAGGACGCGGGGGAATAAAATAGAAAAGTACACAAAACTTGCGTAAAATCCATAGGAGAGAAAGCCGATGTACAGATATACTGTTCATGCGCCCCAGCATGTGCCCAAGGTCAAAATGGGCGTCTATGTCCGGCGGGCTTTTTCTCTGCTGCCCGAAAGCGAGGCGCGGGCGGTTTTTACCGCCCGGGATGTAAAGATGAACGGCGTTCGCTGCGGAAAAGAAGAGATAGTGCTCCCGGGCAGCGAGGTCGTCATTTTTACGAAATACCGAATGGAGATCCCCGTCGTCTTTGCGGATGAGCATGTCCTGGCCCTGGATAAGCCCGCGGGCGTCAGCTGCGACGCGGACGCCTACGGCAGCATGACGGTGCAGGACTGGGCCGCCTTTTATGCGGAGGGCGCCTTTATCCCCAGAATGTGCCATCGGCTGGATAATCCCACCAGCGGACTGATCGTGCTGGCCAAGGATGACGCGGCGGAAGAAGCGCTGAAAAACATGTTTCAGCAAAGATGGGGACAAAAGGAGTATTGCTGTCTGGTGCGCGGCGTGCCAAAGCCTGAAAAAATGCGTTGCTCCGCCTGGCTGGTAAAGGATGCTGGTCACGCCCGGGTGCGCATCTATGATCATGAAGTACCGGGGGCCAAGCGGATCGAGACGGAATATGAAGTGCTGAGAGCCGGCGCGGTTTCCAAGCTGAAAATCCTGCCCCATACCGGCCGGACCCACCAGATCCGCGCCCACATGGCCCATCTGGGGCATCCGCTGCTGGGGGACGACCTCTATGGAGATCGGCAATTCAATCAGGCCTACGGCAAGGGGAAGCTGATGCTGCGCTCCGTGGCGCTGCGCATCGAAACCCAGGGCGCATTGCCGGAGCTGGACGGAAAAACATTGCGAGTTTCAGATAATATGGACTGAGTTCTATATTTGCAATACAAAAGTATAGAGAGTAGCGTATGAGTTCAACTGCAATCAAAATGATCGCTTCCGACATTGACGGCACCCTGCTGCGCCGGGATGGCTCCATCAGCGGTCACACGGTGGACGTGATCCATGAAGCCCAGCGTCGCGGGATTCTGTTTACCGTATGCAGCGGAAGATATCCTGAGCACGCGGACGTGATCCTGAAAACCTACGGCATCCGCTGCCCGGTGACGGGCAATAACGGGGCCACCCAATGGGACGCGGAAACGGATACAGTGCTCAGCGATCATTTTATGACGCCGAAATCCGCAGAAATGGCGCGGGAGGCCGCGGATGATCTGGGCATTCCTTATATCGTCTTTGGCCGCAAGCGTGTGTCCGCCAGCCGGGCTTCATCGCTGCATTCCTCCCAGAAGCGTTATGGCAGGATCTTGCAGGAGGACTATCATATCCGGTTTGATTATGGGCGAAAGGCCGTGGACGATACGCTGTCCAAGCCGGTCAACAAGTTTTATTTCCACTACGATCTGCCGGAAGAAAAGGCGCAGCTGGTAGCCGCCCTGCGGCAGGTACCGGATATCTCCATCACCACCTCCGGCGTCGCCAATGTGGAGATCATCCCCGCCGGGTGCAACAAGGCGGCGGGCGTGCTGGAGATGGCCAGGCTTTTCCATATGGATATGTCCAGCGTCATGACCATCGGCGATTATGAAAACGACGTGCCCATGCTCCAGGCGGCAGGCCTGGGCGTGGCCATGGGAAACGCCTTGGAGGCGATCAAGCATTGCGTCACCCACGTGACCGCCAGCAACGACGAGGACGGACTGGCAAAGGCCATTGAAAAATATGTGCTGAAATAAAAAAATTCCCCCGATCCGCAATGGATCGGGGAGATTTTATGCCATGATCTTGGAAAAGAGCGTTTGCAGCATGTCCCTGATCGCCTCTTCCTCCGCGCCGTCGATCATAAATTCCAGGTGATCCGATTCCAAAATGCCCAAAGAGAGGATGCCCAGCAGCGATTTTGCGTTCACCGTCCGATTGCCGTCATGAATGAGCACAGAGGCATCATACTTGCTCAGGTGCTGGGCAAGCGCCACTGCGCGTTCCTGGGTGAAGGTCAGGGGTTTCCGGAGCGGGATCTGCAGCGTGGTCATGACGAACAACTCCTTGTGTAAAGGACTTTACTCCTGGGCGGCGAGGCGAAGGATCTCGCGGAATCGGTGGTTGACGCCGGATTTTCCGATGGGAGGCGTGAGCATCGCGCCCAGATTCTCCAGCGTCAGTTCGGGATGGATCAGACGAAGATTCGCCAGCTGGCGAAGATTCTCGGGCAAGGTTTCCAACTGGCCCCGTTCCTCCAATAGTTGGATCGCGTCGATCTGCTTTTGCGCGGCGCTCAGCTGGCGGGCCATGTTGTTGTGATCGCAGTTGGTGGCCCTGCGTACGCTTTCGCGCAGGCTGCGCTGGGCCAGGGCATTTTCATAGTGCATCATGGCGCGGGTGGCGCCCATCAGTCCCAGCAGGGTGGAGATCTGCGCTCCCCGTTTGAGATAGACCACAAAGGCTCCGCGACGCTGCGTGACGGCGCTGGAAATCTCATTGCGGGTCAGCATCTGCGTCACAGCCGCCGCGCGGTTTTCATTGTTGCAGACGAATTCCAAGTGATGCTCCCTTTCCGGAGAAGATACGGAGCCCTCTCCCAGAAACGCGCCCCGCAAAAAGGCTTGCTGGCAGCATTTGCGGCTCAGGGCCCGGCGGGGGATGCCCCGGTAAACCTCGCCGCCTTCGCTCTCGTGGATCATATGCAGGGCGTACATCAGCTTGCGGGAATCCGCGGGGGACAGGCGGATGATGCAAACACGTCTGCCGCCAAAGCGCGTGGTTTTGGTAAAATGCGGGGTGGAATTGATCTCCAGCCGTTTTTTGAGCAGGATAAAGACGCGCTTTGCCACGGAGACGTTTTCCGTGGTGTAGGAGATAGCCACCTGGCCGCGTCCCAGCAGGGACATGGAGCCGCAGGATTGGGTGAGCGCGTTCAGTTCGCTGAGCATGCAGCAGCTTTTTTCCGTGCGCAAAGAGACCAATTCCTGCTTCGTTTCCTCAGAAAAACTCATGATTCAAAGTGTCCGATCAGACGGACTTCCGGCTCCAGCATGACGCCGCTCTTTTCCATCACCGTTTTTTGCACGTGGCGCATTAACTGATATACCTGCCCCGCCGTAGCATGGCCGCGATTGATGACGAAGCCCGCGTGGAGCTCGCTGACCTGGGCGTCGCCCACGGCATAGCCCTTCAGCCCCGCTTCCTCAATCAGTGCCCCGGCAAAATGTCCCGCCGGACGCTTGAAAAAGGAGCCGCAGCTGGGATATTGCAAGGGCTGCTTTTCCCGGCGGCGCTGGTTGAGATCCGCCATCCTGGCGGCAATTTCCAATTGAATACCGGGAATCAGCGTAAACTCGGCGGAAAGGGCCACGGCGCCCTCCTCCATCAGTGCGGAATGACGGTAGCCGAAGCCGCAGCGCGCGGCGGGCCATTCCTGGATTTCACCGTTGATCCATACGCGGACTTTTGAAAGCACCTGGCTTATTTCTCCGCCATAAGCGCCCGCGTTCATATAGATCCCGCCGCCCACGGAGCCGGGGATGCCAGAGGCGAACTCCAATCCGGAGAGGCTGTTTTCCTCCGCCGCCTTGGCCAGGACGGACAGCATCGCCCCGCTCTGGGCGAAAACGCGGTTTCCTTCACAGGATATTTTGCCATAGTTTTTGCCTATGCGCAAAACAACGCCCCGAAAGCCTTCGTCGGACACCAGCAGATTGGAGCCGTTGCCGATGATGAGCCAAGGGATATTTTCCTGCCGAATGCAATCAAGAACGGCGGTCAATTCTTCTTCGGTGGAGGGGGAAAGCATCACGTCTGCCGGTCCGCCCACGCGCATGGTGGTGTACGAACACAGGGGTACGTTTTCCTGGATAGCTTCCCGGGGCAGCAGATCGCGGAACAGAGCGGATAAGGACATGCATTCTCTCCTGATGGAAATGATTGATTTATTATATGGACAGCGGCCTTATTTATGCGCGGGCGAAGCGATCAGGCATTCGCCGCAGGTCAGCGTGAAGGGCGCGCAGTCCGCGGGAATGAACACGGTTTGTCCGGCGGGCAGGGATAGCGCTGTCTTTGTGTCCGAGGAGCACAGCGTTCCTTCGGTCAAAAGCGTTAGCACGGAAAAATGGGTAACAGCTCCGGCGAAGGGTACATCGCGGCAATCTTTCAGCCTTTCCAGGCCGAAATACTCCGTATCCAGCAGAATTTCCCGGCGGCAATGGGGATCGTCAACGGTCTCCGGCACGATGGCTTCCGGCTGGTAATCCACACGGGTCACATCCAGCGCCTGCCGGATATGCAGCGGACGCAATTTGCCGTCCTTATCCCGACGGTTCCAATCGTAAAAGCGATAGGTTACGTCGCTGGACTGCTGGATCTCATAGAGCAGGATGCCCGCGCCGATGGCATGCACTGTGCCGGCGGGAATATAAAACACATCCCCGGGCTTGACGGGCACAAAGCGCAGCAGCTTTTCAATCGCCTCGCCGTCCTGCGCGGCGGCTGACAATTCCGCTTTTGTGACGCCTTCCTTGATCCCGTAGACCAATTGCGCCCCGGGCTCGGCTTGCAGGATGGCCCAGGCTTCGGTTTTACCCAGCTTGTTTTCCTCGCGCCGGGCATAATCGTCGTCCGGGTGCACCTGGACGCTCAGGCGATCCTGGGCGTCGATGAGCTTGAGCAGCAGGGGAAAGGGCTTTTCCACCTTTGTCCCCGCCATGCCGGCCCAGTCCTGCTCCAGCAGGCTTTCCAGCGGCTGGCCTTCGGCGTCCACGGAATGAAGCCCGGGAATGACGCTCATTTCCAGGCTTTCCCCGGTACGGGGATCGGGAATTTTTTTGCCAAAGCAGGTTTTCAGTTTATCGCCGCCCCAGGGGGTGTTGGGGCCGCTCCGGAACGCGGGAAAAAGAGGGATCGGCTGATAGCTCATATAATCTCCAGAATCTTAAAAAATCCCCCTCTGCAAAGAAAGGGGGACAATAGGTCAATTAAACAGACTTGGTGGCGATCACGTCCACGCCGGTACCCACGACATCGGAAATCAGCACGTCGCCCGCGTGGATGGGGGCTTCCAGCTCCAGGGCGTCGATGGCGCGCATACACTCGGTGATCTTGGCCTTGGGGATGGGGGTGCGGGTCTTGAGGCTCACGGGCGCGGCGCTGTTCTTGACAGGCGCGACGGCGGTGATCATGCGCAGGGGCTGGGTGCACTCCTGATGAGCATAGGTTTCACCGCGTTTGCAGGTATTCCCCTTTACGGAGATGACTGCACCATCTTCCAGGGTCACTTCCATCCGGCATCCCATCGGGCAGTTGATGCAGGTGATCAATTCAGTCTTTTGCAAGGAAGGTTACCTCCTAACGATTATTGATGTATTTATTTTACGCTTTTCCAGCCAGTTTGACAATAGCTGACGCAAATATTTTTACGTTTTTGCAAAGATCGTCCAGCTTGATATATTCGTTGGCCTGATGCGCCATGTCCTCGTCCTCCGGGAAGGCCGCGCCAAAGGCCACGCCCTCCTCCAATTCCCGGGCGTAGGTGCCGCCGCCGGTATAAAGGCATTTGCGCTCGTAACCCGTCACCTCGCAGTAGGCGTCCAGCAGGCGCTGCACCAGTTCGCTGCTCTCGGGAATGTAATGGGGCTCGTTGGGCGCGCCGGCCTCCACCTCGAAATCCTGGAAGGCGGCACGGATGTTTTTGACCACCATGGCCGGGTTGGTCATCACGGGATAGCGGATATCCAGCACGGCGGAGACGGCATTGGCGTCCGCCCGGATCATGCCCATATTGCAGGTCAGGGAGCCGCTGATGCAGTCGGTGATGGAGATCTGCATGGATTTGCCGTCATATTCCATGCCCACCTTATCGGCCAGTGTGCGCAGCGCACCCTGCACGCCCGCTTCCCGCAGCACCAGCAGCAGTTCGCCGATGGCGTTGCGCGCGCTTTCGGGATAGGCCGCGTGGCCGTTGATGCCAATGGCCGTGACGGCCACGCCCTCAGATGTCAATTCGGCGTCCACGTCCAGTTGCAGCCTGGCGGCAGCTTCTTTGAGGAGCTGCACGGTCTTTTCATCCCCGGCCACCAGAGCGGAGGCCTTGCCGGGCACCACGTTGGGCCGCTCGCCGGTATTGAAGGCGATTACCTGCAGACCGTCGGCAGCGGGCTTGCCATGGAGCTTCACCCGCAGGATGCCCTTTTCGATATTGATGATGGGATAGGAGGCGTCGGGGCTGAAGCCCGTGCGGGGTATGGTGGCCACCTTTTTATAGTAGTGCATGCATTCGCTGCCGCTTTCCTCGTCGCAGCCCAGGATCAGCCGGACCTTGCGCTTGAGGGGGATCCCGGCGTCCTTTACGGCCTTCATGGCGTACAGCGCCGCGATGGCGGGGCCCTTATCATCGTTGGTGCCGCGTCCATACATCCGGCCATTCTCGATCACCGCGCCAAAGGGCGGATATTTCCAGCCGTCGCCCACGGGCACCACATCCAGATGGGCCAGGATGCCCAGCGCTTCCGCGTCGTCGCCCTCGCCCAGGTCGGCATGCATGGCATAGCCGTCAAAGATCTGGGTATCAAAGCCCAGTCGGCGGCAATCCGCCTCGGCGATATCCAGCATGCTGCGGATATCCGTCCCAAAGGGAGCCTGGGGCGCGGGGTCCGCCTTGATACTGGGCTGCCTGATCCACTTTTGCAGGGTATTGATCATATCGTCCCGCATGGAATCGATCAAAGAATCCCAATTTGCCATTTTTGCGTTCCTCCTTTATTTTGTCAGCGCTTCCGCCAAACGGCGGACGCCCTCCCGCAGCGTCGCGTGGGGGCAGGCAAAGTTGAGCCGCATGAAGCCCTCGCCGTCCTCGGGGCCAAACCAATTGCCCTCGTTGATCACCAGGTGATGGGCTTTGATCTTTTGGTTCAGCTCGGCGCAGGTGGGCGCATATGCCCGCAGGTCGATCCAGCTGAGGGCCGTGGCCTCGATGGGCGTCAACACTGCCAGCGGCAGCTGCTGCGCCAATTCCTTTTTCAGAATGTCGCGGCTTTCGCTCAGATAGTCCAGCATACCGTCCAGCCAGTCGTCGCATTTCGTGTAGGCGGCCTGGGTGGCGGGCAGGGCGAAAACGTTGCCGCTGGTGACACCCTGCATCTCCAGATTGTCGGAAATCTTTTTCAGGATATCGGCGTTATAGGAAACGGCCATGGCCTGCTGCAGACCGGGAATATTGAAGGTTTTGCTGGCCGCCGTCAGCATCAGCGTGCGGTCAGCCGCCTCGGGGATGGACAGCATGGAGATGAATTCCAGGGGCTTGTACACAAAATCCGCGTGGATCTCGTCGGACAAAAGCAGGGCGTCATAGCGCTTGGCCAATTCCGCCAGCTGCCGCAATTCCTCCTTGCGCCAGGCGCGGGAAACCGGATTATGGGGATTACAGAACAGGATCAGCCGGACGCCATTTTGCAGCGCATTTTCCACGCCCTCAAAATCGATATCGTAACAGGCGTCTTCCCGGCGCAGCAGGGGCACGTTGATCAGCCTGCGCCCGGAGCGCTTGATGCTGTCGTGGAAGGGGCCGTACAGCGGCGTCATCATCAGCACGCCGTCTCCGGGCTGGGTAAAGGTAAGCACCATCTGCCGGATGCCCGTCACCACGCAGGGCAGCATCAGCGTTTGAGCGGGCTTAATGGTCACGCCGTGACGGCGCTGCCAGTAGCCGCAGAAGGCTTCCTGATCCCGGGGATCGCCGCAAGGATAACCGTAGCAGGGGTGCGCCGCCCGCTGTTTCAGGGCGTCCACGATGGGATCGGCGCATTGAAAATCCCAGTCCGCCACCCACATGGGCAGGTCGCCGGGCTGTATAAAGTCCGCGTCCCACTTGACACAACGCGTGCCCTTGCGGTCGATGCCGGCATCAAAGAATGAACGGTCGTACTTCATTTGTCTGCCTCCTTTTCGCAGCAGAACACCCAATATCCGCCGCTTTTATCAAGAATTTCCACCCTGGGAAAAATCGTGCCCAAATATTTTTGCGCGGAGGGCGCGCCCTGCTGCTTGCGGATCACCAGATACAGCGCGCCGCCGGGGAGGAGGTGCGCCGCGCTGTCCGAAAACATCTGATAGATGGTCTGCTTGCCCGCGCGGATGGGCGGATTGGTGATGACGGCGTCAAAAACGCCGTCGATGGACGCAAAGCCGTCGCTGTGGATGAAGGTGCCCTGAACGCCGTACTTTTGTGCGTTTTGCCGCGCCAGCTCCAGCGCACGCAGGTTGATATCGGAAAAGGTGATCCGGCAATCGGGGTTTTCCTGCGCCACGCAGATCCCTACCGGCCCCCAGCCGCAGCCCAGATCCAGCACGCTGCCGGATAGCCTTTCCGGTAAAGCCGCCAGCAGGATCCGGGTCCCGGCATCCAGTTCTCCCCGGGAAAAAACGCCGGAATCGGTGGTGAGCCGCAGATCGTGGCCGCGATAGGTAAAGACGGCCTCCGCGGGCCTGCTTTCGCTGGTGGGATTTTCCGTGTAATAATGTTCGCTCATGGATTTTCTTCTCCTGATACCGCGGAAAGCAGCATCTGCAATTTCTGCGGCTCCAATTCTCTGTATTCGCCGGGATGAAGGCTTTCATCCAGCGCCAGCGGCCCGATACTGAGGCGCTTGAGCGCCTTTACCGTGCGTCCGCGGGCGGCAAACATGCGGCGCACCTGATGATATTTGCCCTCTCCGACCCAAACCAGGGCCACGGCCTTCTCCGCGCAGGAGGACAGGATCTCCAGCTTCGCGGGCTGGGCGGTGAAATCGGACAGCGCCAGGCCCTGCCGGAAGGCGGCGATATCCGCGTCATTCAAAGGGCCGTCCACCTCGGCGCGATAGCACTTTTGCACGTGCCGCTTGGGGGAAAGCAGGCGGTGGGCCATTTCGCCGTCCGTGGAGAGCAGCAGCAAGCCCTCGGTATCCTTATCCAGCCGGCCCACGGGCATGCAGCCGCAGGCTTTGTAGACCGGCGGCAGCAGATCCAGCACCGTCTTTTGCTTTTTGTCCATGGCCGCCGTCAGCACGCCGCAGGGCTTATAGAGCATCACGTGCCGCACGGTGCGGGCGTCCAGGGGCTGACCGTCCAGGACGATCTGGTCCCCCTTGTTCAACCGCCTGTCGACGTTCCTTTCGGTTTGTCCGTTGACGGCGATCCTGCCGCCCTTGACGATTTCCCGCGCCTGGCTGCGGGTGCCCAGGGCCAGGAGACTCAGCAGCCGATCCAGCCGCATGGGAGTATCAACGTTCATATTCGTTCACCAGGGCGGCATAGCGCCCCTTTCTGTATGGAATCAAAGGTAGGTACAGGCACAGAAACAGTCCAGCCGTGATCCAGAGAGAAACGGGGTCCATTACCAAACGGCTGCTGATCAGCAGAAAGAGGGACATCAGCATATTCTGAACGCCTCCGCACCGCCAGCAGTAAAAAGCCAGGGGCAGCAAAATGGCGGGCAGCAGCGAAAGAAGATTCAAGCCCATGGTTTTCAGCATGGCCTGCCTGCACGCTTTTTGTGCGATGCGGACGGCACGCAGCGTGGGAACGGGCAGCGCGTCGCCCGTCAGCAGATATTCGGCAAGCATGTGCCGTCGCCCGCCGTAGACGAACAGGGCCGCGCTGATCAGAAAGGCCGCCGCAACCAACAGAAGACCGACCAGCTGCTGGGTGGTTTCTGCCGCGCCGACAGCGAGATAGCTTCCCAGCAAAATTGCGTCCTTGGCATAACGCGAGGCGTCCAGCACAAAAATATACCGATACAAAAGATAAAGCATGCCGCCCAAGGGAAGGCACCAAAGGCCATCCAGCAGGACGCGCAGGGTCCCGCAGGCAACGCGGCGGACATAGGAGGCTGGACGAAGCGATAATCCGCCTTTTGTATTCCGCATCTGACAGGCAGCCAATGAGCGCAGCGGCAAAATGGCGAAGAGTCCGAAAAGAATCATCCAGAAAATACGAAGGATCAGCGGAAGCGGCAAAAACAGAGGCGCGATCCACAAAAAACGGGCAAGCAGCTGCACAAGCGCGATTTTACAAATGTCGCGCCATGGTGTCTGCGCGGATTTGCGGACCGTACTTCCCATTCCCGACCTCCGTCGATTGTGTTCCAACAAATTATAATTGATTCCGCCTGAAAAAGCAATCTGCAAGTTTTTTGCTTTTGCCCCTTGCGCAACGGGCGGGCGGTATCGTACAATAGATATGTTATGGATGATTTTTCTTTGATCCTGGGAGAAATCGGCAGAAGCGCGGATCGGCATGAAATTGCCGGGCGGATCCTGGTGGGCCTGTCTGGCGGCGCGGATTCCGTGGCGTTGCTGCGCGGGCTTTGCGAACTGCGGCAGCAGAGAGGCTTCTCAGTTTTCGCCGTGTACGTGAATCACGGGCTGCGAGAGGCCGCTGCGGAGGAAGAGAGCTTCTGCGCGGATTTGTGCCGACGGTTTTCTGTGCCGCTGGTGATCAAGCGCGTGCGGGTTTCGCAATGCGGCAGCCCGGAGGCGGCGGCCCGGGAGGCCCGCTATCAGGCGTTCCGGGAGGCGATGGGGGAAACGCAGGCGGAGACCCTGGCCTTGGCCCATCACAGGAACGATCAGGCGGAAACGCTGCTGCTGCATCTGATGTACGGCGCGGGCAGCGACGGGCTGTCCGGCATGCGGGAATATCATGCCCCTGTGTGGAGGCCGCTTTTGCATGTTCCCCGGGATACGCTGCGCGGCGCGCTGACAATTCTATCGCAGGATTGGCGGGAGGACGAAAGCAACGGGGATAGGTCCCTGACCCGCAACGCCATCCGCGCGGAGCTGATTCCAACCATGGAAAAGCTGTTTCCGCAGGCCGTCCCCGCCCTTGGCCGGGCGGCTGAGATCCTAGGGACGGAAAACGATTATCTGAACGATCAGACGGCAGCGTGGCTTTCCGCACATACGCCCCGGAGCGATTATCGTTTTCTGGCGGTGACTGATCTGCAAAGCCTTCATCCTGCCATGCAGCGCCGTGCGCTGCGGGCTTATGGCCGTTCCTTCGGCCTTTCTCTGCTGTTTCAGCATACAGAAGCCCTGCTCGCGCTATTGCAAATGCCGCCCGGAGCGCGGGAGAACCTGCCCGATGGCTGGCATGCGCTGCGCACGCGGGATCGGCTGCATTTTCTGCCGCCGCAGCCCATCGTCCCGGCTGTTCATCCCGAGGATTTGCAAGCGGAGCCCTTTGCGGGGGATCCCGGGAACGGGCTCCGGCTGCAAGCGATGCCGGAAGGATTGTGGAAGTCAGCGCTTTTGCGCACCCGGCAGCCGGGGGACCGCATCACGCCCTTTGGTATGCAGGGCAGCATGAAGCTCAAGGACTATTTCATTTCCAAGGGGATCGATCAGCCCTTCCGGGACGGCTGGCCCCTGCTGTGCCTGGGACAGGAGGTGCTGTGGGTCATCGGCGTGGGCGCTTCCGAGCGCTTGCGTTATCGCCCCGATGCCGACTATCAGGTTTTCGTCATTCATTATTCCGGGCGTTTGCCCGATCAATTGTAAAAAAGGGAGGCTTTACCAATGAACAACGAATTTAAGCAGTATCAGGACCTGGAGCGCGTGCTTGTGACCCGCGAGGAGATCGCGGCGAAGGTCAAAGAGCTGGGTCGGCGGATCAACGCCGATTATCAGGGCAAATCTCCCGTGGTGGTGTGCATCCTCAAGGGCGCGGTCATCTTTTTCGCGGATCTGCTGCGGGAACTGGATCTGCCGCTGGATATCGACTTCATGGCCATTTCCAGCTATGGCAGCAGCACCAAGTCCACGGGCGTGGTCAAGCTGGTCAAGGACCTGGACCGGGACGTGAACGGGCGCGACGTGCTGGTGGTGGAGGATATCGTGGACAGCGGCATGACCCTTTCCTATATCAAGAGCGAGCTTTTGCACCGCGGGGCCTCCAGCGTGCGCATCGCGACCCTGCTGGACAAGCCTGCCCGCCGCCGGGTGAACCTGGAGGTGGAGTATTCCTGCTTCAACATTCCGGATGCCTTCGTGGTGGGCTATGGCCTGGATTATGACGAAAAATACCGCAATCTGCCGGATGTTGGCATCCTGCATCCGAGAATCTATACCAAATAATGAAAATCAGTTTGCGTTTATGCGCAATGTTTGATATAATATTCAGGCATTTTCTGTAAGGAGGACAAGAACTTGAGAAGACCTTCCCGCGGCCTGATGGCCTATTTGGTGCTGATCGCCGCGTTTATCCTCATCGCCTATCTGATCTCCGGCGGCTCTACGGTCAACGGCGCCGAGATCGCCTATGACGATATGCTGAGTCTGGTGGAAAGCGGCCACGTGGAATACGCCGCCGTGCGCAGCCGGACCCTGTATGGCCTGTATTATGATTCCGCCCGTTCCCGGGCCGAATTCCCCAGCCGATACGATTTCTCCTGCGTGATCGGGGATGAATTCCTGGATACGCTGTATACGCTGTCCGCCCAGGATACCGGCATGGATCGCGCCCAGATCAGCGAGGCCAACCTTTCTTTCAAGGGCAAGGCGCTGCATCTTATCTATCTGGCGCCTCTGACCACTCCCTGGTTTGTGGAATGGCTTCCCTTCATCCTGATCACCATCCTGGTCATGGCCTTCTGGTGGTTCACCATGCGGCAGCAGATGATGGGCGGCAACGGCAAGGTGATGAACTTTGGCAAGAGCCACGCCACCATGAGCGATCCATCCAAAAACAAGATCCGCTTCGAGGACGTGGCCGGGGCGGACGAGGAGAAGGAAGAACTGCGGGAAATCGTGGATTTCCTCAAAAATCCCAAGAATTATCTGTCCCTGGGCGCGCGCATCCCCAAGGGCGTATTGCTGGTGGGCCCGCCAGGCACGGGCAAAACGCTATTGGCGAAAGCCGTGGCCGGCGAAGCCAACGTGCCCTTCTTTACCATCAGCGGCTCTGATTTTGTGGAGATGTTCGTCGGCGTGGGCGCCAGCCGCGTCCGCGATCTGTTTGAGCAGGCCAAGCGCAACGCGCCCAGCATCGTATTCATTGATGAGATCGACGCCGTGGGCCGCCATCGCGGCGCGGGCCTGGGCGGCGGTCATGACGAGCGCGAGCAGACCCTGAACCAGCTGCTGGTGGAGATGGACGGCTTTACCGCCAATGAGGGCGTCATCGTCATGGCGGCCACCAACCGCCGGGACATCCTGGACCCCGCGCTTTTGCGCCCGGGCCGCTTTGACCGGCAGATCACCGTCAATTATCCCGATGTCAACGGGCGCATTGCCGTGCTCAAGGTACATTCCCGGGGCAAGCCCCTGGCCGACGATGTGAACCTGGAGAACATCGCCAAGCGCACGCCCTTCGCCACCGGCGCGGATCTGGAAAATATCATGAACGAGGCCGCCATCCTGGCTGCCCGCGCCCGGGTGGACAAGATCACCCAGGCCCTGCTGATCGAAGCGGTGGAGCGCATCCAGATGGGCCCGGAGAAGAAGAGCCACAAGGTGCTGGAAGAGGACCGCAAGCTGGTGGCCTATCACGAGGCGGGACATGCCATCGTGGGGCATTATCTGCCCCTGTGCGACGAAGTGCACACGGTGACCATCGTGCCCCGCGGAGGCGCGGGCGGCTTCACCCTGTCCCTGCCTACGAAGGAACTGGACAACATGAGCCGTTCCCAGCTCCTCCAGCGCACGGCCATGAGCCTGGGCGGCCACGCGGCGGAAAAACTGATCTTTGATGATATCTTTACCGGGGCCCAGAGCGATCTGCAAAACGCCACCAACATCTGCCGCGCCATGGTGACCCGCTACGGCATGAGCGAAAAGATCGGCACGATCTACCTGGACAGCGAGCAGGAGGTGTTCGTGGGCGCCAGCTTTGGCCATTCCCGGGAATACAGCGAGGAGGTGGCGGCGGCCATCGACCGTGAAGTGGCCGATATGCTGCGCTCCTGCTACGCCATGGCCATGGATACCCTCAGGACCCATCAGGACAAGCTGGAAGGTTTGTCTCAGCTTCTGATCGAGCGGGAGACCCTGTCCCGGGAGGAATTCCTGGCCTTTGTGGAGGACCGTCCGCTGCCGGAGAAGGCTGACAGCGCAAAAACTGAGCAGGAGCAGACCGCTTCTTCCGAAACGCAGGAGTGACTTGTCAGAAATTATATTTGTTGCACAAAAACAATAAATGTGGTATACTTAATTTGTAAGCAATTCAATTGCTTGGGGAGGTACGGATGAAAAACGCAAGACAAATGGCAATTCTCAGTATTATCGAGAAAGACAATATTGAGACGCAGGAAGAACTGGCCGCCAAGCTGCGGGACATCGGCATCGTCGTCACGCAGGCCACGGTGAGCCGCGACATCAAAGAGCTTCGGCTGCTCAAGGTGCTGACTCCGGACGGATCCTACAAGTATGCCACGGTGGACAAGGCGGAGCATGGCGTTTCCGAACGCCTGGTGCGCATGTTTATCGATTCGGTGCTGTCCATCAGCTACGCGGAAAACCTGATCGTGATCCGCACGCTGCCCGGCAGCGCCAATGCCGCCGGCGAAGCCATCGACAGCATGCGCTGGCCGGAAGTGCTGGGCACGATCTCCGGTGATAACACCATCTTTGTGGCCGTGCGCAGCTCTGAGGAAGCGCCCGCCGTGGTGGAAAAATTCCAGGAGATTCTTAAACGCTGATCTGCTGATATTGGAGCTATGCTGCTGCAATTACTGATTAAAAACATCGCCTTGATCGATCAGATCGAATTGTCCTTTGGCAAAGGTCTGCATGTGCTGACCGGCGAGACGGGCGCGGGCAAATCCATCGTGGTGGATGCCGTCAACCTGCTGCTGGGCAGTCGTGCGGACAGAGAGTTGATTCGCACTGGATGCGAAAAAGCTTATGCCGAAGGACTTTTTGACATATCCGATTGTGCCCAGGCCCGCGCCTGGCTGGACGAGCACGATTTTGAGGCGGAGGAGAACACCTTGGTTCTCGCCCGAGAGATCAGTCAGAGCGGACGCAGTGTATGCAGGATCCAGGGCACGTCGGTGCCGCTGGCCCAATTGCGGGAGCTTTCCGGCATGCTGATGGATATGCACGGGCAGCATGAGCACCAATCGCTGCTGGATGATAAGAACCATCTGCATTGTCTGGATTCCCTGGGAGATGGGCGGCACGAGGCGCTGATGGCGGAGACGGCCCGCCTCTTTGGACGGTATCATGAAGCCCATGCGGCCTATTCCCGGCTGAAAAGGGAAAGCCAGAACCGGGATGAAAAGCTGAAAACCCTCCATGCTCAGGAAGAAGAATTGGCAGCTGCCAATCTGACCGAGGGAGAAGAGGAACAGCTCAGCCAGGAGCGGGACCGCTACCGCAGCAGTGAAAAGATCACCGAAGCCCTGCGGGAAGCCAGCGCTTCGCTGTATGAAGCGGCGGGCGGCAGAGCCATGGTGGAGCAGGCTCGCAGCGCCATGCGCGCCTTGGCCGCGGTGGAGCGCTTGGGTTCGGATTATGCCGATCTGTATAAAAGGGCGGAAAGCCTGTATTATGACGCGGAGGATCTGGGCATCACGGTGCGCACGATGCTGGACGCCATGAACGACGACCCCGAGCGGGCCGCCTATGTGGAGGAAAGGCTGGATCTGATCCGCAAGCTTTCCCGTAAATATGGCCCCACCACCAAGGAGATGCTGGCGGCGCTGGATCGCGTTCGGGAAGAATTGGCGCAATACGAGAGCATCGAGGCTTCCCTGGACCATGCCAAGAAAAAGGCCCAGGAGGCCTATCGGGAGTATTATTCCGCTGCGAAGGCTTTGTCTGACAACCGCAGACAGCTGGCGGCTCGCTTTGAAAAACGCATGGAGGAGCAGCTGGGGGACCTGAACATGCGGGGAACGCGATTCTTTGTAGAGTTCTCTCAGGAAAGCGGCGTGCCCACAGCTCTGGGTATCGACCAGGTGCGCTTCTTGATCGCGCCCAACGCGGGCGAGGAGCCGAAACCCCTGGCGAAGATCGCGTCGGGCGGCGAGCTTTCCCGCGTGATGCTGTCCCTGAAAGCCCTTTCCGCCGAGCGGGCGGAGATCCCTTCCATGGTCTTTGACGAGATCGATACCGGCATTTCGGGCCGTACCGCCCAGGTGGTGGGACAAAAAATGTGGGATATCGCCAAGTACCGCCAGGTCATCTGCGTCACCCACCTCCAGCAGATCGCGGCCATGGCCACCCGCCACTATGTGGTCAGCAAGGCGGAGAGCGAGGGCCGCACCAACACTTCCGTTCGGGAGGTGCTGGGGGATGAGCGGGTGCAGGAGATCGCCCGGATGCTCAGCGGCGTGAGCGAATACAGCGACACCGGCCTGACCCACGCCCGGCATATGCTGGACGAGGCCGCCGCCTATCGCGGCGAAACAGCGTGATCCATTTATTTCTGTGTAAAAGCAGCCCTGCGCTGCTTTTTTTGTTTCCCTGTGCGACATGAATTCTTTACAAAAATGTTTCAAAGTGATGTATTTCCTCTATACTATTTGACCCTTTGTGTGATATAATAAGGTGTGCTATTGTCTGAACAATGGCGCAGAAGGATGAACCCATGAGCGAAAAACATTTGATCCTGGCTTCCGCCTCTCCCAGGCGGCGGGAGCTGTTGTCCCTGATGGGGATTTCTTATACCGCCTGCCCGGTGGACGTGGACGAGCATTTGATCGGCAAGCCGGACCAGGTGGTGCAGACGCTGGCGGCTCGTAAAGCCGAGGCCGCGGCACTGCGCTATCCCGGATGCACGGTGCTGGGATCGGACACCCTGGTTTCCTGCAAGGGAGAGACCCTGGGCAAGCCCAAGGACGAAGCGGATGCCCTGCGCATGCTGCGGCTGCTTTCCGGAAATATGAACACAGTCTATACCGGCGTATGCGTTATTGACGGGCTGACCGGCAAAAAAGACGTTCGCCTGGATCAGACGGAAGTGCATTTCGTGCAGTTTGACGACCAGGCCGCCCTTCGCTATATCCGATCCGGCGAGCCCATGGATAAGGCGGGGGCATACGGCGCGCAGGGGATGGGCGGCATGTTCGTCTCCTCCATCACGGGCAGCCCCTCCAATGTGATCGGCCTGCCCATGCACCTGGTGCGCGATATGCTTTTGTCCATCGGCTGGGAACTTTGAAATAATTACGAGGATGTGCAGTTATGGCAATTATAGCGCCTGATATCGCGATTGATTTAGGCACTTCCAATACGCAGGTTTACGTCAAGAACAAGGGCGTGGTGCTCAATGAGCCCACCTTGATGGTGGTCCAGGACGGCAAGAAAAAGACGGTAAAGGCCTTTGGCGACGACGCCCGGCTGATGCTGGGCCGCACCATGGGGGATCTATCCGCCGTGCGCCCCCTGGAGGACGGCGTGATCCGCGATTACGATATGACGGAATACATGCTGGAGTTTTTCATCCGCAAGGCCATCGGCACCTCCCGTCTGGTGCGCCCCCGGGGATGGATCACCATTCCCAGCCGCGTTACCGCCGTGGAGCGCAAGGCCGTGCGGGAGGCCGCGGAAAACGCAGGCATCCGCCGCGGCGCGCTGCATCTGATCGAAAAGCCCTTTGCCGCGGCGCTGGGTTCCGGCCTGCCGGTCTTTGAGCCCAAGGGCAGCATGGTGGTGGATATCGGCGGCGGCACCACGGAGGTGGCTGTCATTTCCCTGGGCGGCATCGTCATATCCCGTTCCATCCGCACCGGCGGCGTCAAGATGGACGGGGCCATCATTGAGTATGTCAAGCAGAAATTCAATCTGCTCATCGGTGATCGCACGGCGGAGGATGTGAAATTCGATCTGGGCGCGGCTCTCAAAATGAACGATTCCCGCCGGGCTTTCGTGCGGGGACGGGATCTGGTGACCAACCTGCCCCAGACCGTGGAAATCAATTCCACCATGATCTATGAAGCCCTCAAGGAGCCGTGCCTGGAGATCCTGGCCGCCATCCAGTTTGTGCTGGAGCGCACGCCGCCGGAATTGGCCGGGGATATCATGCGGGGCGGCATCCATCTGACCGGGGGCGGTTCGCTGCTGTGCGGCATGGACCGCTTTATCGCCACAGAGCTGGATATGCCCGTGCTCCTGGCCAAGGAGCCCATGGAGTGCGCCATCCTGGGCATAGGCCATCTGTCTGAAAACATCGACTGGCTCCAGCGGATGATCGCCAGTCCCATCCAGCGGGATGAATAACAACGGAGGAAGGACATGCCGCGTAAACAAAAAATGAAGATCGCGCAGCAGCCTGCGGACGCCCTGGCGGCGGAGCAGCCTGCCGCCGGGCGGCGTGGCCGCAAAAAAGAGAAGCGCAAGGCCAATCCGGAGGCGCAGCATCGCCTGCGGAATGTGCTGTTTGTACTGATCGTCGTATTTTTGCTGGCTGTCATCGGGATCATGGTGGCGTCCCAGCTTTTGCCGGAATATGAGATATTGACTCTCCCGCGCAAGGCCATCGCTACCGTGATGGAGCCGATCCAGGATTATTTTTCCAGCGGCACCGGGTGGTTTTTCAACTATATCCGCCGTCTCAAGCTGCGCAGCAATCTGGAATATGAATATGAGCAGCTCTATGAAAAATATGACGCGCTGCTGAGCCAGAACATGATGGTCAACGAGCTTCAGGAACAGCTGAACGAATACAGCGACCTCATGTACGAGATGCAGACCCATTCCCAGTTTGACGGCGTGCCGGCCAAGGTGATCTCCACCGATTCCACCAACTATTTTTCCACCCTGCAGATCAATGTGGGCACCAATCAGGGGATCCAGAATTACATGGCCGTCGTCAAAGCGGGCGGTCTTGTGGGCTATACCTATGACGTGACGGAGACCACCGCCAAGGTGCAGACCATCATCAACAGCGATACCAGCATCCCCGCCCTGATCGAGGCCACCCGTTACCAGGGGACGGTGAAGGGCACCATGGGCATCAACGGCGAGCCCACCTGCCGCATGTATTATCTGAGTGAAAACCATCTGCCCCGTCAGGGCGACACCGTGGTCACCTCCGGCGTGGGCGTGGAATTCCCCAAGGGCATCCCCATCGGCGTGGTGCGCGAGAGCACCCGCGGCATGGAGGAGGGCAAGGCCTATGTGGTCATTGAGCCCATCGTGGACTTTGAACGGGTGGAATACGTGATCGTATACCGCTATGTGCCCACCTACGCCGAACAGGCGGAGGTCCGGGATGAGTCCGGCATCACCTACACTGGCCTGCCCACAGCCCGGCCTGTGCCCACCTTCGCGGTCAGCGGAGAATCCGCCTTCAACGTGGATGAAACGCCCACCCCTGGTCCTGAAACCGTGGAAGCGACGCCGGAGCCCGATACCACGGTTCTTCCTGACGCTTCCGCTGTGATCGTTGTGGCGGAGACCCCCAACGTGCCCAACCTGTCCTATGAGGACGTTCCCGGCACGGCAACGCCGGAGCCCACTGCCAGCCCTGAACCCACCGCCACGCCCGTTCCCACCTTCTCTTTGAGCGATCTGACCCAGGATGATGAGGAATGAGCCATGCGGAAAGTGATCAAAGCCTTTTTCATGACGCTGCTGTTTTATCTGCTCCAGGTATGCGCCATGCAGCACCTGAAAATCTACGGCGTCGTGGGCAATCTGCTGGCGGTGGATATCGCCATCCTGACGGTTTCCCTGGGCAAAAAGTACGCCTTCGGCGCATCCTGCGTGGCGGGGATCCTGCTGGAAGCCATGACATCCTCCGTGGGCGGCCTTTACGTGGTGCTGTATCCCGTTTTCGGCATGCTTTTCGCCTATGTGTTCGCCGATATGAGCGATGAAAAGCGGGAGAAACTGATGCTGCGCCAAAGCGACAGCAACAAAAAGATCCGCGGGGATCTGAATCCCCATCTGCGCATCCCGCTGGACGCCATGTGCATTGCCGCGGGCATCGAAATTGTTTGTCTGATCTATGTGACCCTTTCCGGAACCGAGGTGGCGGCGGCGCTGTTTATCCGCGCTTTCGTGGCCATCCTCTATACCGGCGCGCTGGCCGTGCTGCTCATGATCCCTGCCCGCATGTGGCTGGGGATGTACGGCGGACGCGTGCGCCGCGCCATGATCGAGGAAGAAAGGAGTGAAGCATGAAAAAAACAAGCGTTTTTCGCAATGTGATCGCCTTGCTGGTAATGGCGGGCCTGTTTGCCTACCTGATTTACGGCCTTGCCAATCTGCAATTGGTGAAGGGCGAAGAATACGCCGACCAGGCCGGGTCCACCAGCCTGAAAACCATCCGCACCACCGGCAAGCGCGGCATGATTACGGATGCGGACTCCGTCATCCTGGCCATGACCGAGGATGTATATAACGTTACCTTTTATCGCAGCTCTGCCCAGGGCGGCAAGGCGAACTATCAGAAATTTACTGAATCCATCCTCGCCGCCATCGATATCATCGAAAAATACGGCGGCGAGATCTGCGTCGATTTTGTGATCAGCAAGGATGAGGACGGCGTATGGCAATACCAGTTTGGCGAAGGCATTTCCGAGGCCAGCTGGAACATCCGCAGCAATCAGTGGCGCAGCAACCATTACCTGACCAGCAGCAAATATGATGATGCCACCGTCGCCTTTGAGGAATTATACAGCCGTTATCAATTTGACGCGGTGGCAGAAAAACTGGATCGGACGATCGATGAAGCCACGGTGCTCAAGGTCATGGCCATCTATAACGAGATGCAGATGAACCTGTTCAACTCCGTGCCTGTCGTTGTGGCCAAGAACGTATCCTACTCCACCGTGTCCGAAATCGAAGGCCGCAGCATGATGCTGGAAGGCTTTGATATTGAGGTCGGCTCCCAGCGCGTCTATCCGCGCGGCTCCCTGGCCTCCCATATCATCGGGTATGTGGGCCCCATTTCCTCCTATGAAACCTATAATACCGAGCTCAAGCCCCAGGGCTACACGCTGTCGGATACCATCGGCCTGGACGGCGTGGAATATACCATGGAGCGGGAGCTGACGGAAAATATCACGCTGCGTTCCGGCTCCCGGGTAATGGAGAAGGACAACAACGGCAAATTGACCCGCGAGCTCAGCAGCACGGAGCCCCGGGACGGCAACAACGTCAAACTGACCATCATTGCCAGCTATCAGCAGGCGGCGGAGCGCGCCATCGAGGATAACGTGCGCAGCACCCGTTCCGTCCAGGAAGGAAAATTGGCCAATCCGCAATGGCTGGAAACCAACCGCAGCAAGATTTCGGACCGTGACTGGGATGAATTCAGCCTGCTGCTGGCGGAAACAGGCGTTTTGATGGTACTGGATGTGAACACCGGCAATGTGCTGGCCATGGCCCAGTATCCCACCTACGACCTGAACGCGCTGATTGCCGGCGGGGACGCCGCGGCGGAGATCCTGACGGACGAGCGCAACGTGATGATGAATTACGCCATCCAGCAGCGCGCCGAGCCCGGCTCCACCTACAAGATGGTCACGGCCCTGGCGGCGTTGGTCAATAAGGCCATCACGCCTGTGGACAAGATCAGCGATGGCGGGCCTTTCACCAAGTATACCCATAACAAAAATGAAGCCCCCACCTGCTGGATCGCCAAGAATCTTCGTTATCAGCATAACGACCAGACGGTCATTGAGGGCTTGGCCCACTCCTGCAACTATTTCTTCTATGAAATCGCGTCCCGTCTGTACGGCGATACGGGCAGCAACCTGCTGTATCAGTATGCCGTCAATATGGGCCTGACCAGCAAGACCGGCATCGAACTCAAGGGCGAGGCCCGCAGCCTGGTGGGCAATCAGGCCAACCTGTACGATCCCTCCGTGTCCCTGGGCGAGCAGCGCACCTGGACGCCCACCCTGGTGGCCGCCAAGATCAAGCAGCATCTGCAGGGCGTGGGCGCCACCAACGGTATTTCCTACAACGAAGAACGCCTGGACAAGTGCATCAAGCGCATGATGGACATGGCCGTGGAGACTGCCCAGGACCGCTGGGTATCCTCCCTGCAGGTGATCCTGATGGACGAGCTCAACATGCCCCGTGAGACCGCCATGAAGGCCGCCGTCGTCAGCGATATCTACAACTATCTGAACGATATCAAATGGGGCGGCAGCTTGGAGATACAGACCGCCATCGGCCAGGGCATCACCATGGTGACCCCCGCCGCCATGTCCCGCTATATCGCCGCTTTGGGCAACGGCGGCAAGGTGTGGAACCTGCATATCATCGATTCCGTCATTTCTCCGGAGGGCGAAGTGATCTCCAAGACCTCGCCCAGCCTGTTCAATCAATTGGAAGGCGTGGACGCATATCTGCCCTATATCCGAGCCGGGATGGAAGGCGTGGTGGACGATTCCGGTACCGCGGCCAAGCACGTGCGCGGCTGGGCTTACCGCAAGGAGATCTGGGCGAAAACCGGTACTTCCCAGATCACCCGCGGCAAGGTGAAGATCGACCTGGAAAACAACGCTTGGTTCTGCGCCCTGTCGCCCTTCAGTTCCGACGCGGAAATCGCCATGATCTGCTTTATTCCTAACGGCTTCTCCGGCGGCGAATGCTCCGTAGCCGTAAAGGAATTTGTCACTTGGTGGATGGGCGAGCGAGAAAAGACCACCGGCGACGTTACCGTGGTGGGCGGCAATCAGCTGATGCCGTAAAAATCAAAGGAAAAACTATGGGAAAAATCATTGCGATCACTTCCGGCAAGGGCGGCAGCGGCAAAACGCTGCTGACCGCCGCGCTGGGATTGGCGCTGGCGGAGACCGGCAAAAAAGTGTGCCTGGTGGACGGTTGCTTTGGCATGCGCGGGCTGGATATCGCCCTGGGCGTGCAGGATCAGGTCGTGTTTGACCTGGCTGATCTTTGCGAGCAGGACTATACCATGGAGCAGGTCATGATCAAGCTGCGCGGGGGAGAAGCCTACCTGGTGGCGGCGCCTCAATGGGAGCCGGAAGTGACGGATAAGCAGCTGGCGCGCTGTCTGGAAAGGCTGAAAAAGCGCTTTGATTACGTACTGCTGGATCTGCCTGTGATCATGCAGCCTGCGGCCAGGCGGTTGGTTCCGCCGGCGGATGAGATCCTGCTGATCACGCTGCCCGGAGACGCTGCGGCCCGCAATACCGAACGCGCGGCGGCCATGCTTCGGGAATGGGGCGATGTCCCCATTTCACTGATCATGAATTTCTTCTATAAGGGACTGGTCACTTCCGGCCATGTCGCTCCGCCGGACGCGATTGCCGCCTATCTGGACATTCCGTTGGCAGGCATTGTTCCTTTCTCCGAATTGATTTATAACGCTGCATTTGAAGGGCGGCTGCTGGACGAGTATCCCGAAAAGATCCGGGCCGCCCTCCTGCGGATCGCCCAGCGGCTGGATGGAAAGGCTGTTCCGCTCAAAACCTATCACGCAAGGAGGCTTCCGTGGCATTCCTGAAACGCAAAATGCGCCGCCAAATGGCGGGCGTCATGTCAACCGAAGACCGCCGGACGCGGGCGCATCTGGACATTCCGTTGATCCTGATCACCTATGCCCTGGCGCTCTTTGGCGTGTACAGCATTGCCATCGCCACCTTTAATCCCGATAAGGGAACCGATTTGTCGGTGCTGAATTACATCCTCAATTCCAATTCCGCCTCCTGGCAGGCAGTTTTCATCCTGGCCTCGCCGCTGATCCTGGGTTTCCTGGTGGCCATTCCCTATGAGCTGCTGCGGGTACAGAGCCGTTTGGTATATTACAGCATCATCGGTCTGCTGCTGCTGGCCCTGGCGTCGGAGGCCATCTCCGGCGTGACGGCCTGGATCCCCATTGGCCGTGGCCGCACCATTCAGCCTGCCGAGTTCATCAAGATCGGCATCATCATGATGCTGGCCCGCAGCTTCGCCTCCACGGAAAAACCCTTTGCCACCCTGAGAAACGCAGGATATAACCTGATGGTTTTCGGAACGCCCGTGCTGCTCACCCTGGCTCAGGGCGAGGTGGGCTCCGTGCTGGTCATGTGCGTCATCTTCTATGTGATGCTCTATTTTGCCGATGCCGAGCCCTGGCTGCTGCTCACCATCATGATCCTGGCCATCTTTGCCGTGTTCGGTCTGTTCGGCTATATGATGGTCAGCGGTTCCCAGAGCTTCCGCCTCCAGCGCATTCTGTCCTTCCTGAATCCGGAAGAATATAAGAACAGCGGCGGCTATCAGATCCTGAATTCCCAGCTTGCCATCGGCTCCGGCGGAAAAAGCGGCATCGGCACCTTCGTCGTGGGATCGCTGAGCCAGCTCAACTATGTTCCCGAAGACTGGACGGACTTTATCTTTTCCGCCATCGGGGAAGCCTTTGGCTTTGTGGGTTGCCTGGGCGTCATCATCGGCTACATGCTGTTACTGCTGCGCATGTTTTACCTGGCCCATTTCACGGCGGACCGCTATGGAAAGCTGATGATCTATGGCGTTATGGCCATGTTCTTCTCCCATATTATAGAAAACATCGGCATGACGGTAGGTCTTTTGCCCATCACGGGTATTCCGCTGCCCTTCCTCAGCTATGGCGGCTCCAACTTTGTGACCAACATGGCGGGCATTGGCCTGGTGCTGAACGTGGTGCGCAACCGTTCCAGCGCCACCGCCATCAGCATGCCCATGACCTTGCGGACCACCAAGCGGCGCGGCAGGCGCAGACGAAGAAACGCCGCCGTTTCCTGATCCCTTGACTTCCGGCGCATTTGCCGGAAGTTTTTTTCTTTGTTTCAAGAAAAACGAAAAAAGGATTTTTTTCATTTGCATCGTATATACGAATGTATCCAAACCCGGACTGCGGAAAAAACAGCAGCAAATTCCATGAATTATCTTGTCATAATTGCAGGAAAATTGGGATGAACGGCGAATTCCACAATACAGCCGGATGGGAAAGGGGGACGATCAATGCCGGGACGGTTTCCAGCCGCGTGGCTGGACGAGCTTTACGCACGCGCTGATATCGTACAGATCGTTTCAGCATATGTTCCCCTGAAAAAAAACGGCTCCCGCTATTGGGGGCTTTGCCCGTTCCATCACGAAAAAACCCCTTCCTTTTCCGTTAATGCCGAGCAGAATCTCTATTATTGCTTTGGCTGCAAGGCAGGCGGCAACGTGGTGCAGTTCGTGCAGGAAATGGAGCGGCTTACCTATCCCGAGGCCGTGGAACACATCGCCCGGCAGATGCACATTCCCGTGCCTGCCATGCAGGAGGACCCCGATTACGAACGCAGGCGCACCCAGCGGGAACGGCTGCTTGCCGCCAACCGGGCCGCCGCCAAATGGTATCATGCCCAACTGTGGCTGCCGGAAAACCAAAGGCTGCTGGATTATCTCCACAATCGCGGCCTGGACGATGGCACCATCCGCAAATTCGGCCTGGGCGCCGCGCCCGATGCATGGGACGCGCTGACGACGGAATTGGAGAACCAGGGATATAGCCAGGAGGAGCTTCGTTTGGCTGGACTCACCGTGGTCAAGCCGGACAGCAGGTTCGATATGTTCCGCAATCGGGCCATCTTTCCCATCATCGACGCCCAGGGACAGGTATTGGGCTTTGGCGGACGCGCCATGGGGGATATTCAGCCCAAATATCTCAATACTTCCGACACGCCTGTTTTCAACAAGCGAAAAGGCGTTTACGCGGCCAATCTGCTCAAAAAGCAGCGCAACCTCAATCGCATCATCCTGGTGGAAGGTTACATGGACGTGGTGGCCTTGATCCAGCACGGCGTGAACGGCGTGGTGGCCACCTTGGGCACGGCCCTGACCAATGAACAGGCGCGCCTGCTCAAGCGCTACGCGCCGGAGATCTGGGTTTCCTATGACGGCGACAGCGCCGGTCAGCACGCCATCGTCCGCGCGCTGGATATCTTTGAGCAGGAGGATATCAAGGCCCGGGTGCTGTTCTTCCCAGATAATTTGGATCCGGATGAGTTCATCCGCCAGCGGGGACTGGACGCTTTTCAGAAGCTGCGTCCCCTGCGCGCGGCGGAATATCTGCTTCAGCGCGCCAAGGAGGGCCTGGATCTCAGCGATGACGAAGGCCGCATGGAATACGCCAGGCGCAGCGCGGAGATTCTGCGCAAGGTGAAGGAACCCATCGAATTGGATCACTACCTCAAAAACCTTACTGTGGATACCGGGATCTCCCGGGAGGTGCTGGTGCAGCAAATGGGCATCACCATGCCGGAGGCCCAGCAGCCCCAGCGCGCAGTCCTTCGCCCTCTGCGAAGGAACCAGGGGGAAAAGACCCATTCCATGGAGGAAAAAACGCTGATTTCGATCCTGGCCAGCGGCCTCGCCCCGGAAAACGCCATCCGCGCCGAGGATTTTGATACGCCGCTGATCCGCCAGCTGGCCGAAAAGCTGCTGTCGGGCATGTCGCCCGCCTCCATCCTGAGCGAATGCGAAAACGATCAGGACCGGCAGGAGATCAGCGATCTGTTCGCGCTGGATATCCAGATCAACGCGGAAAATGCCGCCAGTATGGCGGAGCAGTGTCTCAACACCGTTCGGGTCCATCGCCTGCAAAAGCAGATCGATGAGATCAGCGCAAATTTGAACAACCTGGATAATGAAAATAAGCAAGATGAGCTGAAACAGCTGATGGCTTTAACCACCGAACTGAACCGCATCAAGAGATTGGTGCATTGAAAGGAGCGGCCACATTGAGCAATCAACCCGATAAAAAGCAAAACAAGCTCAATGAAATTTATGAGCTGGGCAAATCCAAGGGCGTAATGACCTATGACGAGATCATTACCAAGCTGTCCACCACGGATATTGATCCCGATCAGTTTGATACCGTGCTGGAAACCCTGGAGGGGATGGGCGTTGAAGTGATCCGGGATATGAATTCCGCCCCGGAAACCCCCAGCGCGCCCGAAACCATTACCGATGAAGACCTGGATCTCACCATGCCGGAGGGCATCAGCATCGATGACCCGGTGCGCATGTATTTGAAGGAGATCGGCAAGGTGCAATTGCTCAGCGCCGAGGAAGAGATCGACATCGCCATGCGCATGGAACGGGGCGATGACGCCGCGCAAACCCTGGCTAAGGGAGAGACCGATGACGGCGAGCCGCTGACGGACGAGGAAAAGAAGGCCTATCAGGCGTTGGTAGACGACGGCAACGCGGCCAAGCGTTCCCTGGCGGAAGCCAACCTGCGCCTGGTGGTATCCATTGCCAAGCGCTATGTGGGCCGCGGCATGCTGTTCCTGGATCTGATCCAGGAGGGCAACCTGGGCCTGATCAAGGCCGTGGAAAAATTCGATTACCGCAAGGGCTATAAGTTTTCCACCTACGCCACCTGGTGGATCCGCCAGGCTATCACCCGCGCCATCGCCGATCAGGCCCGCACCATCCGCATTCCCGTGCATATGGTGGAGACCATCAACAAGCTGATCCGCGTTTCCCGTCAGCTGTTGCAGGAGTATGGCCGCGAGCCCTCGCCGGAGGAGATCGCCAAGGCCATGAATATCAGCGAGGCCAAGGTGCGGGAGATCATCAAGATCGCCCAGGAGCCCGTCTCCCTGGAAACCCCCATCGGCGAGGAAGAGGACAGCCATCTGGGCGATTTTATCGCGGATGACGACACCCCCGCGCCGGCTGAAATGGCGTCACACGCCCTGATGCGGGAGCAGCTTTGGGAGGTGCTCAACACCCTGACGCCCCGCGAGGAAAAGGTGCTGCGCCTGCGTTTCGGCCTGGATGACGGCAACCAGCGCACTCTGGAGGAAGTGGGCCGGGAATTCAAAGTCACCCGCGAGCGCATCCGCCAGATCGAAGCTAAAGCCCTGCGCAAGCTCCGCCATCCCAGCCGCAGCAAAAAACTGAAGGATTATCTTGAATAAAGTGCGTACTCCACAGCTTGATGAACGGCTGCAGGCCGCAGCCGATCTGTTTGCCGCCTGTGACACCGGCGCCGATATTGGCGCCGACCATGGGCGGTTATCCTGTTATTTACTGGCCCATGACCGATGCCAACGCATGATCGTGGCGGATATCAGCGCGGATTCCCTGGCGAAGGCTCAGCGCTTGCTTGCCATCCATCATCTGGCGGATCGCGCTGATTTTCAGGTGGCGGACGGGCTGGACGCCCTGCATGATTCCGTAAACTGCGTGGTCATCTGCGGCATGGGCGGACGGGTGATGGCGGAAATCCTGGAGAGGGGAAAGGCAAAGCTGCAAGGCGCGGCCCTGGTGCTTTCCTGCCATACGGAAATCCCCATGCTGCGCTCCGCTTTGGTGCAATTGGGATATCATCTATGCCAAGAACGCCTGGTTCGGGCCAAGGGGCGCTATTATATCGTGCTCCGCGCGGAACCTGGCAAGGCGGATTATACGGAGAAGGAATTGTATCTCGGCCCTGTGCTGATGCGGGAAAAGCCTGATCTCTGGCAGGCTTATCTTCATTGGCGAGAGGGCGTGGTAAGCTGTGAGCAGGGACACGAAAAACAGCTGCAATGGATCAGGGAGGAACTGGAAGATGAACCGGCTGACCGTTAAAAACGTATTGGATTGGCTCAACGAGATCGCCCCTTTTGAAACGGCGGAAAGCTATGATAACGTAGGATTGCTGGTGGGCAGCGTCCATGCGCCCGCGGATCGCATCCTGGTGGCCCTGGATGTGACGCCGGATGTATTGGACGAGGCGGAACGGCTGGACGCGCAGCTGATCGTCACCCATCATCCGCTGATGTTCCGGGGAACCAAACGGATCCTGGAGGATGATTACGAGGGACAGCTGATCAGCCGCATGATCCGAAAAAATATCAGCATGATCGCCGCCCATACCAACCTGGATCAGTCTCCGCTGTACAGCGGCAGCGCCGTGCTGGCGCAAAAGCTGGGACTGCAAAACATGCGCCAGGAGGGATTTATGTTTGTGGGCGATCTGACGGACGGGCCGATGCGGGCGGACGCGCTGTGCAAGCGGATCGCGGATTGCGAAGGGGATTTTATCTATCAATACGGCGCGGACGATGCGATGATCACCACCCTGGGCATCAGCGGCGGCGCTTATGACGAAGGGTTTGAGCAGGCCCGGGCCATGGGAGCCCAAGCCTATCTGACCGGCGAGGTGCGCCATCATAACGCGCTCTCGGCCTGCGGCACGGGCTTCGTGCTCTATCAGGGCGGCCACTTCGGCACGGAAGGAATCCTGGTACCCGCCCTGGCAGGGGCTTTACAAAACGCCTTGAATGCGTTACAATATGATGTTGTTGTGTATCCATCCCGTTGTCGGCCCTATGGCGGACGGAGGGCTTTGTAAGGAGGAAATCATGAACCAACTGGATCTATTGTGGGAATACCAGCAGGCGGATATGGAAGCCGAGCGTCAGGAAAACACCATGAAGCGCTCGCCCACCCGTCAGCGTTTGCTTAAATATCAGGAGTACCTCCGGGAGCAGAAGGCCGCCAACGTGCATCTGGAAGAGGAAGTGCACGCCATGAGTGACCGCATCGACGCCCTGAAGGACGCCATTGCCCATACCGAGGATCAGCTCAAGGCCCTGCATGGCCGCTATGAGGCCAATCGCCCCACCAGCAGCGAGGGCGTGCAGTCCTTTATTCAGGAGACCCAGCGCCTGATCCAGAATATCTCCGGGTATGAGCAGGAGATCCGCCGCATCCGAAAGGACGCCATGGACCGGGACAACCAGCAGCGGGATATCCTGAAGCGCGCCGCCAGCGTCCGTTCCGACTATGACAAGCTGAAGGAACAGTACGACGTGGAATACAAGGAAAACATGGAAAAGCTGGAAGGTCTGCGTCAGGCTGCGGCGGAAAAGGGCAAGGATGTGGAAGCCTCCTATATGGAGAAATACAAATCCATCCGCCAGCACATCATGCCGCCGCTGGCCCAGCTCAGCGGTGATCAGTGCGGAGGCTGCCGCATGTCGCTGCCTTCCGCCGTGCTTCGCAGCGTTCGCGCGGGTACGCCCGTGGAATGCGAAAGCTGCGGACGGCTGATCATCCGGTAACATCATGGGCGTAATTGAGGCAGATGAATAGTCGCGTGCCGCAAGGCATGAGGAAAGTCCGAGCACCGCAGAGCAGGATGCCAGTTAACGGCTGGTGGAGGCGACTCCAAGGCAAGTGCAACAGAAATATACCGCCGGCTTGGCCGGTAAGGGTGGAAAGGTGCGGTAAGAGCGCACCGGCGGCCTGGCAACTCGTCCGTCATGTAAACCCCATCTGGTGCAAGATTGATGAAGACCATGGGTTGCTCGCCCGTCTTCGTAATCGCTGGAGCGGTCTGGCGACAGATCGCGTAGATAGATGACTATTCACGACAGAACTCGGCTTACAGTCTGCACTCATTTACATAGGGCGCCGTTCATTCGGCGTCCTTTTTATTATTGCAACAAAAAGGATGCACTTTTCATAAACAATTTATGGAGAAGAACAATTCATTTTCGCAGCAGCCAACGAGAGAGGGGATAGGCAAACGGTGGATAACTTGTTGATCAATTGAAAATGATACATTAGATTCTATGTAATACATACTAAATTCTTGTATTCACATATTAAAGTATGATTATCGTAGAATTAATTATCGAATGGGAAAAGCATCATTCAAACGAAAACAAAATTCTGTTCAAACAAGTTTTCCACCGATTTTCCAATCAAAAAACCGCCTTTCGGCGGTTGAAATCAATATTTTCGATAAACAGTTACCACTTTTCCGGCAATATCCACGCTTCGGGTGATGATGGGCAGCATGGCGCTGTTTTCCGGTTGGAGCCGGAAGTAGCCGTTTTCCCGATAGAAGCGCTTGACCGTGGCGCTGCCTTCGATCATGGCCACTACGATTTCGCCGTTGTTGGCGGTATTCTGCTGGCGCACCACCACGTAGTCACCGTCCATGATCCCGGCGTTGATCATACTGTCACCGTGGACCTTCAGCACAAAATGCTTGCCTTCGCCTAACAGGGTTTCCGGCAGCGGGATCTGATCTTCGATATATTCCTCTGCCAGTATGGGCGATCCGGCAGCTACGTTGCCCACCAGGGGAACCATCTCGATGCCGGTGCTGCGGGCAGACACATTATCGGCGCAGACCTCCATGGCCCGGGGCTTCATGGCGTCCCTGCGCAGCATACCGCGGGCTTCCAGGCGGCGCAGATGGCCGTGCACTGTGGAGGTGGATTTGAGCCCCACGGCATCGCCGATTTCACGGACAGAGGGGGGATATCCTTTTTGTGCGATTTCCTGCTCGATGAAGGCAAGGATGCGCTGCTGTGTGTCGCCGCGGGCGCGCTTGGCTGTGCTCATGGGTTTGGGCTCCTATCACTCATTTCTTTGATATTATAACATGCAAACATATGTTTGGCAAGAGAAAAACAAACATTTGTTCGATTTACTGCAATTTCGGCTGCTTTTCCAGCTGTTACGCTTCCTTGCTGCCTTCCACAGAGTCGATGAATACGGCGCGGTATTCCGCGTCGCCATTCACGCATTTCATGCAGTTATCGCAGCGTTTCTTGGGGTCCAGCTCACAAAAATCGCATTCGCCGCAGTCCGTGCAGGGGCGATCATATAAAATGCATTGCTTTTGACTCATTCTTTTTCATCCTCCTGATCCGATGATGTATCGACAGTAGGCAGCGAGATGCGCTTGGCTGCTTCGCGCTTGCGCTGATCGCTCATGGCGGCGTAGTGCTTGCGGGTGGTGTTCACGTCCGCGTGTCCCAACACATCCGCCACCAAATAGATATCGCCGGTTTCCTGATAGAGGCTGGTGCCGAAGGTACTGCGCAGCTTGTGCGGACTGATCTTCTTTTTCAAAGGAGCCGCAATCATGGCGTATTTTTTGACCAGCTTTTCGACGGCCCGCTGGGTGATGCGCTTCCTTTGCAGGGAAAGGAACAAGGCGTTTTCGCTG
This sequence comes from uncultured Eubacteriales bacterium, assembly GCA_902781945.1. Taxonomy (GTDB): domain Bacteria; phylum Bacillota; class Clostridia; order Christensenellales; family Aristaeellaceae; genus SFMI01. The sequence continues at coordinate 27,157 of CACZLE010000005.1, read as the reverse complement.
CCGGGTTCGGCTTCGATCTCACGCCGCTCCCGCAGATAGGTTTGCAGGTTTTCCGCCACGGTCTCCGGGAAATACAAAATGGTCTGATTGCCGCCCTTGCGGGTGACCAGGAAACCGTTGATGGAAAAATCGATGTCATCGATGTCGATGCCCACCAGCTCGCTGACGCGGATGCCGGTCCCCAGAAACAGCGTCAAAATGGCAATATCCCGGTTCTTGGTCACCTTTTGAAATCGCTTTTGCTGGGCTGTCAGTCCTTCGCCGTTTTCCGCCACCGCCAGCAGCTTTTCCACTTCTTCTTTTTCCAGATATAAAATGGGCTTTTCGTGCAGCTTGGGCAGCGGCACAAGGGTCGTGATATTCGCCGGGATTTTTTCATTGCTGAAAAGATACTCAAAGAAGGACCGCACCGCGCACATCTTGCGCATGATGCCCAGCTCGTGGTTATTGACCACCACTTCGGTGTCGGTTTCCTCGTTCTGCTTGATGTACATGGTCAGGTAATCCTGATAATCCCGCAGCTGACGTGCGGTGATGGCGCCGATCTGCTGTACGGTGATCAGGCGGGGATCAACGCCTGCAAAGGAAGCCTGCTCCAGGGTCAGATACTGGAAAAAGAGGCGCAGGTCATAGGCATAAGCCAGGCGGGTGAGGGCACTGGTGGTCTGGGCGATGGCAAAAAAATAATCGGTGCAGGCATCCGGCAGTTCCTTGCAGATTTCCCGGATGCGCTGGGTGCGCTGCATCTCTACCTGCCGGTGATAATCATTGGTTTTGGGCATAGTGCGTCATACTCCTCATCCAACTATTCGCAAAAGTATTTTATCTCTTTTTTTCGCAGGCGTCAACCCATTTTATTGGGGGAAAATCTTTCCAGATAAAATAATCGAATTCCTAAAGGAAGCGGCCATGCATCTTTTCAAGAACCGGAGCACCAGAGAGCGCGCGAGCACCACGATAAGACCAATGGCCTGTAAACGAAAAAGATTTTGCAGACAGCGAGTAGATCTATTTATATGATAATGAAAATCGCTCTCAATCAAGCGCGTTGATATACGCGCAATAATTTATGAAAGAAAAACTAAAGGAAATTATTTTAAAAATGCCCTTTAAAAATAACAACCGGAAAAACGAAATTTGCCAATCAGCAGCCGGTCCATTGCGGATCAGCTTTCGATCAGCCAAATTAACTCCAAAAGTAAGCCATCTATTCGCAAAAGATGCCTTTTGCGAATAGATGAAAATCAGGAAAGATGAATAAATTGGAGCTTTCCCCTGTATTTCGTCGTATCCCTTCATGAGAATCAATCTTGTTCCGCCGACATTTTGATCACTTCCGCCTGCATGACGTCGCACCATTGATTCCATTTGATTTCGTATTCAGACGCGGAAATGATGCGGCTTTGCAATTCATTCATGGAAAAAATGCCTTTCTCTTTGCAGGCGGCAACACAGCGCCGATACATTTCCCAGTTCAACTCGTCCTGTTCCCAAACAAACGGAACTGCCGTCAGACCGGCAAGCAGCGCCGCCACGCATCGTGTGTGACCGTCCGTGCTCACCAGTTCCCCATCCAGCTTCTTGATCGGGATCGGATCGAAGTTTGACAGATCGTCTGGATCAAACCATGCCTGGATGGCTTGCAGCTTTTCCGCGGAGATATAGAACTGGGATGGCTGGATGCGGAAAAGATCAATCGATTGATAATTAGTCGTTTAACTGTCCCCTCTCATTATTCTCATTTTACGTTGATCCAGATGCCGATATCACGCATCATGGAATCCGGCAAATGAGAATAAAATCGTTGCGCTTCTTCATTTGCCGCAGTTAAGCCAATTAACGTATCAATCCCCTCCGATTTCAGACGTTTCCTGAGCGCTTCCATCAGCGCTTGCGCCACGCCTTGATGCCGGGCGCTTTTCAGCACGCAGATCCAATCCAGGTAGGCTTTAACAGACCCGTCAAAATGGCTGGGAATCATAGTAGAATCGATCCGCCCAACTATACTTCCTTTTTTATTATATGCCAGCAAAGAGACAGAATCCTGAAAACGCGGATCGTCGAAACTGCTTTGCACCGAGTGTATATAGGCGTCATCAATTTTCCAACCCCATACGTCCTCTTCCTGCCGCAGTTGCTGCTCAAAAGCCAATACATCCGGTATCCGGTCCTTGGTATATGGCTTAATCGTCCACATCAAGTCTAACCTCTCTCATCTTTTCATCCAGCCATGCCCGCTCCTTGGGCGTGATATCGGCTTTCTCCAGCAGATCGGGCCGCAGGCGAGCGGTTTCCAGCAGCGCCTGTTCCCTGCGCCATTGGTTGATCTTTTTGTGATCCCCATTCAGCAGCACCTCAGGCACCTCCACGCCCTCAAAAACCCGGGGACGGGTATACTGGGGATATTCCAGCAAACCGGAGGCGGAGAAGCTCTCATCCCCCGCACTTTCCTCGCTGCCCAATACGCCGGGTATCAGCCGGGAAACGCAGTCGATGAGCACCATGGCCGCCGTTTCTCCGCCGGTCAGAATATAATCGCCGATGGAGATTTCCAGATCGATATAATGATCCAGTGCCCGCTGATCCACGCCCTCATAATGTCCGCAAAGGATCACCAATTCCTGCTCCCGAGCCAGATCCTGAGCCAATTCCTGGGTGAGCTTTTTACCTTTCGGCCCCAGGAAAATCCGCTTTCCAGCAAATGGCGGCTGAGTAACGGCTTTCATGGCGTCGGCGATGGGCTGGGCCATCATCAGCATGCCCGCGCCGCCGCCAAAGGGATAATCATCCGTATTCTTGTGCTTGCTGGCGGAAAAGGGACGGATATCCGTGGCATGGATATCCAGCAGGCCGTTGGCGCGGGCCCGGCCAATGATGCTGGTGTTCAGGAAGGAATCAAATACCTCCGGGAAAATGGTCAGCAGCTCAATCTTCAAAGACCGCCACCTCCGGAAGCCGTTCTCCGTCCACCACAACAATGCCTGCCTTGACATCCACCGCTTTGATCACGAAGGGCAGCACGGGCAGATACATCCGCCGTCCGTCCGGGCATTTGATCTGATAGACGTCGTTGGCTCCGGGCTGCAATACATCCTCAATGACGCCCAGCGCATTCCCCTGCCGATCCCGCACCTGGCATTCCAGCAGATCGCTGATGAAGTATTGCCCTTCCGCCAGTTCCACCGCGTGGGCGCGGTCCACATAGAGCAGAAGCCCGCGCTGCTTTTCCGCCTGGTCGCGATCATCGGCATGGTCCAGCACGCAGTAAACAAAGCCATCCGTCCGGCATTCTATATCGGTAATGGCGATGGGGCGATATTGGTCTCCGGACTTCAAATACACGGTTTCCAGCTGCAAAAAACGGGCGGGATCATCGGTTTCGGGGCGCACCTTCACCAAACCGCGCACCCCCTGGGGTTTGAGCACTTCACCGATCAACAGGTACTCGCTATACATGGTTCCTCCTACGAAAAAAGGCGCTTTAAGCGCCTTTCTTCATTGCTGTATTTCCAAAAAAACGGGTTTCCCGTCCTTGGGGGTGGCGGCTTTCAGTACGGAACGAATTGCCCGGGCAATGCGGCCTTGTTTGCCGATCACCTTACCCATGTCTTCCGGCGCTACGTTAAGCTCGATGATGATGGAATCAGGCCCCTCAGTTTCCGTTACCTGGACGGCATCAGGGTTTTCCACCAGAGATTTCGCCAGAAAGAGGATCAGATCTTTCATAGGGCCTTCCTTTCTACTGAAGTCATCAGCCCTCGATGGCGCCGCTCTTCTTCAGCAGAACCCGCACGGTATCGGTGGGCTGAGCGCCCTTCTTCATCCAATCGGCAGCCTTTTCGTTGTCAACCTTGATCTGCGCAGGCTGGGTCATGGGATTGTAGTAGCCGATCTCCTCGATGAAGCGGCCATCGCGGGGAGAGCGCTCGTCAGCCACGACGATACGGTAGAAAGGATGCTTCTTCATGCCCATTCTCTTGAGACGGATCTTAACCATTGTTGTTTCCTCCTGATTTTTTGTCTTCTATCGGTAATCATTGAAAATGATGTTACCTGCTTGATTAACGGAACGGCGGCTTCATGCCGTTCATCTGAGCGGCCATGCGGCGCATGGCGCCCTTCTTTTTGCCGCTCCCGACCATCTGCTTCATCATCTGGCGCATCTGGTCGAACTGGCGCATCAGGGCGTTTACGTCCTGCACGGTGACACCCGCGCCGGCGGCGATACGCTTGCGGCGGCTGGCGTTAAGAACATCGGGATGGCGGCGTTCCTGGGGCGTCATGCTGCGCACGATGGCCTCGGGCTTCTTAAGGGCGTTTTCATCGATCTCCACGTCCTTCAGCTTGCTGCCCACGCCGGGAAGCATGCCCAGGATACTGGACAGGGGGCCCATCTTCTTCATCTGCTGCATCTGATCCAGGAAATCCTCCAGATTGATGTCGGCAGGATTGCGCTGGAGCTTTTTGCTCAGCTTTTCGCTGCTCTCCTGGTCCATGTTTTCCGTGGCTTTCTCGATCAGGGTCAGCACGTCGCCCATGCCCAGGATACGGGAAGCCATGCGCTCGGGATGGAAGGGCTCGATATCGCCGATCTTTTCACCTGTACCGGAAAACTTGATGGGCTTGCCGGTGACGGCACGGACGGACAGGGCCGCGCCGCCGCGGGTGTCGTTGTCCAGCTTGGTCATGATCACACCGTCGATGTTCAGCTGATCATTGAAGGCCTTGGCCACGTTCACCGCGTCCTGACCGGTCATGGCGTCCACGACCAGCAGGATCTCCTGAGGATGAACCGCCGCTTTGATCTCGGCCAGCTCGTTCATCAGGGCCTCGTCCACGTGCAGGCGGCCGGCGGTATCGATGATCAGCACGTCCCGTCCGTAATAACGGGCATACTCGACGGCTTCCTTCACAGTCTTGACGGGGTTCTGGGTGCCCTTTTCAAAGACGGGGACCTTGACCTGCTCCCCCACCACCTGCAATTGCTTGATGGCAGCGGGTCGGTAGATATCGCAGGCGGCCAGCAATGGCTTTTTGCCTTCGCGGATCAGGTAGTTGGCCAGCTTGCCGCACATGGTGGTTTTGCCGGCGCCCTGCAGGCCGCAGAGCATATAAATGGTGGGCACGGAGGACGACCAGGTCAATTTGGCATTGCTGCCGCCCATCAGGCTGGTTAATTCCTCGTTGACGATCTTGATGACCTGCTGACCGGCGTTCAGCGAGGACAGGATCTCGGTGCCGACGCAGCGCTCGGTGACGCGCTTGATGAAATCCTTGACCACCACATAGTTGACGTCGGCTTCCAGCAGCGCCATGCGCACCTCGCGCATCGCGTCCTTGATGTTCTGCTCGTTCAGCTTGCCCTTGCCCGTCAGCTTTTTAAACGCGGCTTGCAGCTTATCCGAAAGACCCTCAAAGGCCATTGATTTCCTCCTCGTCGTTCAAAAGGCGCAGCGCCTTTTCCAGATATTGCCGTGCGGTTTGCCCGTCTGCCAGCGAATCCAGGGCGGATTGGACCGCCTGTTCCACGTTCGCCATCTTTTTGCGGATCCCCAGCCTGTCCTCCAGGGACAGGAGCTGCTTTTCTACCCGCTGAAGCGTATCGTATACGCTTTGCCGGCTGACGCCCGCCTGCTGGGCAATCTCCGCCAGGGAATAATCTTCCTCGAAATAGAGGCTCGCCATCTCCCGCTGTTTATCCGTCAGCAGGTTGCCATAGATCCCCAGCAGCCAGTCGATCTCCACTCTGTGAAGAATTTCCTCCGCCACGGCATTCCTCCTGTCAAGGGATTCTCCTTGACGATGCTATTATATAGGATCAGCATGCTTTTGTCAAGTATTTTTCCTTGACAGCGTTCAATATTTTGATCCCGGCTGTTTTTGCAGGATGAAGCATTCCGGCGCGCCGGGACCGGCGTTGATGAAGCGGTGATGCAGGACGTTGAAATCCTGGGGCTTCATCGAAGTAAACCATGCAAGGAGGCGAATCCGTTCCTCGTCCCCCGCCGGATGTCCGGGATAAACGCAGATCACACAGACACCGTTTTGATCGAGCAAGTGCAATGCCTGTTCGATGGCGCTGCGGGTGGTTTTCCAATGGGTGGTGATGCGCTTATCCCCTCCCGGCAGCCAGCCCAGATTGAACATGACCGCCTGCACGGGCGTTTTCACATATTCGCTCATCTGGTCGTGACTGACGCAGCAGAGGGTCGCGCGCTCCAGAAGCCCGGCTTCTGTCAGCCGCTGCCGCGTATTTTCCACGGCCTGCTCCTGGATATCAAAGGCGAACACATGCCCGCTCTCCCCCACCAGTTTGCACAAAAACTGGGTGTCGTGACCATTGCCCATGGTAGCGTCCACGGCAATATCTCCGGGCAGCAAAAATCGCCGCAGACAATCTGCGGCAATATAACGGGCTGATTTCAGTTCAAAATCCCGCATGGTTACAGTTCCTTCAGCGCTTTGATTTCTTCCGCTGTCAAATCCCGCCACGCGCCGCGCTCCACGCCTTTCAGATCGATGGGACCGAATCTGACCCGCCGCAGCAGCAGCACCTTATGCCCCACCGCTTCCATCATGCGGCGTACCTGGCGATTATGGCCCTCGTGAATGGTGATCAGCACGGCGGAAGCAAAGGTCTCCTCCCGGATCACCCGCACCTTGGCAGGTGAGGTGCGGAAGCCGTCCTCCAGGGTGACGCCCGCGCGCAGCTGATGGATCTCATCCGGCGTCAGCTGCATGGAAACCCGGGCCAGATAGGTCTTATCCACCTCATGGCTGGGATGGGTCAGCCGCGCCGCCAGATCTCCGTCGTTGGTCAGCAGCAGCAGCCCTTCCGAATCGTAATCCAGCCGACCCACAGGGTATAGCCGCACAGGAAAATCGCGGAAGTGGTCCATCACTGTTTCCCGTCCGCGGTCATCCGTCACCGTTGTCACCTCGCCCATGGGCTTATGATAGAGGATATAGCGCTTTTCCGTTTCCGGACGCACCTGCTCGCCCCGGACGCACACCACGTCGGTTTCCTCCACCTGCACGCCCATTTCCGTCACGGTCTGGCCGTTGACCTGCACCAACCCCTGGGCGATCATCTCCTCGGCGTGTCTGCGGCTGGCAACACCGCACTGCGCCAAATACTTCTGTAATCTCATGCTGCTCTCCTTTATATCTTCCGCGTTAAGCGATAAAACCAAATCAGATCAATCAGCGTCCAGCAAACGATCAGCAGCTTACGGCCCCAGGAAGAGCCATTCCGCGCCGGTTCGCTCCAATCCATATCGAAAGCTGCACTCAGGAACGGACTGGGCTGCGATCAGCGGCACGCTGCACAGTTCTTCTCCGTTGACGGTCAGAAAAGCCGTGCCCAGCCTCTCCCCTTTTTCAAAGCCCGCCGCCTGCACCTGGGGCCAGCGAAAGCCGATTTCCGCAACTTCCCCGGAGCGCAGCGGGGCGCTCAAACTTTCCGCCGCAATCAACTCCACGCCCTCCGCCGTTCCATTGGAAACAGGAAGCCAATGCACGATCTCGCCGCCCCGCAAGGCTTCATACATGCTGTAATCCGCGAAGGCCTGATCCATCAGCTTCGCGGAGGCGTCAAACCAATCGGGGCAATTGAGCACGCTGCCGATCACCGTCATGCCTTCCCGCTCCGCCGCGAAAACCAGGCAGCGTCCCGCCGATTTGGTATAGCCGGTTTTGACGCCGATTGCCCCGGGATAGGTGGAAAGGAGCTTGTTTTTGTTGTTCAGCACCCGCTCATATTCATGGTTTTCCCAAGGGATCGTGGCCCGCTGCGTGGAGACGACCTGGCGAAAAAACGGCAATCGCATGGCTTCCCGGGCGATACGGCACAGATCCAGAGCCGAGGTGTAGTGATCCGACGCAGGCAAGCCGTGGGGCGTGGCATAACGGGTATGCGCGCATCCCAACTCCGCCGCGCGGGCATTCATCAGATCGCAAAAGCCCGCGATGCTGCCTCCCACATGCTCCGCGATGGCCACCGCTGCGTCGTTGCCGCTGGCCAGCATGAGCCCATAGAGCATCTGCTCCAGGGTCAAAGTTTCCCCTTTTTCCAAATAAATGCTGGTGCCCGGCACGCCAAAGGCGTTCTCCCCGGCGGTAACAGCCTCCTGCAAATCGCAGTTTTCAATGGCTACCATGGCGGTCATGATCTTTGTGGTGGAGGCCATGGGCAGCTCCAGTTCCTCGTTGAAGGCATAGAGCACGCGCCCCGTCTTTTCTTCGATCAGCGCCGCTGCCGCCGCGTCCGCCACAGCAGGAACATTATACAGGAAAACAGCAAAAAAGAAAAGTATGCCAAGGATCCTTTTCATTGCTTTTCCTCCGGCGTTCCCTCATTTTCCGATGAAAAGATGGCCTTCATGTCCCCGATCAGCCGGGGCAGCATGGCGATGGTGTGTTCCCAGGGCAGCAGATTCTGCGCGGGGAGCATGTGCACGCCGTCCGGCCCCAGCACCAGAAATCCCACCGGCTGGAGGGACACGCCCGCACCTGTACCGCCCGCAAAGGGCTGGGTGGGATCAGGCGCTTTGCCGTATTCCCCGCCGCCTGCCACAAAGCCGAAGCTGACCTTCGATACCGGGATCACTGTGTTTCCGTTGCCCGCGATCACAGCTTCCCCGATCACGGTATTCACATCGATCATATCCTTGATATTTTCAAGGGCCGTCTGCATGACGGAGCTGATTTGCTTGTTTTGCGTGATTTCCATTTGCCCTGCCTCCTGTTCCTTTTGCCGATAAATGATCCAGCGCGATCATGGCCGCTGTCAAAAATAGCTTTCCCAGGCGGAAAACGGCTATGCAGTGAACTTGGAGAAAGTACCCTGCCTGATCGTATTGCGGTTTGATTTGAACGATGGCACGAGGCAGAATGGAGAAAAGCCCGTGCAGCGCGCCGCAGCAAAGCGCGGTGGAGCAGGCATTGCCAGTACCCAAGCGTATCTTAAATACTAAAAGCAGGTTTTCCAGCCAGCTTTTCAGATTTCGGATCAGAATGGACGATGGCTTCTTACGCTTTTTCAATCCGAATGAAATCCTGATCCTGAGAGTGGACCCGATTCGCAGATAATAATATTTTTGCTGCTCGACATGAAATGGGAAGTGAAGAACGACAGCGGCTATCCGTAATCGGATATCCCCTCGGATCATCGTGCGATCATCCGTGGAAAAACGGATGTCCAGCACCATGGGCAGCGTTAGAAACACATACAAAAAAACCGCCGCGACGCGCATCTTTTCCTCCCGGATCGCTGATAAAATCAGCATGGCGCATCGCGGCGATCTTATGCAGTTTTTATTTGAAGGCTTCCAGCAGGGCTTCCGCGTTCTGCTGCATGCCCGTCTCATAGGCGTCCTTTTCATATGCTCCGCTCACCAGCGGGTCCAGGGTATAGATCGGCGCGCCGGTCTCGGCGGACACGGCATAGGCGGCAACGGCGCTGTATTGGGGCTCCGTGAACAGCGGCGGATTGCCCGCCTGCCGCACCGTTTCGATCACCTGGGAGAGCTGGGCGGGTGAAAGGGTCTCCTCATGCTCCTCACTGATCACAGCGGCGATTTCAAGCCCATAGGCATTGGCAAAATAGGGAAAAGCGTCGTGGAAGGTGACGATGGCCTTGCCCTGCACCGGGGCCAGTTCTTCCCGCAGATGCTCATCCAGCGCGTTCAAGCGTTCCGTATACGCCAACGCATTAGCGCAGATCTGATCAGCAAATTCCGGGAACAATTGACAGCCGTATTCCGCGATGGTCTCCACGATTTTGACGGCGTTCCGGGCGTCCAGCCAGGTGTGAGCGTTCAGCTCGCCGTCGCCGTCCTCGTCCTCCTCCGTCAGCAAGTCGATCCCCTGGGAACAATCGATGACCGCAAGCTCCGGAAATTGCTCCTGCACGTCCGGCAGATAATTTTCCATACCCGCGCCGCACACGATCAGCGCAGCGGCGTCGGAGAGCTTCATCATATCCCCCACCAGCAGCTGGTAATCATGCAGACAGCCGGTTTCGGGGGCCGTCATACAGTCGATTTCAATGGCATCGATCCCGCCAAACACGTTGAGGGCGAAGATATACATGGGATAAAAGGAGGTCATCACCTTGGCGGTTTCGGCATGGACGCAGGCGGTCATGCTGAAAACCAGCAAAGCGGATAAAAGAAAAATCAGGATTCTGCGCATCGGGGATAAGGTCCTTTCTTTGAGGTTCAGCTTTGGTTTATACGCTCATTCGCGGCGTTTGTCAAGCAGTCGGTCATTTTTTCCAGGCAAGCCGTCAGGCAATGCACTTCCTCCGCGCTCAGGGAAGCAAGCATGCAGCGGTTGATATTCTCCAAATCCTGCATGCAATAGGCCAGTTCCGTTTCCCCCCGTTCCGTCAGATAAACGCGATTGCATCGTAAATCCGCGGTATCAGCCCGGCGGCGGATAAAACCGGCGTTCTCCATGCGCTTGAAGGAAGCGGCGATGGACGCGGCGGTGACCCCGGCGTCCTCCGCCATCTGGCGCTGGGAGCAGCCGGGATGCAGGCGGATGTATTGCAATAGCTCCGGCTGGCCCGGATGCAAGCCATACCGGGTCAGCGCCAGGCGGATCATGCCGCGGCGCAGCTGCATCAGCTTTTTCGTCAGTTCCAACAGATGATCCGATTCCATGGCAGCCTCACAAATACATAAGCGTTTATTTATTAGCCGTTTAATATTATATCGTTAAACTATATTTCTGTCAAGCCAGCAGGAAAGCAGGTTTCCGCGTCGAAATCAATAAAAAAGGAGATGATACGTTTATGTCTGTTTTCCCCATCGGCGTCATGCTGGAATCCTTCCGCAAGCCCATGGCTGAATCGCTGCGCATTGCCCAGGAGCTGGGCGCACAGGGCATTCAGGCCTATGCCATGGGCATCACGAAAGAAAACAAAAAGGAATTTCGGGACAGGCTCAGCGATAACGGCCTGGTGCTTTCTGCCCTGTGCGGCGATCTGGGCAAGGGCTTTGGCAATCCCGAATGGAATCCGGAATTGATCGAAGCCTCCAAGCGCTTTGTGGATCTGGGCAAGGAGCTGGGCACCGATATCGTCACCACCCATATCGGCGTGGTGCCCTCCGCCCCCAGCCATCCCCGTTATCATATCATGCAGGACGCCTGCGGCGAGCTGGCCCGCTACGCGGACAGCATGGGCGCGCATTTTGCCGTGGAAACCGGTCCGGAGACCGCCGCCACCCTGTGCGGCTTTTTGGACAGCCTGCATTCCACCGGCGTTTCGGTCAATCTGGACCCGGCCAATCTGGTGATGGTCACGGGCGATGATCCCGTAAAGGCCGTGCACACGCTGAAAAAGTATATCGTGCATACCCACGCCAAGGATGGCCGCAAGCTCTTTGACCGTGATCCGGAAATCATCTATCGCGTGGTGGCCCCGGTGGAGCCCGTGGTGGACGAATCCTTCATCGAGCTTCCTTTGGGCGAGGGCGACGTGCCCTTTAAGCCTTATCTGGAGGCCCTGCGGGAGATCGGATACCAAGGCTTCCTGACCATCGAGCGGGAAGTGGGCGACGATCCCACCGCCGATATCCGTAAGGCTGTGGACTTCCTGCGTTCCATGTTCTGATCCTGATAAAAAATCAAGCTCCTCCGCTATTGCGCGAAGGAGCCTTTTTTATCGGATCGCTTCCCGGATGATACCGCCGCCCAGGCAAATATCTCTGTCATATACCACCAGGCTTTGGCCCGGCGTCACGGCGCGCTGCCGTTCGTCAAAGGTGACGATAGCCTCGTTGTCGCCCATTTTTTCAATGACGGCGCCCTGATCCGGCTGCCGATATCGCGTTTTCACGCCGTAATGCTTTTGGGTTTCAGCGGGGGCGTCGATCCAGGTCAATTGCTCTATCACCGCGCCCCGGCTGTACAGCAGCGGATGATCCTCCCCCTGGGCCACGATCAGCCGGTTGTTTTGCAGATCCTTGTCCACCACAAAATAGCTTCTGCCGTCCCCATGGCCGCCGATGCCCAGTCCCCGGCGCTGACCCAGGGTATAATACATCAGCCCGTCGTGACGGCCCACGATCTCGCCCTCGGGCGTCACCATGTCTCCTGGCTGCGCGGGCAGATACTGCTTCAGGAAAGGCTTGAACTGACGCTCTCCGATGAAGCAGATGCCGGTGGAGTCCTTCTTTTTCGCCACGGGCAGCCCGGCATCCAGGGCGATCTGCCTTACCTCCGCCTTGGTCATGCCTCCCACGGGAAACACGGCTTTTTTCAATTGCGCCTGATGGAGCATATACAGAAAATAGCTCTGTTCCTTATTGGGATCCACGCCCTTGATCAGACGTCCCTGGTCGTCCGTCCGTACGAAATGACCGGTGGCGATCTTTTCCGCGCCCAGCTGCATGGCGAAATCCAGGAAGGCCTTGAATTTGATCTCCCGGTTGCACAGCACGTCGGGATTGGGGGTCCTGCCCGCCTTGTATTCGCTCAAAAAAAGGGTGAACACCCGATCCCAGTACTCCCGGGCGAAATTGACGGAATAGTACGGAATGTCGATCAGCTCGCAGACGTGCTGCACGTCCTTCCAATCCCCTTCCGACGTGCAAACGCCATCCTCATCCTTTTCCTCCCAGTTTTTCATGAACACGCCCAACACGTCGTATCCGGCTTTTTTCAGCAGCAGCGCCGAAACGGCGGAATCCACGCCGCCGGACATGCCAACCACGATCCGCATCACAGCACCCCCGCTTTCTTCATGCGCGCAAAGAGCGCGGAAAGGATTTCCTTTGTGATCTGGTCGGGCGTCTGCCGCGCGTCCACGGTAATGAAACGATCCGGCTCTTGGTGCACCAGCAGGGCGTATGCTTCTTCCACCCTGGCGTGGAAGGCCGCCTTTTCGCTCTCCATGCGGTCCAGAGCGGAGGCGTTTTCCCGGCGGCGCAGGGAGGTTTCGTGATCCAATTGGAGAAAAACGGTGGTATCCGGTTTGCAGCCCTCGATGGCGGGAGCGTTGATCTGCTGGATCAAGGGCACGCCAAGCTGCCGTCCGCCTCCCTGGAAGGCCACGCTGGAATCCACAAACCGGTCACACAGCACGATTTCGCCCCGTTTCATGGCAGGCAGAATCACCTCCTGCACGTGCTGGGCGCGGGAGGCGGCATACAGCAGGGCTTCCGCGATATCGGACATGCCCTTGTTGTTGACATCCAGCAGCAGATCGCGAATCTTTTCGGAAATCGGGCAGCCGCCGGGCTCCCGGGTCCTGCGCACGGTAAAGCCATATTCCCGCAGGGCTTTTTCCACCGCGTTGGCCTGGGTGGTCTTGCCGCAGCCGTCCAGCCCCTCCATGGAAATAAAATAGCCCTTCTGTTTGGGTTCTTTCCCCAGCAGAAGCCGCGAAAGCTGTGGCACATCCTGAGCCACAGGGCAATCCGCCCCATCGAATTCATCCGGCTCGCCAAAGCCATACATCACGCCGACGCCCTCGATGCCCGCTTCCTTCGCGCCGATAATATCAGACAGACGATCTCCGATCATGAGGGGACGGCGGTGGTTTTTATCCTGCAATACGCGGCGAATCAAAACGCCTTTATCCGCCGTGGGATCAGCGTCGGTTGGACCGGCCACGCCGTCGATATACTGCATCAGTTCAAAATGGCGCAATATCCTTTCGCTGGGCGTCTGGGGCTTGCCGGTGGCCACATATACGCTGGCGCCCTGATTCTTCAGCGCCTTCAGCAGGGCGCGAATGCCGGGATACACCGCGTTTTCCGCCCAACCGATGGGCAGATAGCGCTCCCGATAAACGCGAACGGCTTTCTCGGTCTCCGCATCGTTCATCCCGCAGTAGATCCGAAAGGATTCGGACAGCGGCGGGCCGATGAATTTGCGCAGTGTATCTGCGTCCGGCACAGGGCGGTTCATCTTATCCAGCGCATAGCGAACACAGGCCACGATCCCGCGCTCAGAATTGGTCAGCGTGCCATCCAGGTCAAAAATCACAGCGTCATATTGCAGCATCGTATTTCTTCCTTCTGTTAAAAATGCCGCGCCCGCACCAGCGAACGCGGCATTGATTTTTTTATTGCACCCTTCCTGCCTGGATCATGCCGTCCAGGAAACGGAGCACGTTTTCCTCATTCCCGCTGAACGAGGTCACGGAAATCACCACGTCCCGGGTATCCATGCCCAGTCCCTCGGCGATCCCGCCAAGGGCGGAGGCGGGAATGCCAAACAGCTGCCTTTCGCCCGTGGGCAGGCCGTTATCGTCCACCAGGGACACATATCCCGCTGACAGATCCAAGCCTTCCACATGCAGCTTGCCTTCGTCGATGGCGGGCTGCAAATCCAGGAACACACCCTGGGAAGCGAAGGTCTTGAAATCGGAGGAGGAGAGCAGATAGATGTCCCCTTCCTGGGCCATGATGTACACGGTCAGCTGCATGCTGCCGTAATAATCCTGGGTGGAGGAAGTGAGGATCACGGAATCCACCACTTCCATATCCGGCACGCGTTCTTCCCAGATGGGCTGGAAAAATGCTTCCGCGCGCTGTTCCGTAACCAGCGGGCTTTGAATATACACGTCGATCCGCTTATCGGCGGGAGAGCGGTAGGCCGTCATGGAATACAGCAGGTCCCAGCCGAAAATCGCCGCCGCGATCACCAGGATATATTTCCAGAAATTGTAGGTGATGTGGGTGCGGATCTTTTTGCGGGTAACGGGCGTTTTGATCTTCATAGGCGTATCAATCGCGGGGCTTCATGGTGGGGGCGTAATTATTTACACAATACATGGTATATCCTTTCTCAAAAACGCACAATACATGGTAGTATTGCAATTTTTGGTTCGCATAAGTTCTCATAACGTCCCATAGTGTTTCGGGGAAAATTGGTAAAATTTTCGTCAGCTTAGCCGATAGAAAATTTACCTTCAAGACCGGCGAAGGCATCTTGCTTTTTCTTCCTTGTGAGATCCGTGTAGACGTCAAGCGTGGTGCTGATCCTTGCGTGCCCCATGATCTCTTGAATCGTCTTGAGCGTGTTGTCATCCGACGTGTTCTCGCACAGCCTGGTACAGAATGTGTGGCGTAGATTGTGAACTGAGAAATGCGGAAGGAGAATTGGTGGCCTTCCTTGCTCCAGGGCGAGCGCTTTCTCCTGCTCGTTGTACGCCGTGTAGATTCTGATGATTGCTCTATTGATGCAGCCCGGATTATAAATCATGTCATAACGGTTTAAGAATACGAAGTTCGTATAACCATCAATGACAGGCTGCGAGCATTGCTCACGCATCTGACGCATTCTTTCAACACTGAGCATCCGCCTTACCTCTGGAAACATTGGAATCTCGCGGAAGCCAGCCTTGGATTTTGGCGTTGTGATGGTATGATGCTGTTTACCGTCTTCATGACGGCGATAGAGCAAATTGTGGTCAATAGTGATGACGCCGTTGGCGAAATCAACATTATCCCACGTCAGGCCGAGCGCCTCCCCAATGCGGCATCCTGTTCCAAGAAGGATTGTGATGATCGGCATCCAGTGACGGAACTCGTCGGACGACTTCACAAAGGAAACGAAGGCTTCTTGCTGCTCTGCTGTGAGGGCAATGCGTTTTGTGCGCTCCCAATCATGCCTGCGCTTGATTTCAGTCATAACACCATCTGTTGGATTAAGACGGATGTATCCATCCCTTACCGCGTCCGTAAAGATCGGATGGATGATTGTATGGATAATCTCCATACTTGCTGGCTTGAAATGGCAGTCGTTGATCAGATAAAGATAGAAGTTTTTGATGTCGGTGTATCTGATTTCCGCAATTGGCCTGGAGCCGATCTCGTACCTGACGTACTTTGTGTACATGTACTTATAGTTCTCCCTGGTGGAATCCTTGAGAACGCGGTGTACAATGTGCCTGTCAAAGAATACGTTCAGTGGAGTTCGTTTTGCTGTGAACGAATCGATCTCGTCATCCACATCGCGTGCTATTTCACGCTCCAGATCGCGGAGGCATGGCTCATTGAGACAGCCCGGCGGAGGGGCATCTGTCCCCTTCAGCGTGTAGCTGTAAACGCTTCGGCTTTTCCCCCTTGCATCCAGATACCGATACTCATATCGCCCATCTTCGCGCTGGTACTCATGCCGCCACAGTTCGCGGCCTTGCTTGTCATATCTTTTGCTTGCCATAGACATCCCTCCAATAGCATGCAAAAGTTGAACAATGACTTATATATTTTATCACAGAATAAGTCATATCGTCAACCTCCCGCTTCTCAGATATCATGGATGTCAGAGACAAACTTCTCGAATTCTTTGCGCTTGATCCTTGCATGTGAACCGACCCAAAGAATGAAATCGGCATATTTGTGGGCGTTGATGTACCGACGCAAACGCCCTTCCCCTATCTGGGAATAAGCCGCAGCTTCTTCTATGGTCAAACAAAGCTTATTATTGACGGGTATTTCCATAAAATGCCTCCTTTCGGGCGGGAAATAAAAATAGGCCAGTCCGTAGAAGAACTGGCCATGATGTGTTACAATGTCATTGCAGTATAGAACGCCGGAGACAATACCGAACCAAGCCCGCAATGCGGGAAGGCGTAACGACTGGACACAGGGCTCCGCATTATACAGCGGATGAAGGTACAGTCTGAACTCACAGGCGACTGTGAGAGCGCGGCAGAAATGACCGCGCCGCGCATTGTAGCGAAGCAACATTCTGGATTAAGACAGAAACTCTACTTTACTTACAGGAATGAATAGCCCAACCAAAGTAAATGACGGTACGGTTATTGTAAAGATGGACGAACTGTTGATCAATCCCCCCGAGCAGCAATCCGCTTACTTCAACATTCAAAAACCATAAGCTCGGTGAGGTGGGTATCGCCTCCTGGCGCAGCAATGCGCCAGTAAAATCCCTGTAAATTCGGTGAAAATCTCCAGCGCTCTATTTTGTTACCCCACAATAAGCTCATCAAGGTCTTCGCCGTAATCGGGGATCGTATCTTCGGTATTCGTCTTCTCAATGACGATTCCGTTTTCCGTATCATACTTTAGAATGATATGGTCACAATACAATTCTCTGCGCACATGCTCATTTTCAGACGGTATAAACCGCATGATATGCTGGCCGTCGATAACCTTCATCTCCATAAATCTCCCACGACGGCTTGTACGCAGTTCCACCACAATTGAACCGGATTCTCCGTCTGTCCATGTATAAAGGTCGTCTCCATCAATTTTCATGGATGGTTTATCGCCTTGCCAACAAAGCTTTAGACCAGACACCGTAATACTACGTTCTTCCGGCGTGATTATATTTGCGTTAATCTGGAATGCCATCATATCTCAACTCCCGCCACCATTTGAACCATGTAGAGGGTTTGTACAGGATAACCCTGCGAAAGCGTCGCCTCTCACCAAGCACGCCATCAAGAATGAGTTTGTCGATGAATGGATCCATGGAGCTCTCCGGCAGAATGAAGCTGTCGCCATGATGAATCGCAATGCAGCGATCATCCGAGAGCTCACCTTTTTGATATGTATTGAGACAGTTTTGGCATACCCACGTCCCTTCCGGAACAATTTCATCGCAGCAAACACAGCGGTCTTCCATTACCGCATTCCTCCCATAAGAACAAAAATGATCGCGGACACGTCCAGGATTGTCATGATGGCGCTCATAATTGCGAACCCTGGTCTGTGCTCTTTCAGACTGCGATCAAATGTCAAGCCCATCGCGATGGCGCACATTGCCATGCAGATGACGCTAATGATTTCTTGCCGAAGCATTTAGTTCACCCCCGTTGAGCCGAATCCCCCACGGGATTCATCCTCCATCTGGCTGACTGTAACAAGTTCCACCGGTTCCATTTGGTTGATAACGCGGAATTGGGCGATCCGATCCCCTTTGTGGATATGTGTATATCGCATGGCAAGGGCGGGGACGCCCCAGATATCTTTTTCGCCGCAATAGTCATCCTCGATGACGCCGACGCCGTTTGTCTGAATGAAGCCAAAGTTATTATAGGTTGAAGAGCGCGGAGCAAGCCAAGCCTCATATCCCTTTGGGATCTTCATGGAAACGCCAAGAGAAATGATCTTGAAATCACCGGCATCCATCTGGACATCTTCCGCCGACCTGAGGTCGATCCACGCGCCGTGACGTTCCAAGCCCATGGCGGCCAATTCAGCATCATGAAATTTAAGTTTTATTTCCATTTTTCCTCCAAAAACACACCAAAATCTCGATATCTGTGTTTACTTCCACGATTATTGCGCTCTGTTGCCGTTGACAAACTGATTGTAAATATCTGTCAGATCTGCAAAGTTGAAGCTGCTGCCTCCAAATGAAGGCATAAGTTTGCCATCCCACTTTTCAACGAAATTGCGCTGTACAACAAGCTCTGTCAGGCCGGACGCCTGCGCTTCCAGCTCCGCCTTGGTTGCCTCCGCAGCAGCAAGGCGTGCGTCGTGTTCTGCTTCTGCCAGAGTGACCGTGACATAAGCCTCATTTTCTGCGCTTATTTTCTTTGCTTCCGCTGCGGCGTTAGCCTGGATAAGCTGAGTCTGTCGATCTTGCTCGGCCTTGACAAGCGCAACTTCCTTTGCGTTCTCTGCTGCAATGCGTGCGGTTTCAGCATCTTGCTCAGATTTTTTGACAGCCACATCGTAAGCGGTCTGGGCAGCTACACGTTGCTGGTTCTGTCGAAGCTCTTCATTGACGACCTGTGCCTTGAGCGCTGCACGTTCTTCCAAGATAGCATTATATTCAGCCGTAAAATCGTATGACACAAAATTGACGCGAAGGATATTGATGCCAAATGTTTCAGAATAATCCGAAAGTTTTTCTTGAACAAACAAGGCAATACTTTCCTTGTTGGTGGTAATCTCTTCGGAGTTATACCGAGCAAATGCGCTCTTGATGATAGGGAGGGCGTTGGAGGTAATCAGCATATGTTCATAATCTTTGCCATAATTTTTATAAATGACAAAGGATTGTGCCGGGTCAAGCTGATATTGTATCTCAAAGATATATGACATGATAAGCTGCTGGTCTTTAGTCTCGGCAGTTTCTGTCGTGGTGGCGTTTTTATCCGTCTGAGAACCAATGATTGTTTTCGTCTGCACCAAATTGGAAATGGTTTCGATAGAATCAACAAATGGAATTTTCAGATGAATGCCTTCTGGCACAGATTTGTTTTGCACAACGCCGAGGCGTTTCCACAGACCCGTATGGTTAACGGGGACAGTGCCGAAGCAGTCGCATATAATAATCAGCGCAAAGAGAGCTACTACACCAACAATAATGTACTTCTTGAGCGTATTCAGCATAATTATTTTCTCCAATACAATTTCAATATCGGGGCGGTGATTTGTACGTCACCGCCCCACTTTCGCGTTAAATAATCTCGCTGAGGTTATCGATCACGGCGTCGCAGATATGATATTCAAGACACTGCGTAGAATCGATTTCCCAATCGTTATTGCGCTTCTTGCTAAGAAGGCGCGGGGGGATCTGCGTTCTGGTCAGAATGTACTCCTTCATACGCTTGAGTTCCTGACGGTAGCTGTCAGATGCGTCCAGAAACTTGGTAGAATCGCCGGACGCGGAAGCATGGCCTTCATGGATAACGACGACTGCGCGAGGCATCATAAAGCGCTTATGCCCGGACATGAAAATCAGCGCCGCTGCTGAATCCGCCTGCCCCACATTGACGGTATAAATGGGGGTTTCTGACGTCTGAATCATGTCGATGGTGCTCCACATGTAATTAAGGTCTCCGCCGTAGGACATGATATAAATATGTATGGGCTTGCGTTCCTTGGGGTCAATGCCGCGATCCTCCATGTTCCAACGAAGAATCATGCGCTGAATGGCCATAATGTCCGGCGACACATCAACATCCAGATAAATCTTACGATCCTTCTCAAGAACATAATAGCTGATCTCGTCCGGAATAGGCAGCACGGTCTGCTGGTCTGACTGCAATTCAAGGGGAATCTGAAAAAGTTCACTCATAGATTAGTTATCCTCCACGTCTAAAAGATCTGCGAGCTTGGCGGTGTCGCTGCGCACGGACTCTGTGAGATGCACATATCCATAGAGCGGATTGCCTTTGAGACAGCTAATCAACGCCTGAAGGCCGTTATCGCCCTCGAAGGCCTTGCTATTGATCTGCCTGCAGTCGCCCTCGAAGATAATGATAGAGCCTTCCGAAACACGTCCAAGAAGGAGCTTGGCATGATCTCTGGTAAGATGTTCCGCCTCGGAGACAAAGATGATGCTCTTTTTGATGTCGCGTCCACGGATGAAGCCAAGGTGCTGAACCTCGATTTTCCCTTGCGTTATCATGAGGTTCAGCGCTTTTACGCCGCCAAGATGATCTGCCAATGGCATCGCCCAAACAGAGAGCTTGTCCGTCTGATCGCCTGGCAGCGCACCGATGGGATTGGTGTTTTTAACTTCGATATTGTTGCGTACCCAAACGATCTTGTCATATCGCTCCTCGTTGATCATCTGGAAGGCTGCGCCGCAAGACAGAAAAGTTTTGCCGCTGCCAAACCCGCCCGTAAGCGTTTTAACGGTGATGGAATCGTCCAACAGAATATCAATTGCGATGCGCTGCTCGATGTTCTTTGGTCGAATATCCCCAAGCTCCGCGCTTTTGAGGCAAAATTCGCTGACAGGGCGATGCGTACCGCCCTGCCATTTGCGTATATCCGCCACGGTGCCATCATTTCTTTCGATGATGACGTATTCATTTTCCAGAAGACCGAAGTGGTTGATGCGAAAGTCTGTGTAAAATGCCGGTAGGCGAGCGTCATTTTCGTTGACGACAATATATCCCTTGTATCCGCCGACGATATTTTTCATTCGGGGATCCACTCTCCTTTATACTCATCCCAACGAAAAGACGCGCCATCCTCGTCACGCATCTGGAGACGCATGCACCCATAGGTGTAGAGATTTTTTACGTCATTGACGAAGGCCAGCGCCTCTTTTTCGTGTTTGAGTGTTTTAACGGCGGTGTCTGCGCCGCCTTCTGGGAATATAAAGTATTTTCTTTTCATTAGTTATAAGAGACCTCTTTTCCGGGTTCGCACAACTCCAGGAAGACCGGGAAACGAAGGGACGGCAGGCCGTCGTCGCCATGCGTTTCTTCAAAATACTGCACCTTTACAACCCTTCCGATGTAATCCTCTTTGTGCCGCCACATCTCTTCGCGCTCCTCGTTGCTCATACCAGACCCGACGCCGACTGGCGTGCCCTTATAATCGACAATAAGCGCACCGAGGCTGCCTGCGTATTTCCCGTTTCCCTCCTGCATGTCGATAATTTCCAAATCGACGTCCTGCATGACCTTGTACTTCAGAAGCACGTCTGTGCGCCCGAATTTATAGGTGGAGTTGTTGAGGTTGATCATTATGCCTTCGTGGTTCATACGGCGCTGTGCCGCAAGTAGCTCGTCAATTACGGATACGTCTTTGCCTGTGTACAGAATAGGAAGCGGCTTGACAAATATCGTACGCTGCACGATCTGATGGAGATAATTTCTGCGGCTCCAGTATGGCAGCTTTCCGACGCGGCGTTCGTACTCGTAAAGTGGGAGAAAATCGAAGACATTATAAGTAATGCCCTCTTTTCTGCCATCCTTTCGGACGATCATAATGGTGTTTTTATATTGGTCTTTGCTTGGGAAGCCTTCACGATCCGACACAAGCAATTCTCCATCCAGCACGAAATCGCCGTCAGTACGCTTGCGCAGGTATGAAAGCTCCCGTTCAATTTCAACAAGGCCGTCAATCAACTGACCTTGCCTGGAAATCAGCAAGACCTGATCTGATTTGATGATGGCAAGGCACCGGATACCGTCTAGTTTTTCTGTGACGGTAAAGCCTTTCCCCTGCAACGCGCTTTGGCAATCTATATATTTTTTTGCCAACATGCATGGGAACGAAGGAATGACCTCTTTGCCAAAGGCCTTGTTGACCGTTGCTGCGTCTGCGCCAAGCCGGATCGATTTGGTCAGGTATTTCTGCGCAAAGTCTTTCAGCTCTGGGATAAGCAGCGCAGACAAATACTTTTGCACGTTTGCGATATCCTGATTTGTAATGGAATACTTGCTGGCCAGATCCTGGCAAACATCCAGCAGATACATGTAGTTTTTGTCGGCCTGAACGCGAACCTTTTTGTTCAGGCTTTTTTCCTTGATCCCAAACTTGACAAGTGGATGTAAAAGGAGGATCAGGGATTCTGAAACCCGATGATCCTCCGCGCACACGCGCTGGATGACGGCGACCTTTTCCTTGCCCTTTGCGGCAGCAATTTGGTCAAAGCCGTTTTTGATGATTTTTAAATCTTCATGCATAGATTATTCTTCCTGTATGATTGTAAAAACATATAATCCACAGTGACACGCGCCCTGCTCGCCGCGGTTAATCTGATCCCGAAAGTCCTTACACATACATTTTGTATCCGGTGTCTTTTCAAGGCGGCACGGGCAGTAACCGTCGTTTTCTTTGATGGCCGCACGGATCTCTTGCACAAGCTCTTTATCCTCTGCCAAAGAAATGACGGCTGTTTCGGTTGGATGCTTTTCTGGCATTATGAAATCCTTTCTGCGTGCTGCTCTTTGTTGGCAAGCATAACACCAAGAATGTCATCATAGTGTGGCATATCCCCAGGCACAAAGCGTCCGAACTTAACGATGACATTTTTGTATGCCGCAAGAGACGAAATCTGCTCCTGTACTTCGTCTTTTGTGTACCCGGTATATATGACAAAATCATCTTCGCAGCCATTTTCTCTGAAATAAGAAAGCAGATGTAAGACTTCATCAAATTGAAGAACCGGTTCAAGGCCGCCAATTACAACAGAGCTGGTGATTGGATTGGAGATATACCTTTCAAAAATAACATCATCAGGTATATTCATAACGCATAGTTTTGCTATTTCGGAGTTTTGGCACATATCAATCCGCTTATCAGCGTCTCGACAGCACTTCCAGTCACACCAGCATGTGCCAATAAACATGGATGGTTTTTTATAGTTTACAAAGTCCTCATCCATGAATATTTTTAGCCTCATTCACGCATCATCTCCGCGTATTCATACCACTTGCGCGTAGTAAACTCGTTGAAGCGTTCCTTGGAATAGCTGCGGGTGGGAACGAGGTAACCAACGATACGTTGGAAAGTATCATGAACAGGCTTCCCGCAGACCAGGCAAACATTCGTGCCGACAAATCCATGATGGTTTTCGCACTCGTTGATGCGCGTGTTAAATGCGAAGTAAATCACGCCGGACAACGCAATTTGATTAAGCATATCCCATGCCATATCGGTGTTGGGGAAGTTGCTTTCCAGGTTGATATGAGAAATGCTGCCTCCTGAGCACTTGGCGTCCAGGATTGCACTGAGCCGCAGCTTTTCCTTGATGGTGCATTTTTCAGAAAGCGGGATCCACTGGTTGGAATAGATGAACTTTTCTCCTCTGTCGAACAACGCATTATCCTTCTGGCAAAGAATGATGGCTGCGCGTTCCGCAGGCACGCTTTCAATGTTGAAAGAGTAATCAGTTGTAAAGTGATCCTTGACGTCGTTGAGTACCCGGAAAATTTTGTCTGCGAAAGCCACGCCTTCCTCGGTATAATACACATTGCCAAACAGGTCGCGCTGCGTATAGCCGAAGGCCTCGATCACTTCGTACAAACCCAAAATGCCGATCGTGCAGTATTGCTTGTCCATCTCTACCGCGCCGTCCTGATAGTTTGGAAGCAGTCCTTTTTCCACATTTCTGCGAATGATGCCGCGTACTGTATCCAGTGTTTTGCAGCAAAGCGTTGCGCGGCGGCGAAGCAGATCAAGATAGCCGTCTTCCTCGCAGCGCGTTTCGTAGGCGATGCGCATGAGATTGATGGTGTTAACCTTAACGGAACCAATAGAAAGCGCCGTGCCGCCGATGGAATTGATAAACCCGCTGAGTTTTGTTGTGTCGGAAAGCAGACGGCAGCAGTTGCTGAGAGTCGTAACGTCGTCACTCATAAAAAAGTTGCTGTCATTCCATGTGCAGTTGTGATCAGAGCACCAGCGGGCAAACTCCTGATCGACAAACACGTTGTATTGCTTGGTGCGAAGCATTTCTTTTGCTTCATCGTCCGGTATCTCCTTGCGTTTAAGCAAAGAGTAAGTCAGCACTGGGAAGGTAAACATATTGTCCTGGCGGATGTCAGAAACGACCTCCATGAAAATCTTCTGATGCTCGACCAACTCTTCAACCTGGTCGATAACATAGGAGCCGTCCGGATATTGCACGCCGCCAAAGAGGGACTCGATATAATTGCGGTCAAAGATACTTACGTTAACAAACGCCGTTTGATCGATGCGCATGAATGGCTGGTTCAAGCGGTAGATCAGCTTCTGGAAGCACTGACGGATATAATAATCGGGATCCTTGATGACGAATCCTGTCTCGCAATCCTTTTTCCAGAAGTAGTAAGTCCAAATCAGGATGTTTGGAATGCCAACTGCACCCGAAGAACGGTTGCTCATGTAACTGATATACTCGATTACATCGTCCAGGAAAGTGGTCAGGTGGTTTGGGGCTTTGTTGTTGTAGTTCTTGAGGAAGAACAAACCTTCCGTCGCGAGCCGCGTGAGGTCATAGGCATAGCCGAGCGCGAGAAATGCCTGCTCACCCGCGCAGGGCGTGGAATGGTGCGCGGTGTTTGTGTCGTGGTGTTACTTTACCGCGTTTGGCAGAGAGATGGCGCTGAAACTGCAATGCCAGCCATCCAGCGGGAATTGCGGTGCTGGCTGCACATCTGCTTCCAACTACTATAAAAACAAAAAGCAGTTCTTCACGTCACCTCAGCCCGGAGACCAGATTTTCTTCAAGGCATCAAATGGCAACGGCTACGGTCATACAGGCATTGTGGAGGCCGTTGACAGCAAAAACGTATATACCATTGAAGGAAATACCAGCGCAGGAAAGAGCGTTATCCCAAACGGCGGATCCGTTTGCCGGAAATCTTATGCGCTGAACAACAGCAAGATTGGTGGATATGGACGTCCTGACTGGTCTCTGGTTGACGGCAAAGCGGATGAGCCCACAGAGGTATTCCCATACTACGCGATTGTGATGGCTGATTCTGGCAAGACGGTTAACCTGCGGAAATCAGCAAGCTCCAGCGCTTCCATATTAAAAGCGGTATCGATTGGCTCCGGTGTGACTGTTAATTTCAACTACGATAGCACATGGGCAAACGTCACATACAAGACGACAACCGGCTTCATGATGCGTCAGTATTTGGCCCAAACGGACGTTCCTACCGTCTCTGAGCCGGCGGACAACACATTGCACACCCCAGTTTACGACGTGTCCAGAAGCGAATTTGAGGCCTTAATGGCCCGCGTAGCAGCTATTGAAAAGGTTCTTGGGATTGCGGGTTGATGAACATGGCACAGAAACCAACGAGTACATATGTGCAGTTTTCTAAGCGGCTGACAACGGCGGTTGCAGTCGCTTGGTTTATATTCAGGGCGCTTTCCATTGTAGCCATCGCTTATATGCCGTCCGCAGCGGATGCGATTGTGAATCTGCAAAAGGGCGCGGACGATACGATGATGGTTGCTATTGGCTTCTATTGCGGAAATTCAGTTGCCGAAAAAGGCATACTGAAATACTTTAGTGCGCGTGGGGCGGGAAAAGAAAACCCGGCAGACGAGGAATCATCTGTCGGGTGATTATATGAATCGCCATACCGGACACAAGGAGGCGATGTTTCTGGCATAACTTTTGGAGGGGATAATAATGTGGGAATGGATTGTAAAATACTGGGTCGAAGTCATATTCGGCCTTGTTGTTGCCGGACTTTCTGCGGCGGTAAAACATCTATCTGATAAAGTAAAGAAAAATAAGCAGGAGGACGCCGCCATGAAGGAGGCGATTTTATCCCTGCTGGACGATAGTATGGGTAGGCTTTCAGATAACTGCAAGGCGAAAAATTACGCCACGCGGGAAGAAGCGCGGCGCTATGAGAGAATGTATGAAGCCTATCACGGTCTCGGCGGGAATGGAGCTGTGACGAATGAGCATAGCCAGTTTATGAAGCTGGACGTTAGAGAGCAATAAATCAGTATTGACATTTCGATCCTCAAATCATAGAATGTATATGTACAAATGACTTTTGGGGTGAAGTATGTTGAGATTATATCACGGAACGGATGCGGCATGTGCGGATGCGATCTGCAGTGGTGGGTTTATATATAAACCAAATAATAATCATTGGCTTGGCAATGGTGTTTACTTTTATACTGATTTAGATCTCGCAAAATGGTGGACAACAAATCCAAGCTCTCAATTCGGTACTCGGGTTAAAAATCCAGCGGTCATTGTTTTTGACATCGACATATCGCCGGACAGTATTCTTGATCTTCGGACTCTAAGTGGTTATAGAAAATGTATATCTTTATATTCAAAATATGAAAGCATAGCATTTAAGAATATAGAATTTGAAGAGATTTCTAAGAAAAAACAGATACGATGTTCATTCTTTGATTTCGCTTTCGAGTATTCTAAGCTGAGCTGTGTTATTGGCAATTTTTATCTCGGGAACAACGCATATTTATCTTGTGTGCCGCAAAATATATTAGATGAACTAAGGCGATTCAATCTCCCGTTCATAGAAACTCAGGTTTGTATCAAAAATGGGCTTGATAACGGCACGATTGTTGACATCATAAAGGAGTGACGAAAATGCCAGAATACAGCAAGGAAGAAATAAACGAAATGGTGCGGAGAAGCCTCATGGCTAACGGTATCAAGGTAACAGCGAAAACGAGGACTGCTCCCCCTGGCGAAATTGTAGAGACCGAAGATTGTATAATTCTAAAAAAGGAATCACCTGTAATAGTTAACAAAGTATATTCGGTCGTTGGCGCAAAAAGGAGAAATGGATTTACTGTCGTTGACCAGGCTTCTATTCTTAAAGCGAGGCGCGCCAAATTTCGTAGAAAAACGCAGAATGGTTTCCCAGTGATGGCTGAAAAAAAATGATGAGAATTTGGGGCTGTTGCACTAAGCCCCAACAAAAAAAACGGAGTTGTTCTCTCGAACTTCTCCGTTTTTTGCTGTATAATGTAGCTGTTAATGAAACAATATC
>CACZLE010000004.1 GCA_902781945.1 uncultured Eubacteriales bacterium | reverse complement strand
TTCCAGCCTGATCTGAACTAACTTGTGTGGCCATCCTTGTGATGGTCTGTTTGCTTTTCCCTTCTTTCCGGCGGCCCGTTAATTGAATGTTTCAAACTTCCTGTTCCTCCCAGGTCACTTCAATTTGCTGCTTCCCATGGATCACATTGCCGCCCTGTGGATCGGAAAGCCAATAGCGGATATCCAGAATGACTTGCTTTTCCTTTGCCGTCAGCGTATATTCCTGGGTATGCAGCACCATTTCGGATGTCAGCATATCCGCCGCATATTGAACCGACGTTGGATAAGCCGGATTAAAAAACATATCCCCGCTGAAAGCGCCCACCCGATGCAGCAGCATGGAATCGGCGTTGGCCAGGATGGCGCACTTGGTGATGTCGTTGCCGGTATAATCGGTATACACGATCAGGTGGGTATTGTTTTCAAAAGCGTACCATGACAGGAAGAGGGGTATCTGCGTTTTGAGGCACGAATACATTCAGATACAGACAATCCTGGCTGTTGTTGCCAATATAGAAACCGCCTTTTCCCTGGATCGGATTGCTGGAACCGTGTGCTGCGTCCAATACGCCCTCCCAGGGCTCAGGCGGCGGCGGATGCTTGAAGGCATATTCTCCAACAGGAGGCTTTGCAAACGGTATGCCGAGATATACGGAGCATCCGTCCTTCTCAAAGCCACGAATCCTGCCAAGATTGGTTGTGATGATCTCTCCAGTCATACCTCTGCTCACCGCCTCTTTTTTATAATGTCCGCTTGTTCCTGCGGAACGCGGCCATCCAATCCATGTCGCCGTGTTTGATTTCATCCTCCAGCGCGGCGACGATCCTGCTTTTGCGCTTCAGGAAGTTGGGCCCGGTCAGGTTCGCGCCGGATACGGTATGATGGGTGATGAAAGAACAATCGCAGGTCAGATTCTCCACGAAGAGCTTCAGCTCTTCCAGCATTTCCTGTTCGGACAGCGGATCGAATTCTCCGCGCCGCGCTTCCTCCAGCAGCGGGGTGCCCGGGAACAGCGTCAGCCCGCCGGTGCCCACCACCATGGGTTTGCATTGACTGAAAATCTGCGCGGAGTGCAGGGAGTGCTCCTTGCTGTGGGACCTGCCCGCTACGCCGTTTAAAAAGGTCATCCAATAATCAATGCCCGCCTCATCCAGCTTGTGGCACTGCTCCAGAATATCCGACGCGTGGTAGCCCTTATGGATGCGATCCAGCGTCCAATCGTCACCGCTCTCCACGCCCAGGGAGATTTCCCGCATGCCCAGGTCTTTCAGCTTCTTCAATTCCTCCACGGTCTTGTTTTTCAGGTCGGTCACGCGGCCCGCCAGGTAGATATATTCCATCTTCGGCAGATATCGGTTGATCATTTTCAAAATCGGGGCCAGCTTGTCATAGGGCAGCACCAGCGGGTTGGCGGAGAGCAGCTGAATGGTGGCAGCGTCCGGGTCGGTTTGGGCAAGCTCCTGCAAATCTTCCTCGATCCATTCCATGGGAGACATTTTGAAGGGAACATCCTTGTACATCGTGCAGAACTTGCATCGATTATGCGTGCAGCCCTGGGTGATTTCCAAGAGCGGCCAGGTGGGCCAATAAGGGTTTCTGTATACGGTTCCGGTAAAATGCATGGCGTCCTCCTGCTTACAGCTCCATCACAAATGCTTCCATGGGCATGCGCCTGAAATGCAAGGCGTTGGGCTTGGCTTTTTCAGAGGGATAGCCCATGGCGAACATCATGACGGGAATGATATTTTCCGGCAGTTCAAAGACCTCAGCCACCGTCCGGGCGTCAAAGCCGCGAAGCCACACATTGTGAATGCCCAGCTCCTCCGCCTCATACATCATGGTGGTGGCGGCGATGCTGGCGTCCTGCTCGCCGGAATTGTAATTGCGGAACATCCGATCACCGGGTTGCTTCCAGACGGTGTTCAGGTCATAGCAGACCAGCAGCATCAGCGGCGCGTTATAGTGGAAGGGCGTCACAAGCTTTGCCTTTGCCAGCGCCTCCGGGCTGCGCAGCACATAAAAACGCTGGGGTTGATAGTTGCATGCCGTGGGCACGATCCGCCCTGCTTCCAGAATTTTGTCCAGCTTTTCCTGCTCGACGGGACGGGGATCAAAAAAGCGCTCCGAGTACCGGTTCTTTGCCAATTCCATAAAATCCATTGCTTCATTCCTCCTTGCGAAGATATTGTACGGCACCTGCTTGCAAAAATCCACATACAGAATTATAATAGTGAAAGAGATTATTACAGATTTTCAATTCTGTAAGAAAGAAGGACATGGATGGCAGAACGGACAAAGCTGTGGATCGCGGACGCCATGAAGCGGCTCCTGGTGAAGAAGCCGCTGGAAAAGATATTCGTGACGGACATTTGCAAAGAAGCGGAAATCGAGCGTCCCACGTTCTATTATCACTTCAAAGACAAATATGACCTGATGGCCTGGATCTTCTGCCAGCAGACGATGAAGACGGACGTCCTGTCCGTGGAATCCGCCGCCAAAGCCATGAACGGCATGCGTCAGGACTATATCTTTTTCAAGCGTGCCTTTGAGGATAACTCCCAAAGCCCCATGTGGGCCTATATGCACGCTTACTTTGTGAAGCGGTACACGGACATCGCCATGGAGAAAACCGGGGATGCCCTGGACGCCCAGACAAGGTTCAGTATCCGGCTGTATTGCTACGGCACCATCGGCATGACCCAGGAATGGCTGATGCATGATAACATTACCCCGGCAGAGACAGTAGTGGAAATGATGTTCCGTTCCATGCCGGAAGCATTGAAAACACTATATTTCTGAAAAGCAAAGACAGCCCGCATACAAGCACACGGGCTGTCTTTTTAGGTTTTAGGTTCAATGGTTTGCGTATGCGTTGCTCTTGCGCAGATTGACCAGGGTGGACAGGGCGTAGATCACCATGAACGCCATCATGATGTAGATGGCAATGTTGTAGTCATGCAGGTGATCGTAAAGCTGGCCGCTGACCACGGGGCCCAGCAGGCAGCCGCAGTAGAAAGCAAAGTTGCCAAAGCCGGTCAAGCCCTTGATCTCCTTTTTGCCGAACAGCATGGGCACGGACAGAATGCCGTAGTTGACGCTGACGCAGCAGCTGGCGCCGAACAGCACCGCATAGATCACCATATGCGTATGGCTCTTGCCCAGCAGCATGGTCAGGAACGCGGCGATCTGCACAATACCCGCGGCGATGGCCACGGTGCGGAAGCCAAACTTCTCGATGCCCACGCCGGCCGCGATCTTGGTAAAGGTATTGAAGATGGCATAAACCGATACGATGGCCGCCGCTGTCTCCAGGGCAAAGCCTTTATCCATGATCATGGCGGATTGCTGGCTCACGGTGACCTGGGTGTTGAAGCCCAGGATGAACAGGCACAGGATCATCAGCCAGAATTTGACGGTGCGCAGGGCTTCCGCAGTCGTCATGCCGCTGGCATCCGCCTGGGCGGCGTTTTTCACCGCCGCAGTCTCACCCGCCTTGACGCCGTAGGGCAGCAGGCCCAGGTCGCTGGGATGATCGCGGATGATGAAGATCACCACCAACAGGACCAGGACGGCAATGCCGACGCCGCTGATGCGGAAGGAGGCCGCCCATCCCAGGGAGGAGATCATGCGCCCGATGATGGGGCTCATCACCAGGATGCCAATGCCGGTGAAGGATGCGGAGATGCTCATGATCAGGCCCGTTTTCTGCGCGAACCAGTTGGACAGCACCAGCTGCACCGTCATCAGGCCGCACAGGCCCAGCGCCACGCCCAGGAACACGCCGCCCGCCAGGAACAGGGTGTTATCCTTGGCCAGGGAGAACAGCAGGCAGCCCACAGCGCCGGACAGGCCGCCAATGAGGATGGCCAGGCGCAGGCTGATCTTTTTGAGGATCTTGAAGGCGAAAAAGGACAGGATGGCGCTGACCAGGCTGTACATGGAGAACATCAGCGAGAACTGTCCGCGGGTGATCCCCAGGCTTTCCGTTACCGGCACCACATACAGGGACAGGGTGGAGATCAGCGCGCCGGGGACGGCAAACAGCAGCAGCCAGCGGCCAACGGCTGTGATCCATGCGCGGGCGGGATTTTCCTTCATATCGCCGCCTCCCTTATGCCCCCGCGAAAAAGCGCTGCGGGTTGTCCAGCATCAGCTTGCTCACCTGCGCGTCGGTCAGGCCCAGCTCCTTGAAGCGCGGAATGAAGGCCCTGAACAGGCCGCACAGGTTCCAATTGGTCATGGTGGCCATGATCTCGTCCGGGATCAGGTCGATGACGTGATTGTGGATGGTGGCGTCATGGCCGATCAGGATCCTGTCGCCATAGCCCATCTGCACCAGCTTGACCAGGTTGACGCACTTGTTGTCGTCGGTGAAGATCATATTGAGGCCAAAGCGATCCAGGCCCACATAGAAGCCCATTTTGAGGCATTCGATCACGCAGTCCAGCTCGTCGGTATCGCACATATGGCCGATCATGGTCTTTTTGGGGTCTGCGCCCTTTTCCAGCAGCATCCTGGCCGTGGCGGGGCCCATGGAAGCCTCGGCGGTATGGGAGATGATGGGCGTGCCCAGTTCCTTCTGCGTCAGGCAGGCCGCATGGATGGAAAGCTCCTCGATGGGGGCAATGGCGCCCTTGCCGGTGGCGATTTTCAGCACGCCGCATTTCACATCGGAGCCGTGCATGCCCTTGGATACGTCGGTCATGTAAGCGTTGGTCAGCCGTTTGAGGGCCTCGTCATAGCCGCGGTATTTGGCCAGCAGCCGCCAGAAGGCGCTGTTGCCCTCGGGCTCGGTGTACAGGCCGGTGGCGCAGATCACGTTGAGCCCGGTTTCGCCCTGCACCATCTTGTACAGTTCGGGATCGCGGCTCAGATCCATGGGCGTGGCGTCCACCAGGGTTTGCAGGCCGTACTTCTGGGCCTCCTTCACCTGGGCGATGCACTTGTCCGCCACCGCCCGCCGGTCATAGGTATAGCTGGCGTCATATTCCCAGCCGGGCATGCCCAGCAGCAGATGCTCGTGGGAGGAGGTAACGCCCATATCCTCCACGGCAATGGGGCCCAGGGCCGTCATAACTTGCGGTTTCATAGGACAATCTCCTTTCCTGTGGCCGGATCAGTCGTCCTTCAGGCCGGTATAGGAAGGCACGGCCTCCAGGATGCCGTTGAAGCGCTTGAGGATCTGCGGCATGGGCAGGGGATGCGTCATGATATGGGGCTTGTTCTTGAGGATGCCTTCCAGCACGAACTGGCCCACGTATTTGCAGGTGATATAGTTGTAGGGATCCATGGGGATATCGGGATCTTCACCGGCCACCACGCCGCCGGCGGCGCCCTTGGGCTGTTCCGCGCCCTTGTTCAGATAATAGCTCCAGGGCCGCACCTCGTCCTGGGCCTTGCGCTGCTCTTCGCTCAGCAGACGGTTGCTGGTGGTGATGCGGGTGCGCACAGTGCCGGGATGGATTACGGACACGCCGATATCGAAGATCTTCAGTTCTTCACGCGCGCTGTTGGACAGGCCGTCCACAGCGGCTTTGGTGGCGGAATAGGCGGCATGGCCCGCGATATCGTACATGGATGCCATGGAGGAGGTATTGACGATGTGCTTTTCGCCGGGGGTGTTGATCATGCGGGGCACGAAGGCCAGATGGCCGTTGAGCACGCCGAAGAAATTGACGCTGAAAATCCAGTTCCAGTCCTTCATGCTGGTATCCCAGTGCGCGCGGAAGGGGCGCAGGGTCACGCCGGCGTTGTTCACCAGGATCTCCACGGAGCCGAAGGTGTCATAGGCAGCATCCGCCAGGGCCTGCACCTCTTCCAGCTTGGAAACGTCCACTTTGCGGCCAAAGGACTTGACGCCGTAGGCGGCGCACTCTTCCGCAACCTTCTTGGCCACGTCTTCTTCAATATCCACCACGCACACATTTGCGCCGTTCTTGGCCAGCTCCAATGCGATGGCACGGCCAATGCCGCCGCCTGCACCCGTTACGACTGCGTTCTTGCCTTTGATCTCTTTCATTGTTTCCGTCTCCTTTTTGTATTATTTAATTGTCGTACAATATCGACATTCAAATTATAGGTCTATCACGGATCAATGTCAATAGCCTTCAGAAAAAAATATTTCTCTTGACATATCGATATTGCAGTATTATTATATATTATCATCCTAATTTATTGTATGACAATATAGAGAGGAGCGCAGAGGAATGGAAAAGAAGCAATATAAAATCTGGTGGCAGAGCAGCACGAAGATCGATCTGTTGCCCGGCTACAAGGAAGCGGTAGAGGCCCATGCCAAAAAGATCCTGGGCGATCAGTTCCTGGTGGAGATGCACGGCGTGGAAACATCCCCCAACGCAACCCAATGGTCCTACTTTGAAATGCTGAACAGCCGGGACATGATGGAAAACTTCTTCCGCGCCCAGGAGGAGGGCTTTGACTGCATCGCCATCGGCTACTTCAGCGATCCCTGCCTCCAGGAAGCCCGGGAAGCCCTGGATATCCCCGTGGTCAGCATTGCGGAAAACGCCATCGCCTGGGCCCGGATGTATGGGGGTTCCGCCTGCATCGTCACCACGGATGAAGTGGTCACCACCAAAAAGCTGGCCGCTCTGATCAAGGAATACGGCGCGGAAAACTTTGCGAAGGTGGAGCGCTGCCTGATGTCCCTGGAAACCATGGCAAAGGCGCTGTCTGACCCCGAGGACGCCATGAAGGCCTACAGCGCCGTGTGCGAACAGGCTGCCAGGGAAGGCGCGGAGGTCATCATTCCGGGCTGCGGCCTGCTCAGCGTCCTGTCCACACAGAATCATTACTGCCAGGTGGGCGATACCGGCGCCATTGTGCTGGATGTTACCGGCGCGCTGATGAAGATGGCGGAGGCTGCCATCATCCTGCGCGAAAGATCCGGCCTGATGACCAGCAGGAGAGGCAAATATCGCAAGCCCGACGACGCGCAGATCGAGCGTGTCCGCCGCAGCTATGGGCTGATCAAATAACCCGCAAAACAAAAAGGTGCGCGATCCGGTAGAACGCCGGATGGCGCGCCTTTTTCATTTTTCCACGGGTTAAACAACATACTGAAAAACAGAAATTTGACGAAGAAGGGATACGGACGAAAGCGTTCTCTTTCGATGCCCGAAAGAGAACCAGAAAGGGCAGTCTTTACTTTTCTTGGCTTAGCGATTTCCGTTGCCTTCCTCGCCTTCGGGAGAAGGGACGGACTTGTCAGACGCGCCTGCTAAAGCGATGCTACGCATCTTGCGCTTCGCGCGTCGGCAAGTAACCTGTGAGCGTCACATCCGGGGCCTTCCGGCTCACGCTTCGCGCTCAGGACGCAGCTTTTACGTTCGCAAGTTGGGTCATCTGCGTAGCATCCCGAGCGCGAAGCGTGAGGGTCAGAGCGAAAATAAGGAGAACCCAACTGCTCCCGGCACACGGCAGTGTGCGTCTGCGCAGCAGACATAGGCCGATAGGCCCGGGAGCGCTGACAGGACAGCCTTCGCAAACGCTGTCGCAAACCATGCATAGGATAAGCCTACATACGCTCTAAACGCAGCCCTTTTCGGTTCCTTTTCGGGCGTCGAAAAGGAACGCCTTCGTTCGTTTTCTTCTCTCCCCTTGCCAATTTCTGTTTATGTATGGTTTCAATCAGGATTGAATATTACATGATCGACGCCGCGGAGCGAAGAATCTTTCTCACTTCGCTGGCAGCCAGTTCCGCATTGCCCGCCTGGATCTGTTTCACCAGGCGCTCATGCTCCGCATAAGAGGCTTCCATGCTCACTGTCGTGGGCAAAGAGACGTAGCAGTTTGAAATGATTACATGGACTTTTTTGATCAGATCACTCAGATGCCTGTTTCCCGCACAATCAGCGATATAAAAACGCAACTCAAAAATGATCTGCCTGTGCTGCCGCAGATTGCCCTCGTCGATGGCCGCGCGATCCTCCTGGAGCAAATGCGTCATGCTGTCCATCTGCTCCGGCGTGCGCACCTTGGCAGCCAGACTGGCAGCCGCCCCCTCCAGCGCCTCCAGCACATAGTAATATTCGCTCATATCCGCCTTGGACAGCCGCCGCACCGTGAAACCTTTGTTGGGCGTCTGCTCCACGATTTCATCCTCCAGCAGACGGCGCAGGGATTCCCGCACGGTGGTCCTGCTGACGCCGTACTTCTTCATCAGCTCGCTTTCCGTCAGATGATATCCCGGCAGATAATCGCCGTACTGAATGTGCTTTTTGATCTCCTGATACACAGTTTCCGAGACAAGATGGGTGTTTTCCATACATACCTTCTCCTGCATGATTGTTGACAAGATTATAATACAATCTGCCGAAATAGTCAAATATTTCAAACGTGGATACACAAATCCATGCAGTAGATTTATTTCGCTGAAAAAAACGCTTGCATCCGCAAGTGCCAGATCATCAACAAACCTATTGTTAAAAGTCTGATACCGCATCCTTCGCATAAACATTCCTTAGATTTCCCCCTTATTTTCTCATATCGTAATGGGAAAATCAATAGGCATTACACGATTTTTTGTAAAATCACATTGCGCGATTAGGCAAATCGGAACACCATTACACGATTACACTTTATACTAAATATAGTGCATATCGTTTCCGATACGCACTATATCTATGGCGGAGAAGGAGAGATTTGAACTCTCGAACGGTTTGTGGCCGTTACGCGATTTCCAGTCGCGCGCCCTCGACCAAACTAGGCGACTTCTCCATATTCGTGATGTGATCACCGGCTGATTTGGGAAAGTGGTCGAGGCTCTCTTGCATCAGCGAAAGATATCTTATCACAAATATGAAACAAAGTCAATCCTTTTTCGCAAAAATACCAAAAAAGGATGACGCGATTTCCAGTCGCGCGCTCTTTCCTTTTCTTTCAAGAGAACAAAATGTTGTGAAATGCGGCCCTATCTGCTATAATAAGATTTAAGCCTGTCTGCGATGCGGCATTCGGGCGGCAAAAGAAAAAGAACCGTCAGGTCAAGGAGATAAAGAACATGAAATTAGGTGTTGTGGGTCTGCCCAACGTGGGCAAAAGCACGCTGTTCAACGCCATTACCAACGCGGGGGCCCAGGCGGCCAATTACCCCTTCTGCACCATCGAGCCAAACTCCGGCGTGGTGGCTGTGCCCGATCCCCGGCTGGATGTGCTGGCAGACATGTACGCCCCAAAAAAGGTGACGCCCGCCAGCGTGGAATTTGTGGATATCGCGGGTCTGGTGAAGGGCGCCAGCCACGGCGAGGGCCTGGGCAACAAATTCCTGAGCCATATCCGCGAGTGCGACGCCATCGTGCACGTTGTGCGCTGCTTTGAGGACGACAACATCATCCATGTGGACGGCAGCGTGGACCCCGCCCGGGATATCGAGACCATCAACCTGGAATTGATCTTCGCCGATATGGAAACGGTAGAGAAGCGCCGGGACAAGGCGGCCAAGCTGGTCAAAACAGGGGATAAGAAATACGCCGCCGAGGCCGAGGTGGCCGATAAGGTGTACAAGCACCTGGAATCCGGCAAGCCCGCCCGCACCTGCGATCTCAGCGACGAGGAGCGGGAGATCGTGAACGGCTGGTTCCTGCTGACCGTGAAGCCCGTGATCTATGCCGCCAATATCGCCGAGGATGCCATCGCGGACAGCGACAGCAATCCCATGGTGCAGGCGGTCAAAAAGATCGCCGCGGAGGAAAAGGCCGAGTGCATCACCATTTCCGCCGCCATTGAGGAAGAAATCGCGGGCATGGAGGCGGACGAGCGGCAGCTGTTCCTGGACGAGCTGGGCATCAAACAGAGCGGCCTGGACGCCCTGATCACCGCCTGCTATCATCTGCTGGGCCTCATCAGCTTCCTGACGGCGGGCGCGGATGAATGCCGGGCCTGGACGATTAAACGGGGTACCAAGGCGCCCCAGGCCGCGGGCAAGATCCACACGGACTTTGAGCGCGGCTTCATCCGGGCCGAGATCGTGCCCTTTGAGACCCTTAAGGAGCTGGGCAGCATGAACGCCTGCCGCGAAAAGGGCCTGATCCGCTCCGAGGGCAAGGATTATGTGATGCAGGACGGCGATATCACGCTGTTCCGCTTCAACGTGTAATGAAGAAAGGCATAAAATGAGCAAGCTCTCCTACGCCGCCAAGCGCGCCCTGAAAATGGACTGGGGCCGCATGCTGGAAACCGCTAAGATGCTGCATAAAAAGACCGGCAAAAGCACGGCCTGGCTGCTGAAAGACATGGTGCAATGCGCCCTCAAATACAACGCGGGCTACATGGATTATAAGATCGCCGCCATGTACAATCTGAACGACGCCCAGCGCCGTACCGTCATCACCCGGGGCATCAGCAACAGCATCGTGCGCCGCATGAACGACAAGGCGTATTGGTTCAATTTTGACGATAAGACCACCTTCAACACCCTGTTTGCCGATCAGGTGGGCCGCAAATGGATCAAGGTGGACGAAAGCCTCACCGCCGAAGCGCTGGCCGATTTTCTGAGCGATCTGCCCAATGTCCTCTACAAGCCCCTAGAGGGCAGCAGCGGCGTGGGCATCGTCAAATTTGAAAAAAAGGACTGGGAGGAGGATCTGAACGCCTTCCTGAAAAAAGTGCAGGGGATGGGCGCGGGCCTGCTGGAGGAACTGCTGATCCAGCACCCCGAGATGTCCCGCCTGTGTCCCACCTCCGTCAATACCGTGCGCATCGCCACCTTGATTGGGGATAAGCAGGAGGGCATCGTATATGCCTTCCTGCGCATCGGCAACGGCAAGGTGATGGACAACGTGGATCAGGGCGGCATGGCGGCCCGGGTGGACCTGAACAGCGGCAAGCTGCTTACCGTGGCCGCGGACAAGGCGGGCAACGTGTTTGACCGGCACCCCATGACGGATACGCCCATCGTGGGCTTCACCATTCCCTATTTTGAAGAAGCCAAGCAGATGTGTCTTACCGCCATGCACAAGGTGCCCCAGGTACGCTTCGTGGCCTGGGATGTGGCCATCACCGCGGACGGCCCGCGCTTCATCGAGGGCAACAGCTTCCCCAGCCACGCGGTGCCGCAGTTTGCCGCCCATTATCCCGACGGCATCGGCATCTTGCCGGAATTCCGCAAATTCATTGACATTTGACGCAAAGGAGGCCGCGCCATGGATTGGCTGAAAACCATGTTGGTCTATCTGATGCTGGTCACGGGCACGGCCACCCTGGACGCGGGGGCCACGCCGGTGCCCTATGAGCTGCTGCGCACCCCCACGCCCGTGCCTACCGCCACGCCGGTGCCCACGCCCACTCCGATACCCACACCTACGCCTACGCCCGTGCCTACGCCCACGCCCATCCTGCTGCACGTCAACAGCCATGGCGAGGAGGTGCGGCAGATGCAGGAGCGGCTGATCCAGCTGGGCTATCTCACCGGCAAGGCGGACGGCTTCTTCGGCCCCAAGACCGAAAAGGCAGTCATTGCCTTCCAGAAGGCCAACGGGCTCAAAGCCGACGGCTACGCGGGCGAACTGACCCTGGATAAGCTGTACAACGATCCGGGCGTGATCGCCCAGCCCACCGCCACCCCGAGAAAATAAAAAACCTTATCCTTTTCTAATGGTTTTCTCATTTTTTCAAAAGGACGGTTTAATGTTCCCGCGCTATACTGCATTCGTACCAAGGGAAAACAAACGACAGGGAGGTTCACACAATGGATCATCTTGAAATGGTAGAGAAGCTGCGGGAAAAGGCCAATGTAAGCTACGAGGAAGCCAACGAGGCCCTGGAGGCCTGCGATTGGGATCTGCTGGACGCCCTGCTGATGCTGGAGAGCGAAGGAAGGCTCCACGAGATCGAGGAAGCCGCCTATACCACCAGGGAGGAAAAGGCGGAGCCCCAGCAGGAAGAAACCAAGCGCAAAAACCGTGAAAACGGCCTGTTCGCCACCCTGCTCAAGGGCCTGGGCAATCTGATCAAAAAGGGCAACGCGGTATCGCTGCAGATCAGCAAGAAAGGCGAAGTCAAGGTTTCCCTCCCCCTGACCGCCGTGGTCATCGCCCTGATCTTCATGTTCTGGTGGATGCTGATCGCCGCGGTGGCCGCCATGATCTTCGGCTATCGCTTCTCCGTCAAGGGCCTGAGCATTGACGAGAGCATCAACACCGCCATGGACAAGGCCGGCACCTTTGTGGACAATGTGGTCAAGCCCGGCGAATGCAAGATCGTGGTGGACGAGGACGAAGAAAACAAGGTGGAATGATCAAAAAAGCGGATGCCGGGAGAACCGGCATCCTTTTCGTGTTTATAAAGGAGAGAAACGCCCATGAGTGCCCCTGTTATCCTGATCGTCGAGGACGAAGTATCCCTGGCCCGCTTTGTGGAACTGGAGCTCCAGCACGAGGGCTACGCGGTCAAAAAGTGCCATGACGGCAGGGAAGGGCTGAACCTGGCCCTGAATGAGAATTTTGACCTGATCCTGCTGGATATCATGCTGCCCTCCCTCAACGGCCTGGAGGTGCTGCGCCGTCTCCGCAAGGAAAAGCAGACCCCGGTGATCCTGCTCACCGCCCGGGACGCGGTGATGGACAAGGTGACGGGGCTGGATACCGGGGCGGACGATTACATCACCAAGCCCTTCGCCATCGAGGAGCTGCTGGCCCGCCTGCGGGCCGCCCTGCGCAAGCAGCCCGCGGCTCAGACGCCCCAGGAGATGCTGACCGTGGGTCCCGTGCGGCTGGACGCCCTGCGCCACGCGGTGACGGTGAACGGCGAAAATGTGAACCTCACCAGCCGGGAGTTTCAGCTGCTGCAATATATGATGGAAAACGCGGATATCGTTTTGTCCCGGGAGACGCTGCTCTCCACCGTGTGGGGCTATGATTACATGGGCGAAACCAACGTGGTGGATGTGTACATCCGCTATCTGCGGCAGAAGATCGACGAGGCCCACGGGGTCAAGACGCTGCACACCATCCGCGGGGTGGGCTATGTGATGAAAGCGGGGGAAAGCCATGTCTGAATACCGCCGCATGACCTCCACCGCCGCCCGCATCAACCGCAGCTTTACCCTGCGGCTGATTTTTGTGCTGTTTTGGGTCAATCTTTTCGTGCTCACGCTTACCTGCGTCAGCTGGTGCTATTATCAGGAGAAGGAAGCCCTGGGCGTGGCCTGGCAGCCCAATCTGCGCCGCAGCGTGGCCGTTGATCAGGAGGCGAAATGGTATCGCTGGCCGGAGACGGTGCAGTACACCTTCCGCTCGCCTCAGCAGAGTGAGAGCCACACCGTGGCGGGCGGGGCCTTTTTTCGCCAGGTCAGCCATCTGTTTGTGGCCTTGCTGTGCGCGGAAGCCCTGCTGATCCTCTCCGATTACGGGGCGGGCCGCCGCAAGGCCGAGCGGCTGCTGACGCCCTTAAAGCGCATGGCTGAGACGGCACAAACCCTGGATAAGACCTTCGATACCCGAAAATATCACGATCTGGAGGAGAGCATCTCCCAACTGGAGGTGGGCACGGAAAACGCCCGCATCGAGACCGGGGACCGGGATCTGCAGGGCATCGAGCAGGCCATCAACGGCCTGCTGCGCCGCACCCACGAGGCCTATCGCCAGCAGACGCGGTTCGTATCCGACGCCAGCCACGAGCTGCGCACCCCCATCAGCGTGATCCGGGGCTATGCGGACATGCTGGATCGCTGGGGCAAAAATGACGAGACCGTGCGGGACGAGGCCATCGCCGCCATCCGCAAGGAGGCGGAGGGCATGCAGCGGCTGGTGGAGCAACTGCTGTTCCTCAGCCGGGGCGACAGCGGGCGGCAGCACCTGGACATGCAGCGGGTGGACCTGACCCAGATCGCCCGGGAGATCTGTGAGGAGATGGGCATGGTGGACCCGGAACGGGAATTCCTTTTGCAGGAAACCGCGCCGGTCTACGCCAAGGGCGATGCGGGCATGCTCAAGCAGTGCGCCCGCATCCTGACGGAAAACGCCATGCGCTATTCCGCCCCCGGGGAGCGTGTGACCCTCAGAACCTTCATCAACGACAAAAACGAAAGCTGCCTGTGCGTGCAGGATAACGGCATCGGCATGCGGCCCGAGGACGTGCCCCATATCTTTGAGCGCTTTTTCCGCTCGGACAAGGCCCGCACCCGGGAGGGCGGCACCGGCCTGGGCCTGGCCATCGCCAAATGGATCGCCGACGCCCACAACGCATCCTTCGATGTGATCACCCGGGAGGGCGTGGGCACCCGGATCACCCTGTGCCTGCCGGAGTGCGTGCAGACGGAAATAAGTCAATAAAAAAGGAGGGGGAAACCCATGAAAATACGCAATGACGGCACGGTTTCGCGCCTGCTGCGGGATGTGACGCTGCCGCGGATGTTCCACGCTTCCCAGCGATTCCCGGATGCCCATATTGACCGGGAGGATATTGAAAAGACCATTTTTGACGAGATCAACCGCAGCGGCATGGGGGAGAGGGTCCGGCCCGGCATGCGCATCGCCATCACCGCGGGCAGCCGCGGCATCCGCAACGTGGATGAGATCACCCGCTCCGTGGCGGCCTATGTCAGATCCCGGGGCGCCACGCCCTTCATCGTGCCCGCCATGGGCAGCCACGGCGGGGCCACCGCCGAGGGCCAGAAGGCGCTGCTGGCGGGCTACGGCATCACGGAAGAAGCCATGGGCTGCGAGATCCGCTCCTCCATGGAAACCGTGCTGCTGGGCCACAGCGAGCTGGGCAAGCCCGTGTATATGGACAAAAACGCCTTTGAATCCGACGGCGTCATCCTGTCCTGCCGCTTGAAGCCCCACAACGCCTTCCGCGGGCCGGTGGAAAGCGGCCCCTGCAAAATGATGACCGTGGGCCTGGGCAAGCAGAAGGGCGCGGAGCAGGTGCACTCCGACGGCATGGACAATATCGCCCGCAATATCCCCACCATGGCCAGGGTCACCCTGGACACGGGCAAGATCCTCTTTGCCATTCCCTGCCTGGAGAACGCCTATGACCAAACCCTGATGTTCGAGGCCATCCCCGCCGAAAAGATCCTGGAGCGGGAGCCGGAATTGCTCAAGATCGCCTTTGCCAACATGCCCTCCATCCTGGTGGGCAGCGGCGACGTGCTGATCGTGGACAGGATCGGCAAGAATTTCAGCGGCACCGGCGTGGACCCCAACATCACCGGCACCTTCTCTACCCCCTACGCCACCGGCGGCGTGCAGGTGCAGCGCACCTGCTTCCTGGATCTGACGGCGGAGAGCCACGGCAATTCCTTGGGCATCGGCCTGGCCAGCGCCATCACCCGGCGCATCTTCGACCAGATCGACGCCGACGCCATGTATACCAACTGCATGACCAGCACGGTGATCAAATCCGCCATGGTGCCCTGCGTGCTGAGCACGGATAAGGAAGCTATCCAGTTCTGCGTGCGCACTTGCAACCGCATCGATAAAGAAAATCCCCGGATCATCCGCATTCCCAACAGCCTCCACGTGGGCCAGATCATGCTGTCCGCCGCCTATTATCAGGATGTGCAGGCGGGCAAGTATCCCGGCCTTGCCGCGCTGGACGCCCCGGAGGAGTTGACCTTTGACGGGAAGGGAGCGCTTGTTACCCCGTGGCTTGTGTAAGCGGGGGAGAGGGGTACGCGCTTTCTAAAGAAAGCTGTGCAAAGACTTTTAATCGGCGATATTGCTTGGGCTGTCGATGCTTGTTGCTTCCGCCAGTTGATTGAATGAGCTTGATTTGCCGTGTGCTCCAGAAATACGCCGCAATACAAAAGAGGACCGGAAACGAGCAAGCTCGATCCGGTCACTTTTGCTTATGCGGCTATAACGCTGCGCGTTATTGACGGCTAAAGCCGTCATTTCTGGAGCGGTGGTTGCAACCATGTTTGGCTATGAGTCCAAGTGAGTCTGGGGTCGGCATGCGTAGCAGGCCGAGAATCGCGCAGCGATTCCGAAAAAGACCGATAGATGGCTGATCGAGCTTGCTCGAATCAGACAGCTATCGGCTTTTTTCATAGCCCCACACGGCTCTTGGCGATTCCATAGACTATACTGGCGGAAGCTGTTGGATAGTGAATCCAAGCCTGTTCGCCCGCCAAAAGTCTTTGCACAGCTTTCTTTAGAAAGCGCGTACTCCTTTACTTACTCCTCCAGCTCCGGCAAAATGGTCTGATACTTGCTCTCGTAAGCGTGGGCCTTGCCGGACATCTTTTTGATCTTTTCCACTTCCTGGGCGGCCTTGGGGATCAGCTGCACGGTGCCCGCGCCGCCAATGCAGCCGCCGGGACAGGCCATGCCCTCCAGCAGATAGCCGTTGAGCTTGCCGGCCTTGGCGCGCATCAGCATCTTGCGGCAGTCGTTCAGTCCCTCGGCCCGCTCCACGTGGATCTCCTGGTCCGGAGCCAGCTCCTTGATGCAGTTCACCACGGCCTCGGCCACGCCGCCGCTGACGGAGAAGCCCCGTCCGTCGGCGCTGGCGCTGTTTGGCACTTTCATTTCCTCCAGGGTGGTAAAATCCACGCCCTTGGCCTCAAACATACCCATGACCTCTTCAAAGGTCAGCACAAAGTCCACGTCGCTGCGGATGGTGCGGCGGCTGGCCTCCAGCTTCTTGGCGGCGCAGGGGCCGATGAAGGCCACTTTACAGCCGGGATTTTCCTTTTTGATCAGGCGGCCCGTCAGCACCATGGGGGTCAGGGCCATGCTGATGCAGTCCGCGTGCTGGGGGAACTCCCGCTTGGCCATCACGGACCAGGCGGGACAGCAGCTGGTGCCCATGAAGGGCAGCTTTTCCGGCACCTCGCTGAGGAAGTCCTTGGCTTCCTCCAGGGTGCACAGGTCCGCGCCGATGGCCACCTCCACCACGTCCTTGAAGCCCAGGGCCCGGAAGGCCGCCCGCATCTTTTCCGGGCTCAGATCGCGGCCAAACTGACCGGCGATGGCCGGGGCGATGGCGGCGTACACCGGGGTCTCGCTGCGGATGGCCTGGATGCACTGGAAGATCTGCGCCTTATCGGCGATGGCCCCGAAGGGGCAGTTGGCCAGGCACATGCCGCAGCTGACGCATTTTTCCTGGTCGATTTCCGCCCGGCCATATTCGTCGCTGCGGATGGCCTTCATGCCGCAGGCCACGGCGCAGGGGCGCTCCATGCGTAGGATGACGCCG
This sequence comes from uncultured Eubacteriales bacterium, assembly GCA_902781945.1. Taxonomy (GTDB): domain Bacteria; phylum Bacillota; class Clostridia; order Christensenellales; family Aristaeellaceae; genus SFMI01. Next base: position 83,377 of record CACZLE010000004.1, on the reverse strand, counting down.
TACTGGCATACGCTCATGCACTTGCCGCACTTGATGCACTTGCTCTGGTCGATGTGGCATTGCCCTTTTTCAAAGTAGATGGCCTCCCGGGGACACACCTGGCGGCAGGGCTGGGCCAGGCAGCCCTGACATTGATCGGTGATGTGCACCTGGTTGTCCGGACATTTGTGGCAGGCGAATTTGATGATGTTCACCAGTGGCGGCTGGTAATATTTTTCGGGATGCACGCATTCCTCCGCCCCGGTGGAGACCGGCGCGTGCTCGGTCACGTCGCGCAGGGGCAATCCCATGGCCAGGCGCATGCGCTCCTTCACGATGGCGCGCTCCAGAAACACGCTCTCCCGGTAGGTGCTCACCTCGCCCGGGATGATGCGGTAGGGGATGTTTTCCATTTCGGACAGATCCCCCGGCTGATAATTATAGGAAAGCCTCGCCACCTCGGCGAATACCTTTTTGCGAATGTCGTTGATGGAGGTATGGATACCTCTCATGCCCATGCGCCTCACTCCTTGCGTGTTGATTGTTTTATTATAGCAGAGCGCCGTCATTTTGGCTACCCAAACATTGACAAAATGCCGCTTGGGCCGTACAATAAACAGGGAATCTATACAGAATCGAGCCAGGGAGGAAGCTATGCGGCGGGGACTGACCACCTTTACCACGGCGCGCGCGGCCATCACGGCCTGCGTGCTGTGCGCGGGCCTATTGGCGCTGCTCAGCCTGGGCGGCCTGTTTCCCGCGGTGACGCTGACGCTGATCCTGCTTTCCGTGGGTCCGGCCTGCCTGATGATCATTGGCTTTACCGCGGGCTTTTTGCCCATGGGACTGTGTCTGGCCGCCATGCTGGCCGCGCTTTTCCATTGCGGCGGCGTTACGCTGCTGGGCTTTGGAGCTGTGTATCTGGCTCCGGTCACGGCGGCCTTTGTGCTGTGCCTCATGAAGCGCGTGCCCTTCTGGCGGGCCTGCGGCTATCTGGCGGGCCTGCTCATGGCAGAGCAGCTGTGCATCTACCTGCTGCTGCAATCGCTGACGGGCAACAGCCTGTATCTGGCGGCGGGCGGCCTGGCGGCCCAAGCGGTCAACGGGATGTCCATCCGGGATGATTTCCTGTATGCGCTGGTGTCCATGGGCCTGCTGGCGGTGCCGGAGAGCATGCGCTCGGGCGCGGTGGTGACCGTTCCCGGCGGATATGCCTTGTCCCCGGAGGTGGTGGAGGAGCTGCTTTTGCAGATCCGCTCCTACGTGGGCCAGATGCTGGAGGCGCTGACGCCCTCCACCCTGGTTTCCGGCAGCGGCCTCAATGCCCTGCTGGGCCTGAGCCTGGGCATCCGTTGGGGCGCCTCCGCGGCGCAAAAGCGTGCCTTTAAGCGGGACGAACCCCTGCAGGTGATCCCGGATCTGCAAATGCCGCCCCTGCGCGAATGGCATATCCCGCGCCCCTGGGGGCTGCGCATCGGCATTTTGGCCGTGGGCTTTCTGCTTACCCGCATGAGCAGCGGCGGCTCCCTGTATATGCTGGGGGCCATCATGACCCAGGTTTTCACCCTGTGCTTCGGGGTGCAGGGCCTGGCGGCGTTCAACTATTCCCAGCACAAGCGGGGCGCGGGCAAGACCTGGCGGGGCCTGATGGTGGCCCTTTCCCTGCTGCTCCGCTTCGTCCAGATCGCCCTGGTGGTGGTGGGCGTGGTGGATCAGATATCAAATACCCGCGGGCTGCGGCCTCCGCTGCGGCCCCGTGACGAGGAGGAATAAACAATGAAGGTCATTCTGCTTCAGGACGTGAAGGACATCGGCAAAAAGGACGATATCGTCAACGTCAGCGACGGCTACGCACGCAATTTCCTGTTCCCCCGCAAGGTGGCCATGGAGGCCACGGAGAACGCCATCAAGGTGGTGGAGCGCAAGCGGGAGGCCGAGCGCAAGCGCGAGGCCGAGGCCCGGGCCGCCGCCGAGGAAGTGGCCGCCAAGCTCAAGAATAAGGTGGTCATCCTCAAGGCCAAGTGCGGCGACAAGGGCCGCCTGTACGGCAGCGTCACCTCCCAGGAGGTGGCCGACGCCATCAAGGAAGGCTACGGGGTGGAATTGGACAAGCGCAAGGTGGAGATCAAGGACGCCGTGCGCCAGCTGGGCGATTATGAAGTGATCCTGCACATCTATCCCAATGTGAACAGCAAAATGATCCTGCGGGTCAAGAACATTCAGGAGGCCTGACCTTTGAGCGAAGTGCCAAACGCCGTCGCGCCGGCGTTCACCGGCGTCCCGCCCCAGAGCATCGAGGCGGAGCGCAGCGTGCTGGGCGCGCTTTTGCAGGATGGCCGGGCCGTCTCCATGGCCATGGAAATGCTGCAGGAGGACGATTTTTATACCCCTGCTCACCAGGCCATCTACGCGGCCATCCGCTATCTGGCCCAGGAGAGCCGCGCGGTGGACCTGATCACCGTGGATACGGAGCTGTCCCGCCGGGGCACCTTGGCGGGCATCGGCGGCTCCTCCTATCTGGTGGAGCTGATCCAGTATGTGCCCACCACGGCCAACGTGCAGTATTACATCTCCATCGTGCTGGAAAAGTCCACGCTGCGTCAGCTGATCACCGCCTCCAGCGTCATCAGCCGCAATTGCTATGCCCAGCAGATGGAATTGCGCGATATCCTGAGCGCCGCGGAAAAAGCCATTTTTGATATCGTCATGCGCCGCACCGGCGGCGAGCAGCTGATCCACATCCGGGAGGTACTCTATACCACCTATTCCCAGATCGAGGAACTGGCCAAGCTGCAAGGGCGCGTGGCGGGCGTCACCACGGGCTTCAGCCAACTGGACAAGGTGCTCACCGGCATGCACGGGGGCGAACTCATCCTCATGGGCGCGCGTCCCAGCATGGGCAAAACCAGTATCGCCCTGAATATTGCCGCCGCCGCCGCCCGCAAGGGCTTTGGCGTGGCCATTTTCAGCCTGGAAATGCCCCGGGAGCAGATCGCCATGCGTCTGCTCTGCGGCGACGCCCGGGTGGATATGCAGCATGTGCGCAGCGGCACCCTGCGGGACAAGGAATGGATCAAGCTGGCCCAGACCGTCAATCCCCTGTCCAATGAAAAAATCTACATCGACGATACCGCGGGCCTGACGCCCCTGCAGATGCGCTCCCGGGTGCGCCGGGTCATGCTGGAAAAGGGCTTGGACCTGGTGATCGTGGACTATTTGCAGCTGATGGGCGCGGATACCAAGTCCGAAAACCGCCAGCAGGAGGTCAGCGAGATCAGCCGGCGCTTGAAGAGCATCGCCCTGGAGCTCAAGATCCCCATCCTGGCCTGCGCCCAGCTGAGCCGCGCCAACACCCAGCGCACGGTCAAGCGGCCCATGCTTTCCGACCTGCGCGATTCCGGCTCCATCGAGCAGGACGCCGACGTGGTCATGTTCCTGCACCGGGAGGCCTATTACGACCAGAGCAGCACCGAGACCAACACCGCTGAGGTCATCGTGGCCAAGCAGAGAAACGGCCCCCTGGACACCATCAAGCTCAACTGGCTGAGCGAATATACCCTGTTTGAAGATATGTATGTGGAGGACACGGGCGCGTGAGCCTTCCGGAATGGGAGATAAAACATGGATCAAATCGCCGTGGCGGCCTTTGAAAAAGACCTGAAATTCGAGGGGTTCCTGCTGGTGCGCACCAGCGAGCAGCGGGCTTCCTCCAACGGCAGCAAATATCTGGATATGACCCTGTGCGACCGCACGGGGGATATGAACGCCAAAATGTGGGACGGCACCGTTACGCCTCCCAAGGTGGGCGGCGTGGTGAAGGTGCGCGCCCTGGTGACGGAATACAACGGACGCTTGCAGCTGCGGGTCAACAAGGTGCGGGAGGCCGAGGAAGGGGAATACGACCTCAGCTTCCTGGTGCCCTGCGCCCCCTATCCTGCGGAGGATATGCTGAAGGAAATCACCGACACCGTGGACGCCATGCGCAACACCGTGCTGCAAAAGCTGGTGCGGGGCATGCTGGATCTGGCCGGAGACAAGCTGATCTATTATCCCGCCGCCCAGCGGCTGCATCACGCCGAGCGCAGCGGCCTGTTGCATCACACCAGCAGCATGCTGCGGCTGGCCAAGTCCGTGCTGCCTGTCTATCCCTGGCTGGACGCCGAGCTGCTCTATGCCGGGGTCATCGTGCACGATCTCAGCAAGATTCGGGAAATGAAGTCCGACGAGGCGGGCAACGTGAACGATTACACCACCGAAGGCCTGCTGCTGGGCCATCTGGTGCGGGGCGTTACCCAGGTGCGGGAGGCCGCCCGCCGGGCGGAGATCCCCGAAGACGAGGAATACGTGCTGCTCCTGGAGCACATGGTCATCAGCCATCACGGCGAGGCCGAATTTGGCAGCCCCCGCCCGCCCATGTTCCCGGAGGCCGAAATGCTGCACTGGATCGACCTGGTGGACGCCCGGATGAACGAGATGAACGGCATCCTGCGCCGCACCCCCGCCGGAGCCTTCAGCGAAAAGATCTGGTCCCTGGACCGCCGGGTCTATCATCCCAACTATCTGTCGGAGCCGCAGCCCGCGCCCCAGGTGGAGCGCGCGCCCCGGGCCGACGCCGAAAAAGCCTATCAGGGACTTTTGTAATATGCTGTCGATCTACGAAAATGATACCATCGCGGCGCTTGCCACCCCGCCGGGGCAGGGCGGCATCGCCATTGTGCGCGTCAGCGGTGAAGCTGCGCGCACTTGTTTTGACGCGCTTTTTGTGCCCGCCGGAAAACAGACGGTGGAATCCCATCGCTTGCTCTACGGCCATCTCTATGATGAAAACCGCGTCCTCATCGACGAATGCATGGCCGTGCTCATGCTGGCCCCGCGCTCCTATACCCGGGAGGACGTGGCGGAATTCCACATCCACGGCGGCGAGCAGGTGGCGCGGCAGGCGCTGAACGCGCTGTATACTTTGGGCGTCCGGCCCGCGGAGCCGGGGGAATTCACCCGCCGGGCCTTCCTCAATGGCCGGGTGGATCTCAGCCGGGCCGAGGCCGTCATGCGGCTCATCTCGGCCCAGGGCGAGCAATCCGCCCGGGCGGCCCTGCGCCAGCTCACCGGCGGCGTCAGCAGCTTTGTGCACGGTATGCAGGCCCAGGTCACGGCCCTGGCCGCCGGGGTGGCCGCCGCCCTGGATTATCCTGAGGAGATCAGCGAGGAGGAGGCCGCGGGGGATACCGCCCGCCAGGCCCGGGCCTTGGCGGAAAAGCTCAGCGCCGCCTGCGACGAGCGGGCCGCACGGGTGCTGGAAACGGGCTTCGACGTGGTGCTCTGCGGCAGGCCCAACGTGGGCAAAAGCTCCATTCTGAATGCGTTGCTCTGTGAGGAGCGGGCCATTGTCACCGATATCCCCGGCACCACCCGGGACGTGGTGCGGGGCAGCGTCACCCTGGGCGGGGCGAAAATCAACCTCAGCGATACCGCCGGCATCCGGGAGCAGGCCGAGACCGTGGAGGCCATCGGCGTGGAGCGGGCTCGCCGGGCCATGCAAAACGCCGATCTGACTCTGCTGGTACTGGACGGCTCTGCGCCCCTGACGCCTGAGGATGAAGCCCTGCTGCGCGATACCGAAAACCTGCCCCGGGCCGTGCTGCTTAACAAATGCGATCAGGGCATGGCCTTCCAGCTGCCGGACGTTCTGCGGGTCTCCGCCAAAACCGGCGAGGGCATGGACGCTCTGCGCGCCTTGATCGCTGACAAAGCCCACCTGGCCGGAGAATTGCCCCTGACCAGCGCCCGGCATATGCGTTTGGCCCGTCAGGCGGCGGACAAGCTGCTGGAGGCGGCGGAGGCACTGGAGGGCGGCCTGCCCCTGGACCTGGCCGCCATCGATCTGCAAGGGGCCCTGGAGCTGCTGGGCGGCATCACCGGCGAGCGGGTGGATGAAAAGCTGCTGGACAGCGTGTTTTCTCAATTCTGCGTGGGCAAATAAAGGAGACTGTATGAACCGGATGGATCGGGGCCTGGACAGGCTGCTGTCCCAGCCCATTTTCGCATTGTTTTTCGTGTTCCTGGCCGTGCGGGCCAACGACCTTAAAAAAGCCGACGAGGCCCTGGCCCGGGCGGCGGGCTGGCAGGCGTTTTACGGCCTGCGCATCCTGCTGTGGGCCCTGTGCGCCGTGGTGGTCTTCATCTATCTTTGGCGTTTTTTCCGGGGCAGCCTGCGGCAAAAATCCCCGGTCCTCTGGTGTTTGCTGGCCATGCACGCGGTGCTCATCGCCATGACCCTGATCTATCACGGGGCCACGGGCTATTGGATCAATTGGGCGGCGGGGCTGGCCCTGTGTCTGCTGTTGAATATGGGATTGCAAAGGGAACGGGCGGCCACGATGGAGGCCTTCTCCCTGGCGCTGCTCACCTGGCTCTTGGCCAATCTGCCGGTGCGCATCCTGATCCCCTGGGGCCTCAACGGTCCGGACCCCAACCCGCTGTTCGTGCCCGAGTGGGTCATCGGCAACCGCGTGTTCTATTACCGTCTGGCCTTCCCGGCCCTGGCCTTTGAGATGATCCGCGCCCAGCGGGAGGAGGGCCGCTACACCCTGCGCACACTGCTGGTGTTCGCGGTGGTCACGGCTACGGTGGCCCTGCAGCGGGGCGGCACGGCGATCCTGGGCTATGCCCTGCTGCTGGTCCTGGTGGCCTTCTTTGGCCGCCGGGCCCTGCCGCGCTACGCTTTGCCCATCACCATGCTGGGCATTTCTGCCCTGCTGTTCGTGGGGCTCCATTTCTTCCATATTCAAGAGCTGTTCACCGGGCTGATCCAGCAGGTCCTGCACAAGGATATGACCCTCAATTATCGCTCCGACGTGTGGGTCGAGGCAGTGGACGTGATCCGGCGCTATCCCGTCACCGGCGTGGGCTATCTGCCCCTTTCCTACATGCGGGAGCTGTTCCATTCCACGCCCGAAACGCCCCTCAACCACACCCATAACCAGATGCTGGAGCTATTGTTCCACGGCGGCCTGCTGGCGCTGATCCCCTTTATCGGCATGACGGCCTGGACCAGCCGCGAGGCCCTGCGCCATCGCCGCAGCCCCGCGGTCAAAACGGCGGCTATCCTGCTGATGGTGTTCCTGTTCATGGGCACGGTGGAGATTTTCCACACCGATCCTCTGTATTACCCGCTGTTCATCCTCCTGGGCCGGGCGGATTGCCTGGCAGGGGAGGAGGACGCCCTGCCCCGCATCAGCTTTTTTGCCCGGGTGCGGCGGGACCTGACGAAAAAAAGATAAAAAAGCCGCGCTTTCTGGATGTGCCCTAATGATGGCCGGAGGCATGCAAAAATGAGTGATTCCATCCAAGTATCCCGCTTTATCGCAAGGCTGGATTCCTGCTTTGACCGTAACGACCTGCGCGCCGCCCGGGAGACCCTGGCGGCCTGGGAGCAGGAGGCCCGCGCATTGCAGGATGACCGCGGCCTGCTCAGCGTGCTCAACGAGGCCGTGGGCTTCTATCGCCGCACTCAGAAAAAGGGCAAGGCCCTGGCCGCCATGGAAGAATGCCTGGCCCTGGTGGACAAATTGGGTTTGCAAAATCAGCTTTCCGGGGCCACGGTGTATATCAACGCCGCCACCACCATGAACTTTTTCGGCCAGGAGAAGGAAAGCCTGGACCTCTATGAAAAGGCCGCCCGGTGCTATGAGCAAAACGGCGGCACGGAAACCTACGAGTACGCCGCCCTGCTCAACAACAAGGCCGCGGCCCTGAACGCCCTGAAGCGCTATGACGAGGCCGAGGCCCATTGGCGTCAAGCGGTGGAGATATTGCAAAAGGAGGGCCGCCATGACGGCGAAATCGCCATCTCCCTGGTGATGCTGGCCCATCTGACCTACGATCGGGACGACACCGCCACCGATCAGGTGGAAAAGCTGCTGGATGAGGCCTGGGAATACATCAATTCTCCCTGCCAGCCCCGGGACGGCAACTATGCCTATATTCTGCGCAAGTGCGCGCCGTCCTTTGAATATTTTCAGCGGCCCGAGGCCGCCCAGGCCCTGCGGGAGGTGGCGAAGGAGATTTATGAAGGGACTTGAACTGGCCCGGGCCTATTATGAAGCCTATGGCAAACCCATGCTGGAAAAGGACTTTGCCGACGTGCGGGATCGCATCGCGGTTGGCCTGTGCGGCCACGGGTCGGAGTGCTTCGGCTTTGACGATGATTTTTCCCGGGATCACGATTTTGAGCCCGGCTTTTGCCTGTGGCTGACGGAGGCGGACGAACGGGCCTTCGGTTTCCGCCTGTTCCGGGCGTATGGCAAATTGCCCCGGGAATTTGACGGCGTGCGCATGGAAAACAAGAGCCTCTTCGGCTCGGATTTCAAGGGCGTGCACACCATCAGCCAGTTTTACGGCTTCTATATCGGCGATCATGTGCCCGAAATCAACGAGGAATGGCTGGCCATCCCGGATTTTTACCTGGCGGAGGCCACCAACGGCCAGGTGTTCGACGATCCCCTGGGCGAATTTACCCGCGTCCGTCAGGCGCTGCTGAACCGCCCGGAGGACGTGCGCCTCAAAAAGCTGGGTTCCTGCGTCTTTCATATGGCGCAGCTGGGCCAGTATAACTATGTCCGCTGCCTCCGCCATGGGGAGGTGGCCGCGGCGGCGGTGGCCCGGGCGGACTTTTGCAAAAACGCCGCCCAGGCAGTATATCTGCTGAACGGCGCTTACGCTCCCTACTATAAATGGCTGTTCCGGGGGATGAGGGAGCTGCCCATCCTGGGAGCCATGGAGATCGAGCTAACGGCCCTGCTGCAAGCTCCGGTGGATGAGCACAGCATGCCCCTGATCGAAGGCATTGCCGCAAGGATCGCCGCCGCGCTCCGGGATCAGGGCCTTTCCGCCCGCCGGGACGATTATCTGGAGCCCTACGCCTACGATATCGGAGAGCATATCCGGGACGGTGCCCTGCGCAACAGCCCCGTGATGCTGTAAAAAAAGGCAACCCGCGTCAGCGCGGATTGCCTTTTTTTCATGGCTGGATCATCGTTCCGCCAGGAAGCCTGTCACCCCGGCGTACAAAAGGCCGATGCCCTCGGCCACCGTCATCCAGGTGGTGGCCGCGTTGTTGCAGGCGATGATCAGGCCCAGGACGACGCCCACGGCGGAGAGGATCATGGAGAGCTTCAGGCCCGATTTCCAGGCGCGGTAGAGGCCCAGACCGCTGGATACGGCGATCAAGAGGCCCAGCACCACGTTGATCAGGGTGATAAAGGCGTTGGTATTGAGCAAGATCCAGATGCCGATCAGGCAGAACACCGCGCTGCCGATCAGGCTGGCGATATCCTCCATCTTGCGGGACTTGGTTTTCCACCAGCCCGCCACGCCGCCGGCGGCGGTGAGGATCAGGGCCACGGCGATGATCTTGGTGACGATATTCAGGGCCAGGTTGTGGCCGATGATCAAAAAGATGCCCAGCGCCGCCAGGATCAGCCAATGAACCGTGTGTTTTTTCGCGCTTTTCATCATCAAATGAAATGCCTCCCTTAATTTACATATTTCGTTTTTTATGATATGCTTACCGGGTACAAATGTCAAGCGACCTTGGAGGGGCTGCATGAAAAAACTGTTTGTCTATTTGAAGGATTATCGCAAGGAAAGCGTCCTGGGGCCGCTGTTCAAGCTCCTGGAGGCCACCTTTGAGCTCATCGTGCCCCTGGTGGTGGCCGCCATCATCGATACGGGCATCGGTTCGGGGGACAAGGGCTATATCCTGCGCATGTGCCTGGTGCTGGTGGCCCTGGGACTGGTGGGGCTGCTATGCTCCGTCACCGCCCAGTATTTCGCCGCCAAGGCCTCTGTGGGCTTCGTCACCCGCCTGCGCCATGTGCTGTACCGCCACCTCCAGGGCTTTTCCTATCAAACCCTGGATCAGGTGGGCATCTCCACCCTGATCACCCGCATGACCTCGGATATGAACCAGGTGCAGACCGGCTTAAACCTGGCCCTGCGCCTGCTGCTGCGCTCGCCCTTCGTGGTATTCGGGGCCATGATCATGGCCTTCACCATCGACAGCCGCGCGGCCCTGTGGTTCGCGGCGGCCATCCCGGCCCTGTCCCTGGTGGTGTTTGGCATCATGCTGGTCACCATGCCCCTGTACAAAAAGGTGCAGGGCCTGCTGGACAAGGTATTGGGCGCCACCCGGGAAAACCTCACCGGTGTGCGCGTGCTGCGGGCCTTTGGCAAGGAGGACGCGGAGATCGACGCCTTTGAACAGAAAAACGAGGCCCTCACCGTCATGCAGAAGCACGTGGGCCGCATTTCCGCCCTCATGAATCCCGTGACCTACGTGATCATCAACGTGGCCATCCTGTGCCTGATCCACACCGGCGCGCTGCGGGTGGAGGCGGGCATCATCACCCAGGGCGCGGTGGTGGCCCTGTATAACTACATGTCCCAGATCCTGGTGGAGCTCATCAAGCTGGCCAATCTGATCATCACCATCACCAAGTCCCTGGCCAGCCTCAAGCGCATCCAGGGCGTGCTGGACCTGCCCGCGGGCGAAGAAGTGAAAAAGGATCAGCCCGCCGGCGATCCCCAATACCGGGTGCAGATGAAGGGCGCGGGCATCCGCTACGCGGGCGGCGGCGAGGAGAGCCTTACCGGCGTCAATCTGGCGGTGCGCCCCGGGGAAGTGGTGGGCGTTATCGGCGGCACGGGCAGCGGCAAAAGTACCCTGGTCAATCTGATCCCGCGGTTCTATGAGGCCACGGAGGGCCAGGTGCTGGTGGACGGTCAGGACGTGCGCTCCCTGGAGCCGGAGGCTTTGCGCCGCCGCATCGGCGTGGTGCCGCAAAAGGCCGTGCTCTTCATGGGCACCATCCGGGAAAACCTGCAATGGGGCAATGAAAACGCCACAGACGCCGAGCTTCTGGAGGCGGTGAACGCCGCCCAGGCTGCCGACGTGGTGGAGGCCAAGGGCGGCCTGGACGCCCGGATCGAGCAGGCGGGCCGCAATCTGTCCGGCGGCCAGCGCCAGCGCCTCACCATCGCCCGGGCCCTGGTGAGAAAGCCCGATATCCTGATATTGGACGATAGCTCCTCCGCCCTGGATTTCGCCACCGACGCGGCCCTGCGAAAGGCTCTGCGGGAGCTCAGCTATCATCCCACCGTTTTCCTGGTGTCCCAGCGCACCAGCTCCATCCAGCACGCCGACCAGATCGTGGTGCTGGACGACGGCCACGTGGCAGGCATCGGAACCCATGATCAATTGTTGGCGGAATGTCCGGTATACAAGGAAATCTATGATTCCCAGTTCAGAAAGGAGGCGGCGGAATGAGCAAGCCCAAGCAAAGGGCCGAGCGCGGCACCCTGAAAAAAGTGCTGGTCTATTTGAAACCCTATTGGCCCCTGGTGGCTCTGTCCATCCTCCTTTCCGCCGTCACCGTGGCCCTGACCCTCTACGTGCCCGTGCTCATCGGCCAGGCCATCGATCAGATCGTCGGCCCAGGCCAGGTGGCCCTGACCGGCATCGTTTCGCTGCTGTATAAGATCGGCGTCATCGTGGCCGCCACAGGCGCGGTGCAGTGGATGGTCAACTCCATCAACAATAAAATTACCTTCCAGGTGGTGCGGGACGTGCGGGATCAGGCCTTCCGGCAATTGCAGATCCTGCCCTTGTCCTATATCGACAGCCAGCCCGTGGGCGGCATCGTCAGCCGGGTCATCGCCGACGTGGATCAGTTTGCCGACGGATTGCTGCTGGGCTTCACCCAGCTGTTCACCGGCGTTGTCACCATCCTGGGCACCCTGGGCTTCATGGTGTCCATTCGCCCCGGCATCGCCGCGGTGGTGGTGCTGCTCACGCCTCTCAGCTTCCTGGTGGCCCGGTTCATCGCCACCCATACGTACAGCTATTTCCGCCAGCAAAGCGAGACCCGGGGCGAACAGACGGCCTTCATCGATGAAATGCTGGGCAATCAAAAGGTGGTCAAGGCCTTTGGCCAGGAGGAAAAGAGCCTGGAGAAGTTCGACGAGATCAACGGGCGCCTGGAAAAATGCTCCCTGCAGGCCATTTTCTATTCCTCCCTCACCAACCCCTGCACCCGCTTTGTCAACAATGTGGTCTACGCGGGGGTGGCCCTGTCCGGCGCGCTGGTGTGCGTGGCCACGGCGGGCACGGCGGCTCCCTTCACCGTGGGCAGCCTGTCGGCCCTTTTGTCCTATGCCAATCAGTACACCAAGCCCTTTAATGAGATCAGCGGCGTGGTGACGGAATTGCAGAACGCCCTGGCCTGCGCTTCCCGCATCTTCAGGCTCATCGCGGAAAAACCCCAGATCCCCGACGCCCCCGACGCCCGGATATTGACGGACGTGCAGGGCCGGGTGGATATTCAGGATACCTTTTTCTCTTATACTCCCGATAAGCCCTTGATCGAAAGCCTGAACCTGCATGTGCGGCCCGGACAGCGCATCGCCATCGTGGGCCCCACCGGCTGCGGCAAAACCACCCTCATCAATCTGCTGATGCGCTTCTATGATGTGGATAAAGGTGCGATCAGCGTGGAGGGCACGGACATCCGGCAGATCACCCGCCGGAGCCTGCGGGCCAACTATGGCATGGTGCTGCAGGAGACCTGGCTCAAAGCCGGTACCGTGCGGGAAAACCTGACCCTGGGCAAGCCGGACGCCACCCAGGAGGAGATCGTCGCCGCCTGCAAGGCCGCCCACGCCCACGGCTTCATCAAGCGCCTGCCCCAAGGCTACGATACCGTTATCGGCGAGGACGGCGGCCAGCTCTCCCAGGGCCAGAAGCAGCTATTGTGCATCGCCCGCATCATGCTGTGCCTGCCGCCTATGCTGATCTTGGACGAGGCCACCTCCTTCATCGATACCCGCACAGAGATCCGCATCCAGAAGGCCTTCGCCCAGATGATGCAGGGCCGCACCACCTTCATCGTGGCCCATCGCCTCAGCACCATCCGGGAGGCCGACGTCATCCTGGTCATGCGGGACGGCCATATCGTGGAGCAGGGCAGCCACGAGGAGCTGCTCAAAAAAGACGGCTTCTACGCCAAGCTGTACAACAGCCAGTTCGCGGCATAAGAAAAATACACATATAAGCCCTCATCCGACCTCCCGTTGGTCGGCCACCTTCCCCCGCTGCGGCGGGGGAAGGCTTTTATAGCGCACATTTTGCTTGATTGTTGGAAAAGGCAGACGATAAGAGCCTTCCCCTGCCGCAGCGGGGGAAGGTGGCCGAGCGCAGCGAGGTCGGATGAGGGCGCTCTGTGGAATATCTGGTTTTGTGTATTCTTCTAATCAGAAATCATATCGGTGAAGCGCACCGTCCATTGCGTGAATTTCATGGTCCTGGCCTTCCCGGCATTGTCCATCTCCACCACGCCCACATTCATTTCCACCGCGCTTATCGAGCAGTCGCTTTCAATTTCAAAGGTGAAGGTGACGGAGCCATCCGGGTTGAGCGTGTCATAATAGCGGGTGGAGATGGGCCGCTTCATCACGCCGTCATCTGCGGCGATGCTTTTGGGCAGGCAGTGGGCGGACAGGAGCCTGCCTCTGTTTTTGCGGGCCTCCTTAACCAGGGCCGATGTGATTTGATCGCTGTCCAACCCGTCCAGATCACTGGACAGGCTGAGCGGAACCAGCACATCCCGCCCATTGATTGCGCGTATCGTGCCTGTAACGAGCAGCCGTCGATTCCGATATGCCGCTTCGTCCAGGGTAAAGGAAATTCCCTCGGAAATATAAGCTTTCCCGATCATCGTGATCGGCTCGGCGGAAGCCGGGCAGACCAGCGCCAGCGCAAGGATCAGCATCAAGCATTTGAATAAGTGTTTCATTATTTACGTCTCCTTTCACTCATATAGACGCGCCCATAAGCTGTTTTGACGGTCGATGAAAGCAAAATATTTTGCGCATAATACCCCCGGGAGGGATTTTGCTTTGCTGACCATTTTTATTCGCGCCATCCTTTTATACAGCTTCTCCATCTTCGCCGTGCGCGTCATGGGCAAGCGGCAGATCGGCCAGCTCCAGCCTTATGAGCTGGTGGCGGCCATATTGATCGCCGACCTGGTGGCGGAGCCCATGAGCGGGGCGGAAACGCCGCTGCTCTACGGCCTCGTGCCGGTGTCTGCCCTGGTGCTGATGCACAGTCTCTTTGGCCTGCTGGGCATGAAAAGCCCGGCTTTCCGCCGCCTGCTCAACGGCAGCGCCCGGGTACTGATCCGGGAGGGGAATATCCAATATGAAGAATTGCGCCAGGTGTGCATGCCCGTGTCCGATCTGATGGAGGTGGTGCGGGCGGCGGGGATCCTGAACATCGCCGACGTGGAAACGGCGGTGCTGGAGACCAACGGCGTGCTCAGCGTCTTTCCCCGGGGCGGCGAGCGGCCCGTGACGCTGAAAGCCATGCAGATCAATGCTCCGGAGGAGGATTTGCCCCACGTGCTGATCTCCGATGGGGAATACCGGGCAAAGGAGCTGAAGCAGGTGGGGATCACCCGGCAGCAGCTGGATGATTTCATGAAGGCGAAAAAGCCCGTGCTGCTCTGTGTGCTGGACAGCGCGGGAATGCTTTTCTGGCAGTGCGCCGGTGAAGGCGAAACCGCCCATCGGGCGGCGTATCCGGGGGTGAAGCCATGAAGCGCAGCCTGATCGTGGCCGTGGTCATTTTGATCCTGGTGGCCGCCGTGGGCGGCGGGTGCGAATACTATACCCACCGCCTGGTGCATGCCTGCCAGGCGACCCTGACCCGGGCTGCCGGGGACGTGGCGGTAGGCCGGTGGCAGGACGCCTTGGAAGGGGCGGAGCAATTGTCTCTGCGCTGGGAGGGAGCCTGTGCCTGGATCCAGCTGTGGGTCAATCACGCCGACACCGACGCCGTGTCCCATGCCCTGCGGGGGCTGCTGGCGTCCCTGAATCAGCGGGATCGTTTGTCCAGTATGCTCTATTATGGGGAATGTGTGGAAAATTTCGCCCATTTACACCACCGGGATGCATTTACATTGAAAAACATATTGTGATATAATGTATACGTAGGCTTTTGCCTCAAACGAAAAAAGGAGCTTTTACGATGTCGGACCGCAAGCGTATCTGGACCGTTCCCAATGTGCTGACCATGTTCCGTCTGGCCATGGTGCCCGTCTATTGGGTATTGATGATGGGCTACAGGCTGAATTACTGGGCTTTGGGCGTCTTTGTGCTGGCCGCCTGCACCGATATGCTGGATGGCTTCCTGGCCCGCAAGTACAACCAGATCACGGATTTCGGCAAATTGATGGACCCCCTGGCGGACAAGCTCATGACCCTGTCCGTCATGGCAACGCTCTTGCTGCGGGGCATCATCCGCTGGGAGCCCCTGGCCCTCTTGGCCCTCAAGGAATTCGTCATGCTGCTGGGCGGTATCCTGCTCTATAACCGCCGCATCGTGGTGCATTCGCTCTTCGTGGGCAAATTTGCCCAGACCTGCCTGTGCCTGGGGCTGTTCCTCAGCTTCTTTGCGGACAAGTTTGAAAACCTCGCCTTCCAGCCCCATACAACCTTCCTGTGGGTGGGCGTGGGCGCGGCCTATACCGCCCTGGTGGTGTATGTGCGCTCGGTCATTCGCCAGCTGCGGGGCGTGGAGAACACCTACAATCAGCGTTCAGAATAACTTACAATACATATTGGAGGAAAACCTATGCCGGACAAAAAGACCTATTACATCACCACCCCCATCTACTATCCCAGCGGCAACATGCACATCGGCCACACCTATACCACCGTGGCCGCCGATACCATGACCCGCTTCAAGAAGATGCAGGGCTATGATACTTATTTCCTCACAGGCCTGGACGAGCACGGCCAGAAGATCGAAAAGAAGGCCCAGGAGGCCGGCGTGACCCCCCAGGAATACGTGGATATGATCGCCGTGGAAACCAAGGCCCTGTGGAAACTGATGGATATCGAAAACGACGATTTCATCCGCACCACCGAGGAGCGCCATATGAAGATCGTCCAGAAGATCTTCAAGCAGTTCTACGATCAGGGCGATATCTACAAGAGCGAATACGAGGGCATGTACTGCACCCCCTGCGAGAGTTTCTGGACCCCCACCCAGCTGGTGGACAAGGACGGCGAAAAGGTGTGCCCGGACTGCGGCCGCCCCTGCCAGCCCATGAAGGAGGAAAGCTATTTCTTCCGCATGAGCAAATATCAGGATTGGCTCATCGATTATATCGAGACCCATCCCGATTTTATCCAGCCCGCCAGCCGCGCCAACGAGATGCTGACCAACTTCCTGCGGCCCGGCCTGCAGGATCTGTGCGTCAGCCGCACCAGCTTCAAGTGGGGCGTGCCCGTGGATTTTGACGACAAGCATGTGGTCTACGTGTGGATCGACGCCCTGTCCAACTACATCACCGCCCTGGGCTACGGCACCGATCACGATGAACTGTTCCAGAAATATTGGCCTGCCGACGTGCACCTGGTGGGCAAGGAAATCGTGCGCTTCCACACCATCTATTGGCCCATCATGCTGCATGCCCTGGGCCTGCCCCTGCCCAAGCAGGTGTTCGGCCACGGCTGGCTGCTGTTCGGCGCGGACAAGATGAGCAAATCCAAGGGCAACGTGGTCTATCCCGGCCCCATCGTGGAGCGCTACGGTGTGGACAGCCTGCGCTATTACCTCATGCGCGAGATGCCCTTCGGCGCCGACGGCAACTATACCAACGAGTCCTTCCTCACCCGCGCCAACGCCGACCTGGCCAACGACCTGGGCAACCTGGTTTCTCGCACCGTGGCCATGATCGAAAAGTACTTCGACGGCCTGGTGCCGGCCTGGGACGAAAGCGCCGTGGACAAGGAGCTGGACGCCCCCCTGCATGAACACTGCGCCGCCCTGCCCAAGCTGGTGGAGGAGCAGATGAACAAGCTGCAGTTCTCCCAGGCCCTGGTGGAGATCTGGAAGGTCATCGGCGAGTGCAACAAGTACATCGACGCCACCCAGCCCTGGGTGCTGGGCCGCGATCCCGAAAAGCAGGGCCGCCTGGGCAACGTGCTGCTGACCCTGGCCGAGTGCATCCGCTTCGTGGCCGTGCTCATCGGCCCGGTGATGCCTCATACCCCCGCCCGCATCTTTGAGCAGCTGGGCGTCACCGATCCCATGCTCATGACCTGGGAAAGCCTGGATTCCTTCGGCAGGCTGCCCGCGGGCACCAAGGTGTGCAAGGGCGAGGCCCTCTTCCCGCGCCTGGACGTGAAGAAGGAGCTGGAAGCCCTGGCTCCTAAGAAGGAAGAGAAGAAGCCCGAGCCCGCGCCCAAGAAGGAAGAAAAGAAGGAGCCCAAAAAGGTGGAGATCCCCGAGGGCTGCGTCAGCATCGACGAGTTCTTCCGCTGCAAGCTGCGGGTGGCCAAGGTGCTGTCCTGCGAGGCCGTGAAGAAATCCGATAAGCTCTTGAAGTTCGAGCTGGATCTGGGCAACGGCGAGCGCCGGGTCATCCTCAGCGGCATCCATAAGTTCTATGAGCCCGAACAGCTGCTGGGCAGGAACCTTGTGATTATCGCCAATCTGCCGCCCCGCAAGATGATGGGCATCGAGAGCAACGGCATGATCCTTTCCGCCGTGGAGAAAAAGGAAGACGGCAGCGAATACCTGCGGGTGCTGACCGTGGACGGCGATATCGCTCCCGGCAGCGAAGTGGGCTGATGGCGAAAAAACTGAAAGGCCTCGCGGCGGCGGCGTTGCTTGCCGCCGTGGCCTTTACGCTGCTGTACCGGGCCGGGCTGCCCCTGCTGCCCCTGGCGATTACCTTTGGCACCATCGCCTATCATCTGTGGGTCCGGCTGATCATCGGCGCGGTCTTTGACGCCGTGATGGGCAACCGGGCGGATTATACCAGGCGCTGGTATCAGCCCCGGGCCTGGGAGCCGAGGCTCTACGACGTCCTCGGGGTGCGGCGCTGGAAAAGCAAAATGCCCACCTACGCGCCGGAAGCCTTCGATCCCGCCAAGCATTCCTGGCATGAGATCGCCCAGGCCATGTGCCAGTCCGAGCTGGTGCACGAAACCAACGTGCTGTTCAGCTTCGTGCCCGTCCTCTTTTCCCTGTGGTTCGGGGAGGCGGCGGTGTTCATCGTCACCTCGGTGCTGGCAGCGGCCTTTGATCTGGTTTTCGTCATCATGCAGCGCTATAACCGCCCCATCGTGGTCCGCATCGCGCTGCGGGCGGCAAAAAGACAGAATATCAAGACGGCATGACGCAGGTCATGCCGTTCTGCAAAAGGAGGAAAATATATGCGTATTATCCATACCGACAAAGCCCCCGCCGCCATCGGCCCCTATTCCCAGGCCATGGCTGTCAACGGCCTCCTGTTCACCTCCGGCCAGATCGCCATCGATCCCGCCACCGGCAGCATCGACGCCCAGACCGTCGAGGAGCAGACCCATCAGGCCCTGCGCAATCTCCAGGCCGTGCTGGAGGCCGCCGGAACCGGTACCGATAAAGTGATCAAAACCACCTGCTTTTTGAAGCATATGTCCGATTTCGCGGCCTTCAACGCCGTTTACGCCCAGTATTTCCCCAATAAGCCCGCCCGCAGCTGCGTGGAGGTGGGCGCGCTGCCCAAGGACGCCCTGGTGGAAGTGGAAGCCGTGGCGGAGCTGTAAAAGGAGGCACATAAGATGACCGTATTGCAAAGCCTCAACAGCGGCGGCATGTACCTGATCTGCGGCGCCATCGTGGCGTTCATTGCTGTCGTCTGCGTGGTTTTTATGATCCGCGCCTGGCGCATGGGCAAGGCCCTGGGCATGGATACCACCCGCATGAAGCGGGCCATCACCGCCAGCGCCACTTTTTCGGTGCTGCCCAGCGTGGGCATATTGCTGGGCGTATTGGCCCTCAGCGGCAGCCTGGGCGTTCCCTGGCCCTGGCTGCGGCTTTCCGTCATCGGCGCGCTGCACTATGAGACCCAGGTGGCGGACGCCGCGGCGGAGCAGCTGGGCATCAGCCTGGGGGATGGGCAAATGACCCTGCAGGCCTTTTCCACCATTGCCCTGCTCATGAGCATCTGCATCATGTGGGGCATGATCCTCTCCACCCTGTTCAACCGCCGCTATCTGGCCCGGCTGCAAAAGGGAGGCCCGGCGGAGGGCAAAAAGTCCGGCGGCTTCGGGGACCGGGCCATGGCGGCCATGTTTATCGGCATGGTCAGCGCCTATATCGGCAGCTACGTGGGCGGCTATATCTCGGGCAGCGGTCTCTTTTCCTTCGCGGGCAGCTGGACGCCCCTGGCCGTGGTGGCGGTGTCCGCCCTGGTCATGGCGGCCTTCATCTATTTTTCCGAAAAGAAGGGCATGGCCTGGCTGGATAACTTCTCCATCGCGGGCAGCATGCTGTGCGGCATGCTGGCGGCGGTGCTGATCGGGCACTGAGGAGGGCACCATGGATAAAAAAGCATATGATTCCTATATGAAAACCACCCATCGCCTGGGCCGTCTGGTCTCCGTGATCACGCTGATCCTGCTGGTGGGCGCGCCCTTCGCCATCGGCGCGCTGCTGGGAGCCATGCCCGATCTGGGCGCGGTGGCCCGGGGCTTCCTCTCTGTGGGTCTGGTGTGGACGGTGTCCAGCGTGGTGGAATTCCTGGTTTATACGCCCATGCTGGGGGCGGGCGGCAGCTATCTGGCCTTTATCACCGGCAATCTGATCAATATGAAGATCCCCTGCGCCATGAACGCCAAGGAGCTGGTGGACGCCAAGTCCGGCACGGCGGAGAACGAGGTGATCTCCACCCTGTCCATCGCCACCTCCTCCCTGGTGACCATCCTGGTGCTGGCCCTGGGCGTGCTGCTCCTCCTGCCCCTGCAGCCTGTGCTGCAAAGCCCGGTGCTGGCCCCGGCCTTCGGCAATGTGGTGCCCGCCCTGTTTGGGGCCATGGCCTATAAGTATTACCGCAAAGCGCCCCTGCTTTCCCTGGCCCCGCTGACGGTGATGGTGCTCCTGTTCATTCTGGTGCCCTCGCTCACATCCTCCACCAGCTTTATGATCATTCCCAGCGGCGCGCTGGCCATCGGGCTCAGCTACCTGGCCTACCGCAAACAAAAGGGGGCGGGCATATGATCCTGCTGTGCCTGGTGGGGCTGATTCTGGCGCTCCTGCTGGCCGCCGTGATCCGCGCCCTGCTGATCCCCAGCAAAAAATCCACCTATACGCCCGCGCCGGATGAAAAGCGGGCCCTGGCCTATGCGGAAAAGCTCTCCCGTATGGTGCAGTATGAGACCGTTTCCGTCCCCAACACCGACCAGCGAGAAAAGTTTTTGGGCTTCCATCGGCTCCTGGAGGAGCTGTTTCCCCTGGTGCATCAGCAGCTGGAGAAAACCGAGATCGACGGCAACCTGCTCTATTATTGGAAGGGCCAATCCTCCGATAAGCCCCTGGTGCTCATGAGCCATCAGGATGTGGTGCCCGTGGACGGCGACTGGCTGCACGGACCATTTTCCGGCGATATCGCCGAGGGCAAGGTGTGGGGCCGGGGCACGTCGGATACCAAGTGCTTGGTGATGGCCTTTTTCCAGGCGGTGGAGGAGCTGTTGCGGCAGGGTTATGTGCCGCCCTGCGACGTGTATCTGTCCTCCTCCTGCACCGAGGAATGGGCGGGGGACGGCTGTCCCAAGCTGGTGGCGGAGCTGGAGCGCCGGGGCGTGCGGCCCTGGCTGGTGTGCGACGAGGGCGGCGGCATCATCAACGAGCCCATCGGCGGCATTCCCGGCAATTTCGCCATGGTGGGCGTCTTTGAAAAGGGCAAGGCGGACGTGACTTTTACCGCTGCCTCCAACGGCGGTCATGCCAGCGCGCCCAAGGCCCATTCGCCCATTGCCCGGCTGGCGGCCTTCGTCCATTATGTCGAAACCCATCGTGTGTTCAAGCGCAAAATGCCGCCGGAGGTGGCGGCCATGTTCGCCACCCTGGCTCCCTACGCCTCCTTCCCGCTCAAGATGGTGTTCGGCAACCTGTGGCTGTTTCGGCCCATCCTGCTGCAGGTGCTGCCCATGATCAGCGCCCAGGCCGGGGCCATGATCCGCACCACCATGGCCTTTACCATGCAGAGCGGCTCCGACGCATGCAACGTCATGCCCGCCCGGGCCACCGTCAGCGCCAACATGCGTTTCATTCCCCATCAGGGCATGGAGGAAAGCCTGGCCATCGTCAAAAAGCTGGCGGATAAATACCAGCTGGGAATGGAAGTGCACGCCGCCAACGATTACACCCCGGCCACGGACATCCATGGCGAGGCCTTCCGGACCGTGCAGCGGGTCATCGCCCAGACCTTCCCCGGCTGTGCGGGCAGCCCCTACGTCATGACCGGGGCCACCGACGCCCGCTTCTATCAAAAGATCTGCCCCAACGTGGTGCGCTTCGCCCCCGTTATCTATGGGCCGGAGCAGATGAAGGGCATGCACGGCCTGAACGAGAACATCGAATATGATTGCCTGCCCGGCGCGGTGGATTTCTATAAAAATCTTATTGCCGCTATGGGCTGAAGGAGAAAACCGTGAAGCTGTTTGATTCCCATTGCCATTTGGACGACGAAAAGTTCAACGAGGACCGGGCCGAGACCATCGCCCGTCTGCGGGAGGGCGGCGTGGAAAGGTGCGTCTGCGTGGGCAGCGATCTGCCCTCCTCCCGCCGCTGCGTCGCCCTGGCGGAGCAGTATCCTTTCATCTATGCTGCCGCGGGCGTCCATCCCCACGAGGCCAAGGACGCGCCGGCGGATTACCTGGATCAGCTGAAAACCCTGCTGGCCCATCCCAAGGTGATGGCCCTGGGGGAGATCGGCCTGGATTACTATTATGATCTGTCTCCCCGGGACGTGCAGAAAAGGGTCGTGCAGGAGCAGCTGGATCTGGCCTGCGATACCGATATGCCCGTCATTTTCCATATCCGGGACGCCCATGGGGATATGTTCGACATCCTGCGCAGCCGCAGCCGCCTGCCTGCCGGGGTCATCCATTGCTGCTCCGCCAGCGCGGAGATGGTGCGGGAGTACCTCAAAATGGGCTTCTATATTTCCTTTGCCGGGCCCATCACCTTCAAGAACGCCGCCGGGCCGGTGTTCGCCTCCCAGGCGGTGCCACTGGATCGGCTGCTCATCGAGACGGACAGCCCCTACCTGGCCCCGGTGCCCCTGCGCGGACGGCGCAACGAGCCCGCCAACGTGCGCTATGTGCTGGAAAAACAGGCGGAGATCCACGGCGTGCCCCCGGAGGAGCTGGCCGAAATCACCTTCCGCAACGCCTGCGCCCTGTATCGCATCCCGGCATAACCGCATAGGATGGGGCATAAGGTAAAACACAAGGAGGGAACGCCCATGCGCTGTCCGCCGGAAACCCATGTCTATCAGGCCAAGTATCCCGCCAAAGGCAGCACCCTCGCCCGCGCCGTGGGCATCGTGCTCATCGCGGCGGGCGTGCTACTCATCGTGCTGTGCGTGCCCCTGTGGGCCTGGATGGCGCTCATCGGCGCGGCGCTGATCTTCGTGGGCGTGCTCCTGCTGCAAAAATGACGGGAGGTGCGCCCATGGCGATCCGGGTGGTGTGCGTCAAATTGCCCCGAGGGCTGCGAAGAGTTGCCCGGCTGTTCATCAAAAAAGACCGTTGAGGGGATTCCTCAGCGGTCTTTTTTCGTTTACATGCTCGCCCTGATCAGCCCCAGGAACAGCGGATGGGGCTTGTTGGGACGGCTCTTGAATTCAGGATGATACTGCACGCCCACAAAGAACGGGTGATCGGCGATTTCGACGGTCTCCACCAGCCGTCCGTCGGGGGACAGGCCGCTGAATATCAGTCCGGCCCGGGCCAGCTCATCCCGAAATACATTGTTGATCTCGTACCGGTGCCGATGCCGCTCGCTGATCTGCCGGGAGCCGTAGCATTTTTCCATCATGGTGCCTTTCCCGATGACGCAGGGATACGCGCCCAGGCGCAGGGTGCCGCCCTTGTCGATGGCGTCGTTCTGGTCAGGCATGAAGTCCACCACGGGATGGGCTGTCACCGGCGAAAACTCCCGGCTGTTTGCATCCTCCCAGCCTGCCACATGGCGGGCATACTCGATCACCGCGATCTGCATGCCCAGGCAGATGCCCAGGTAGGGCTTTTTGTTTACCCGGGCGTATTGGGCCGCGGCGATCATGCCCCGGGTGCCCCGATCCCCAAAGCCGCCGGGCACCAGGATGCCGTCCGCGCCGCCCAGCTTTTCCTCGGCGTTGGCTTCGGTGACGGTCTCGCTGTCCACCCAGTCGATCTCCACCCGCCGTCCCAGGGCGTAGCCCGCGTGGTGCAGGGCCTCGGCCACGGACAGATAGGCGTCGTGGAGCTGCATATATTTGCCCACCATGGCGATGCGCACCGTGCCCGCCGGATGCTTGACCCGCTCCACCATGGCCTGCCATTCGGCCATGTCCGCGGGCGGCGCGCTGAGCTGCAGCTTGCGGCATACGATGTCGGAAAAATGGGCCTTTTCCAGCATCAGGGGGGCTTCGTATAGGATGGGCAAGGTCAGGTTTTCAATGACGCAATCGGGCTCCACATTGCAGAAATGGGCGATCTTGCTGAAAATGGAGGCGTCGGTGATGGGCTCGTCCGAGCGCAGCACGATGATATCCGGGGTGATGCCCATGCCCTGCAATTCCTTGACGGAATGCTGGGTGGGCTTCGACTTGTGCTCGCCGCTGGCCTTCAAGTAGGGCACCAGGGGCACGTGGATGTACAGGGTGTTGCCCGGCCCCGCCTCATGGCCCACCTGCCGGATGGCCTCCAGGAAGGGCTGGCTTTCGATATCGCCGGTGGTGCCGCCGATCTCTGTGATCACCACGTCGGCGTCGGTTTTCTGACCCACGGCATAGATGAACCGCTTGATCTCGTCCGTGATGTGGGGGATCACCTGCACCGTGCTGCCCAGATATTCGCCCCGGCGCTCCCGGCTCAGGACGCGGCTGTACACCTTGCCCGTGGTCAGGTTGCTGTATTTGTTCAGATCCTCGTCGATGAAGCGCTCATAGTGGCCCAGGTCCAGGTCGGTTTCCGCGCCGTCCTCGGTCACATAGACCTCGCCGTGCTGGATGGGGCTCATGGTGCCCGGGTCCACATTGATATAGGGGTCCAGCTTCTGGGCGGCCACGCGCAGCCCGCGGTTTTTGAGCAGCCTGCCCAGGGAGGCTGCCGTGATGCCCTTGCCCAGCCCGGAGACCACGCCGCCGGTGACGAAAATATACTTGGTCATGGGGATCCTTCCTTTTCAATCAAACAAACTCAGCTGTTCATAGTCCTCTTTTTTCGGCAATTCCCGCAGGTAATCGAACACGTCCCGGGGCTTCCACAGAATTCCCCGGGCTTCGCAGGTGTCCCGCAATATCCCCATCAGGCGGTCATTGTGGGGGCTGGGCACCTCGTAGGCGTTGCCGTAGGTATCGCAGTATCTCTTTTTGAGCCCGGGAAAATGCCTGTCCAGCGCCTGGTAAAAGTATTCCCGGTCACCCTCCCGCAGCGTCACGCCGATGCCGAAGCACACCACGCCCCGGACCTGCGCTTTGATG
The DNA here is from genome assembly GCA_902781945.1 of uncultured Eubacteriales bacterium. Taxonomy (GTDB): domain Bacteria; phylum Bacillota; class Clostridia; order Christensenellales; family Aristaeellaceae; genus SFMI01. The sequence continues at coordinate 58,817 of CACZLE010000004.1, read as the reverse complement.
CAGATATCCAAAAGGGAGCGCAGGTTCTCCTCCGTATCGTTGATGAAGGGCAGGAAGGGGCTGAGCCATGCCACCGTGGGGATGCCGTGGTCCCGCAGGGTATAGAGGACCTCCGCCCGGCGGCTGGTGGGGCACACGTTGGGCTCCAGGATGCGGCAAAGAGCGTCGTCCGCCGTGGTCAGGGTCATCTGCACCACGCATTTTGCCTTGCGCTGGATGCTTTCAAACAGGTCCATATCCCGCAGCACCAGGTCGGATTTGGTGATCACCGCCGCGCCAAAGCCCAGACGGTCAATGATCTCCAGGCACCGCCGGGTGACGCGCAGCTCTTTTTCGCAGGGCATATAGGGATCGCACATGCTGCCGGTGCCGATCATGCATTTGCTTTTCTTGCGCAGGAGGGCCTGCTCCAGCAGTTCCGGAGCGTTGCGTTTCACCTCGATATCCTCAAAGGCGTGGGTGAAGCCGTAGCACCGGCTGCGGCTGTCGCAGTAGATGCAGCCGTGCACGCAGCCCCGGTACACGTTCATACCGTTTTGGGCGGAGAGGATGGATTTGGCGTCCACAAAATGCATGGCCTCACCTTTGCCCTTCCCATTCGGCACTGAATTCCCGCAGGAAATCCAGCATGTACTGATGCCGGGCCTCGGCCATCTGCCGGGCGGAGGCGGTGTTCATCAGGTCCTTGAGCAGCAGCAGCTTTTCATAAAAATGATTGATGCCGGTGGAGGAGCGGGCGGCGTATTCCTCCCGGGTCATATCGGGCCGGGCGGCCTCCTCGGGCAGATGGATGGCCCGTCCGTGGGCTCCGCCATAGGCGAAGGTGCGGGCGATGCCGATGGCCCCGATGGCGTCCAGCCGGTCCGCATCCTGCACCACCTGGCCCTCCAGGCTGTTTGGCACCTGGCCGGAGGAAAAGCTCAAGGCCCGGATGATGGCGCAGATCTGCCAGATCCGCTCTTCCTCCACGCCCTGGCTGCGCAGAAAGCCCACCGCGTTGCCCAGGGTATCGTGGGTCTTGGGAGAGAGCTTGCGGTCATCCACGTCGTGGAGCAGGGCCGCCAATTCCACCGTCAAGGGGTCCGCGCCCTCCGTTTCGGCCAGCCGCAGGGCCAGACTGCGCACCCGAAAGGTGTGCCAGGCGTCGTGCCCGCTGGCGTCCTGGGCAAAAATCCCGCGGACGAATTCCTCTGCCCGGCTGATCAATGGCTGCCGCTCCATGGCTTTCTGTCCTCTCCTGTTTTTCGTTGGCATTATATCACATTCCGCCGCCGCCCGGTGTTTTCGTTTTGTTCATAAATAAAGGACGCCTGCCCTTGGGGGGACCAGGCGTCCTGAATGATGATCGTCTTTATTTCCTTTGTCCGTTGAAGCTCCAGTCGATCTGGCTAAGGCTTTCCAGGGAGGCGGGATAAACGCCCTCCTGCCGCAGCACGAAGCCGAAATCGCAGTTCAGGTTGCGGCCCGCGCTGGGTACGGTGATGTTCATGGCCTGGGCGGTCTGGGCGTCCACCTCGGTGAGCACGCTGGCGGCCAGGGGATAATCCGCGCGGATCACCGTCACCTTCAGCTCGGCAGGCACCGTGACCCGCACGGTGTAGGAGCCGGGATACAGGTCGGTGATCAGATAGCGGCCCATGCTGTCGGTGACGGTCTCCGCCGCCAGCGCGCCGTACTGGTACAGCCGGATGGCGATACCGGGCAGGGTGGGCTCCGCGCCGTCCTGCAATCCGTTGCCGTTCAGGTCCAGCCAGGCGGTGTCGCCCAGCTCGCCCAGCGCGCCGATGCCGATATCGCAGGCCTGCATGTCCGCGCCCATGGCCACGGGGAAGTAGCCGTCAAAGCCCACGGGGATATCGGGCTCGGCGCCCGGCAGATAGGCGGGACGCAGGGAGGCGTCCACCGTCCGGGCGTAATTGTAGCGCTCGTCGGGCAGATCGCAGGCGACGCGATACTGGCCGGGCAGCAGCTGCTGGAAGGCGTAAGCGCCGTTTTCATCGCTGACGGTGATGGCCAGGGGCTCCGCTGCGCCTTCCTGATACAGGCTTACCGTGCGCCCCACAGCGCCGTTCAGGGTTCCGTCCAGGCTCCAGATGTGGCCGCCCACGGAGGCATAGCGCAGGATGCCGTATTCGTCCTGCTTCTCTTCGCCGTTGTCCACCATCAGCTTGGAAACCCAGAAGCCGTCGGTCAGCTGAGCGTCGTTCCCCTTGGTGGGGATGCAGTCACCGGGCAGCGTGACCCGCAGGGTGTACGCCCCGGGCACCAGAGCGTCCAGGCGGCAGATGCCGTCGGCGTCGGTCTGCATGGAATAGGACTGGGGCCCATCGACGCTTTGCAGCGTCACGGTGATCCCCGCCGCGCCGGGCTCGTCCACGTCCCGCAGGCCGTCGTAGCTTTGATCAAAGTAGATGCTGCCGGTGAAGGAGGCCGGTCTGGCGGCGGCGATGCAGCGCTGCTCCATCTGCTGGCCGATTTCCAGAGTAAAGGCGGATTCCGCGGCGGTCCCCACCTGCGGCGGCAGGGGAGAGGAGGCGTCATAGGCGAAGCACAGGCCCTCCGGCAGGGTCACGGCGATGGTGTACGCGCCGGGGCGCAGCTGGTCCAGAATGTACTGGCCGTTGTCCAGGGTGGCGGTCTCGTAGATCTGATCCAGATCGGTGTTGGTCAGTTGAATGCTTATATCGGGAAGCACCGTTTCGGAAGCGTCGAAGCGGCCATTCAGGTCGCCGTCGATATAGAGGTAGCCGGACAGGCTGCCCGTCTGGATGGCGTAAAGCGGCGCGCGCACCAGATCATCCGCCACCTGCACGGTGAAAAGGTCGGTGACATAGCTTTCATCCGTGGTGATGGGATGGACGAAGCAGGCGTTTTCCGGCAGCTGGTATTCCAGCAGATAGTCCCCGGGCAGCGCGCCCTTCAGGTAGAAGGAGCCGTTCTCGTCGGTATAGGCGGTGGTGGTTTCGCTGACTTCCCCGCCGTATTCATCCAGCAGCGTCACGCGCACTCCCGCCATGCCGCCCTCCACGGGCATGGAGGGGACGCCGCTGTCCAGCAGCACCTGGCCGGAGATGGTGGCGCTGCGGAAGATGGCGGCGCTCACGTCCGTCAGGCTTTGGCCCGGTGTCAGGATCAGCGCGTCGGTCTCGCCGTACTCGGGGGTCTGGGAGATCACGCTGTTGGCGTGGGCCGCGCCGCTGTCGGAATAATCGGAGCACACATAGGCGTCCACCAGCTGGAAGCGCAGGGTATGGACGGCGGGCAGCAGATTGTTGAAGGCGTAATGGCCCTGGTCGTCGGTCACTGTCTGGGCCACGGTCAGGCCCTCGCTGTTCACCGCCTGCACCGTGAACCCGGGCAGACCGGCTTCGCCATCTTCCATGATGCCGCTCAGGTCCCGGTCGTCAAACAGGATGCCGCTGACGGAGGCGGCCTGGGTGACGCCCGCGCTCAACTGCGTCTCCTCGCCATGGGGCAGGGTGACGGGCACGGTCAGATCGCCTGTGGCCGCAGGCGCGGCAAAGTCGTTGCCCAGCCCGTCCACGGTAAAGACCTGGCCGTCAGGCAGCATCAGCCGCAGCTCCCGGTCTCCGCCGCGCAGCACGGGGATATGGGCCACGCCATCCCCATCGGACAGCACAGCGGCTACCGCCTCATCCCCGTCCAGCACGTTCAGCGCCGCGCCCGCAAAGGGCGGCTCTCCCGGGTCCATATAGCCGTTTACGTTCAAATCGTTGTATACCAGCACGCTCAGGGAGGTGGCGGGGATCACGCCGATGGACTGCACGCTGGATTCCATCATGGTCTCCACCGTCACCAGGCAGCTGTCCGTGCGGCTGTAGCCCTCGGAAAACAGGCTGTCGCCGCCGGGCAGGGTAAACATGCTGTTTTCGGGCAGGGTCACGCTGAGCAGATATTCCCCGGCCAGCAGGCTGCCGAAGCGGAACTGGCCGTCCTCGCCCGTGACCACCTCGCGGTCCACCCCGGCCTGCGCGCTGTGCAGATGCACGCTGGCCCCGGCATAGCCGCCTTCAAAGATGCCGTCCCGCAGGCCGTTCATGTTGGTGTCGCTCCAGATGGAGCCCTGCAGGCTGCCCGTGCTCACCGCGCCCACGCCGATGCCCAGGCTGTCGCCCTTGATCACCTGCGCGGGGGCCGTCATGCCGTAATTGCTGTCGGAAGGGGGCACGCAGTTGTACCACAGGGAGACCTTTTCTCCCACGGGGCCAAAGATGTAGGGCGCGGGCAGCGTGGCCGCGAAGCGGTAGGTGCCCGGCGTGATATGCAGGAAGATGGCTTCGCCGTTGATGTCGGTGGAGCCGGAAGCGATCTCAATCAGTTCGCCGTCCAATTCATAGAGGATGGCCACCTGCACGCCGCGCAGCAGGGTTTCGTTGGTGCTGCGCCCGCCGTTCTGGTTCAGGTCCTCAAAGGCGACGATCTTGACATAGCTGAAAGCGCGGGAGACGCCGATATGCGCGTTGCCATACAGCATGCCGTCCTCCACCCGGATGGGCTGGGAGTAACTGCGCGTGCCCACGGCGGGCAGCATGACGCTGCCGCCCTCCTGGGGCATGATGAAGCAGCAGTTGTCCGGCGCCTGGGCCCGCAGGCGGTATTGCCCGGCATCCAGGCCGGTGAAGGCGTAACTGCCGGAGTTGCCCGTCGTCACGGTGCCGATCAGCGTTTCTTCGCCCTCGTCATCCAGGCTGTACAGCGAAACGGTGACGTCTGCCTGCATGCGGGCGCTGCCGTCATACAGGCCGCTGCCTCCGTCCAGAAAGGCGTAGCCCGATATCTCCGAGCTGCCCGCCAGGGCGGACAGGGGGAACAGCAGGCAGCAGGCCAGGAACAGGAGCACGAGAACAGGCATGGATTTGCGCATAGTGATGCCTCCATTGTATGGATTTTGCCGCCTTTAGCGCATGCGGCAGGGCTGTGGATACAGGGGAAGGGGCGGAGGACAGGGCGGAGGACAGCCGCCGCCGTACATGGGCCGGCAGGCGGTCAGCCAGGCCTGGGCCCATACGTCCAGCCAGGCGTCGACGCGGTCACATTCGCAGCAGCCGCAGGCACGCACCAGCCGCACGCAGGCGTTGGCGAAGGGCCGCGCCCGGTCGGTTTCCCGGGGATCGCCGCAGGGGCGCAGCTGCATGGGCACCTCGATGCGTGCGGAGGCGCTGGCCTGGCGGCAGCCGTCCCAAAGCTGACAGCACAGGGGCAGAATCAGCGTGACGGGGATGCCGCCCCGGCAGCAGTCGCACCGGCGTTCCACCCTGACGCCGCAGGGATCGACGCTCACCGCCTGCAATTGCGCCTGATCCATACCGCAGGGCAGGTCGGTCAGGCACAGGGAAAACCGTTGATATCGCAGATAGACCTGGCCCGAAGCCACGATCTGCTGCATCAGAAAGCCTCCGGGAGGCAGGGAATGACAGGGCTGCGGATCGATATGTTGCATGGATACAGCCTCCTTGCTGGAGTGGAGGAAGATTTCCTCCCGCTGTATCCTATTCCGGCTTGCCGTTATCGGTGACGGCTGCCAGGCTGCCGCTCAGGTCGTACAGCCGGGCCTGATCCCATTTGGATTTGTGCCACATCCGCTTTTCGTCCAGCTTCCAGTCCGCCGGGGAGAACGTGGCCCGGCTGCCGATCCTGAACACGCCGTTGGCGGGCAGTATGCTGCCCTCGGGGAAGCGGACGCATTCCCCGCCTTTGGTGGAAAACAGGATCCAGCCGGACAGATCGATGGGCTGATCGCCGCTGTTGCGCAGGGTCAGCAGGTCGTCCTCCGGCGTGATGTCCGCCCGGATGGATTTGCTGTAATCGGGAGCCTCCCAAAGAAGGGGCTGGGAGGACGCCGTACCGTTCCGCAGGTCGATCTCCACGCCCCGCTGGTAATCCTGGGTCACCAGGATCTCCGCCCCATACCGCGCATAGCGTTTGAGGATGGAGGAGGCGGGGGTGTCCGGCTCCTGGGCCGTGGAGGTGCTGATCAGCGCGATCTGGGGGACAACACGCCCCACAAAGGCTTCGCTGCTGGCGGTGTTGTCCCCGTGAAAGGGCACCTTCAGCACGTCCGCGGGGCCGATCAGCCCCGCTTCCATCAGCTCATATTCCTCTTCCAGCTTCATATCCCCGGTGAACAGCAGTGAGCCGTCCTTCGTTTCCACAGAAAAGACCAGGGAATTGTTGTTTTCGTTGGTGGTGTTCCGGGTCAGGGGCCCCAGCACCCGCAGGGTGGCGGAATCTCCCAATTGCAGCGTGTCTCCGGCGCTCAGCCAGATGACCGCTTCGCCGCGCAGGGCGGCGGCCTGGATCATGGGGTGCTGATCCTCCGTCACATCGTAATAGATGGCCGCCGCGTACCAGGCGTCCACCGCGATATCGCTCTGGGCCAAGGCGGCCAGACCGCCGTAGTGATCCTTGTCGCAATGGGTCAGAAACACGCCGTTCAGGCGAGTCACGTCCTCCCGGCGCAGCAATTCCGCCAGGGCGTTGTAGGTGTAGTCATAGCCGCTGTCGATCAGGTAAGCCTGATCGTCAAATCGCAGCAGCAGGCAGTCGGCCTTGTCCACGTTGAGGGCCATAAGCCGCGTGCCGGCATCGGCCTGGGCGGCGCACCCGACGCAGGAAAAGAGCATAAACAGGATCAAAAAAACAGAGATCATTCGCCGCAAAATCGATTCCTCCTTAAGGGGTGCGCCGCTTGCCCTTTGGGGCTTTTCATGATAAAATGGCAGCGCGCAGGCAGAGAGGGGAACGGGATATGGATGAAAAAATGATGCGTCTGGCCCTGGCGGAGGCGCAAAGGAGCGGGGCGGACGTGCCTGTGGGCGCGGTGCTTTGCCGGGACGGCCAGGTGATCGCGGCGGCCCACAATCAACGGGAAGCGGGCGGCGGGCCCTTTGCCCACGCAGAAATGCTGGCCATGCAGCAGGCCTTTGAAAAACTGGGAGAGCGCAGGCTGCGCGGCTGCACCCTCTATGTGACCCTGGAGCCCTGCCCCATGTGCGCCGGGGCCCTGGTGATGGCGGAGGTGGACGCCTGCGTTTTTGGCGCCTATGATCCCCGCCAGGGATGCTGCGGCAGCGTGTATGATCTGCCCCAGGACCCGGCCTTTTTTCACCGGGTGCGGTGCACGGGCGGGATACTGGAACAGGAGTGCGCCCGCCAGCTGCAATTATTTTTCCAAAACAAAAGGAAATAATCCATTTCCCATTATAAAGGATATAAAGGAAAAATGCAAACGGAATTGTGACCTTTTTGTAACATCTTTGAAAAAAACCCGAAAACACTTGCGCCGGATAGCGGATTGTGACATAATAGACGCAGTTTGATGACGGATACCGCATCAGGAAAGGAAGTAGAAATTGACGATGCTCAAAAAAATATTGGCGCTTTTGACCGCTGTGCTGCTGCTGTGCGGCGCGGCCCTGGCGGAGGGCTCCGTGGGCGCCGACGAGGTGGTCGTTACCATCAACGGCGATGCGATCACCGTGGCGGAATTGGAAAACAACGCCCAATTGCTGTATAACGCGGGCTATGTGGAAACCTATCCCGATTATGACGCCGCCCTGGATAGCATGATCCGCGAGGCGGTGGTCAAGGATCACCTGCAGAAGGCCGGTTATCTGGATTTCTCCGAGGAAGAACTGGCTGCTTTCAACAACGACGCCCAGGCCCAGTGGGACCAGGTGGTGTCCTCCTATGTGGAGCGCTACCTCACCGAGGATACCGAGGAAGCCCGCGCTGCCCTCAAGGAGCAGGCGGAGCAGTATTTCGGAGCCATGGGCGGCAGCGTGCAGGTGCTGGCGGACGACCTCAAGTATCAGGCGGCCATGGACAAGCTGGAGGAGGATCTGACCGGCGGCTACGTGCCCACCGAGGAGGAGATCCAGCAGGTTTTCGATCTCTATGGCGCGCAGTATCAGGCCCAGTATGAAAACAACGTAGGCATGTACGAATTCTACACCCAGTATTACGGCTATGAAAGCTGGTATGTGCCCGAGGGCTATCGCGCCGTGATCCATATCCTGCTGAATGTGGACGCCGACGTATTGAAGGCCTATACCGACGCCCAGGCGGCCCTGGACGAGGCGGAGAGCGCCGAGACCCCCGACGAGGCCGCCATCGCTGAGGATCGCGCCCTGGTGGAGAGCGCCAGGGCCGCGGTCATCGCTTCCCGTCAGGATGTGATCGATGATATTTATGCCCGCCTGGAGAAGGGCGAGAGCTTCGAGTCCCTGATCGCCGAATACGGCAACGATCCCGGCATGCAGGATGAAACCATGCTGGCCGAGGGCTATCATGTCCACGCCGAAAGCATCCTGTGGGACCCCGCCTTCACCGAGGGCGCTTTCCAGGAAGGCATGCGCCAGCCCGGCGACGTGTCCCAGCCCGTGGTGGGCACCTACGGCATCCACATCCTGTATTATCTCAAGGACGTGCCCGGCGGCCTGATCATGACCGACAGCATCCATGACGAAATCAATGAATATCTGCTGTCCTCCAAATCCAGCAATGCCTTCTACGCCGGCTACGCCGAGTGGCAGCAGGAAGTGGAGATCGTCCGCAACGACGCCGTCATCGATCAGCTGAAGGCGGAGGCCGAAGCGGCGGCTGCCGAAAAGGCCGAATAAAGATCCCGTTAAGAACCGGGTCCTGCGCGGGGAATCAAGATCCCCGCGTTTTTTGTATGTTGACATTGGAAGCCAACTTCCATATAATAAGAAGAAAATGCGAACATTTTTTGAGGGAGGCAAACCGTGACAAGAAAAAGCATGCTGCTGGAAAAATTCCGGGAGGCCGCGGCGTCCGTGCTGCCCATCGTGCTGCTGGTGGCCGCGCTGTGCCTGGTCTGGGTTCCCATGCAGAATGATCTGATGCTGGCCTTTGTGCTGGGCTCCCTGTTCCTCGTCGTGGGCATGGGCCTTTTCAGCCTGGGCGCGGAGCTGTCCATGTCCCAGATCGGCTCCCATATCGGGGCCAAGCTGACCAAATCCCGCAAGGCCTGGCTGATCCTCAGCGTCAGCTTTCTTTTGGGCGTGGTCATCACCGTGGCGGAGCCCGATCTGCAGGTGCTGGCGGGAAACGTGCCCGCCATCAACACCACGGTGCTCATCATCGTGGTTTCCGTGGGCGTGGGCTTGTTTTTGATGCTCAGCATGTTCCGCATCCTGCATGCCATCGAATTGCGCTGGCTGATCCTGGGCTTTTACGGCCTGGTGTTCCTGCTGGCGGTCTTTGCCGATCCCGATTTCCTGGCCGTGGCCTTTGACAGCGGCGGCGTCACCACCGGCCCCATGACCGTGCCCTTCATCATGGCCCTGGGCGTGGGCGTGGCCTCCATCCGCAGCGACGAAAGGGCCCAGCAGGACAGCTTCGGCCTGGTGGGCCTGTGCTCCATCGGCCCCATCCTGGCGGTGCTGATCCTGGGCTTCATCTATCGTTCCGCCCCGGAAAACGCCGCCTCCACCGTCATCGCCTCCTATGTGGACACCGTGGCCCTGGGCCGGGGCTATCTGGCCGCTCTGCCCGAGAGCCTGCACGAGGTGTTCAACGCCCTTTTGCCCATCGTGGCCTTTTTCCTGGTGTTCCAGATCATTTCCCTGCGCCTGCGCCGCGCGCCCTTCCTGCGCATCGTGGTGGGTCTGCTCATGACCCTGATCGGCCTGGTGCTGTTCCTCACCGGCGTCAACGTGGGCTTTTCCTCCCTGGGCTATATGCTGGGCCAGCGGCTGGCGGAGCCCCAGTGGCGGTTCCTGCTGGTGCCCCTCAGCATGGTCATGGGCTGGTTCATCATCAACGCCGAGCCCGCCGTGCAGGTGCTGAATCGGCAGGTGGAGGAGCTGAGCGCGGGCGCCATTTCCGCCCGGGCCATGGGCCTCAGCCTGTCCATCGCCGTATCCGCCGCCATGGGCCTCAGCATGGTCCGCGCCCTGACGGGCATCTCCATCCTGTGGTTCATCGTGCCCGGCTACGCCATCGCCCTGGGATTGTCCTTCTTTGTGCCCGGCACCTTTACCGCCATTGCCTTCGACTCCGGCGGCGTGGCCAGCGGCCCCCTGACCGCGGCCTTCATGCTGCCCTTCGCCATGGGCGCGGTGACCTCCATGGGCGGCAACATCATGACCGACGCCTTCGGCCTGGTGGCAATGGTTGCCATGATGCCGCTGATCACCGTGCAGATCATGGGCCTCATCGCCGTCATCACCGCCCGGGTCAAGGCGCCCAAGCACACCGCTCCCGCCTTTGCCGACAGCGATATCATCGAACTGTGGGAGGTCTGACGGATGGAACTGAATTTTGTCATATCGATCATCGACCGCGACAAGCGGGACCGCCAGGCGGCCATCTATAAATCCCTGGGCCTCAAGGTGGCCCTGACCATGCTGGGCCGGGGCACCGCCACCAGCAAGGATCTGTTGACCCACGGCCTCACCGGCACGGAAAAGGCTGTCATGGCCACCGTGGCGGATCGGGAAAGCACCCGCAAGCTCATCACCCAGACCAAGGTGATCATGTTCATCGATATCCCCGGCAACGGGATCATGCTGTCCGTACCCATCAAGAGCATAGGAGGAGCCCAGACCATGGCATACCTGACGGATAACAAACCCATGGATTCGGAGAAACCCAAAATGGAATTTGCCCACGAGCTGATTTATGTGATCCTTAACGAAGGCTATTCGGATATGGTCATGGACGCGGCCCGGCCCGCAGGCGCGGGCGGCGGCACGGTGATCAGCGCCAAGGGCACCATGATCAAACAGACGGAAAAATTCCACGGCATGTCCATCGCCGATGAAAAAGAGGTGGTGCTCATCGTGGCCAGCGCCAAAAACAAGGCGGATATCATGCGCGCCATCATGGAAAAGGCCGGCACCCAGACCAAGGCCGAGGCGGTGTGCTTTTCCCTGCCCGTCTCCCAGGTGGCGGGCCTGCGCCGCATCGAGGAAGAGGAAGAATAAAGGAGCAATCTGCTTATGATCGTGATCGTCGCCGAAAAGCCCAGCGTGGGCCGCGATATCGCCCGGGTGCTGGGCTGCAAGGGCCATGGCGAGGGCTGCATCACCGGGGAAAAGTATACCGTCACCTGGGCGGTGGGCCATTTGGTGACCCTGTGCGAGCCCGACGAGATCGACGAAAAATACAAAAAATGGCGCATGGACGATCTGCCCATGCTGCCGGAAAAACTGCCCTTAAAGGTGATTTCCAAGACCAAAAAGCAGTTCACCGTGGTCAAAAAGCTGATCAACGACGCCGCCACCGAGCGGGTGATCTGCGCCACGGACGCCGGACGCGAGGGCGAACTGATCTTCCACTATATCTATGATCAGGCCAAGTGCAAAAAGCCTGTGGACCGGCTGTGGATCTCCTCCATGACCGACGAGGCCATCCGGGAGGGCTTTGACACCCTGAAGCCGGACAGCGAATACGAGGGCCTGCATAAAAGCGCCGTCTGCCGCAGCGAGGCCGATTGGCTGGTGGGCATGAACGCCAGCCGCGCCTTTACCTTGCGCTATAACGCCCTCCTCAGCATTGGCCGGGTGCAGACGCCCACCCTCAATATCCTGGTCAAGCGCCGCAGGGAGATCGAAAATTTCAAGCCCGTGGAGTATTTTATCCTCACGGCGGATTTTGGCGATTATACCGGCCAATGGATCGATGAAAAGGCGGAGGAAAAGACCGCCAACCGCATCCCCACAAAGGAGAAGGCCGACGAGCTGGCTGCCAAGGTCAAGGGAAAGCAGGCCACGGTGCGTAGCGCCGCCAGCGAGGAAAAAAAGGAGCTGCCGCCGCAGCTCTACGACCTGACCTCTCTCCAGCGGGACGCCAACCGCACCCTGGGCTTCACGGCGGACAAGACCCTCAAATTGGCCCAGGCGCTCTATGAAAAATGGAAGCTGCTCACCTATCCCCGCACGGACAGCCGCTATCTGCCCATGGATATGGTGCCCAAGCTCTATCAGACCCTCAAGGTCCTGCCCGAGCCCTACCGCAGCCTGGAAGCGGGCATGGAGCGCAAGGAGGACGGCAAACTCTACATCTCCAAGCGCATTTTCGACAACAGCAAGGTCAGCGACCACCACGCCCTGCTGCCCACACCCAAAACCGCCGATCTGGACAAGCTGCCCACCGACGAGCGCAATCTCTATGACATGGTGGTCCGCCGCATGCTGGCGGCCTTCTATCCCGCCCACGTGTACGACGCCTTGAAGGTGATCACCGATTGCGAGGGCGAAGCCTTTCGCTCCACGGGCCGGACGGTGAAGCAGATCGGCTGGAAGGCCCTCTATCAGCAGGAGCAGCCCGCCAAAAAGACCCGGGGCAAAAAGAAGGACGCCGAGGAGGAGGATACGGCGGCCCTGCCGCCCCTGAGCGCGGGGGATACCCGCACGGTCAAAAAAACCGACGTGCAGCAAAGCGCCACCAAGCCTCCCGCGCCCCACACCGACGCCAGCCTGCTGGCCGCCATGGAGCACGCGGGCCGGGAGATCGAGGACGAGGCCCTGCGGGAATCCATGAAGGGTGCAGGGCTGGGCACTCCGGCCACCCGGGCTGCCATCATCGAGCGGCTTTTGCAGGTGGGCTACGCCCAGCGCCGGGGCCGGGCCATCAACGCCACGGATAAGGGCGTGCAGCTTATCGACGTGGTGCCCGATGAGATCGCCTCCCCGGAGATGACCGGCAAATGGGAACTGGCCCTGGACGAGATCGCCCACGATCAGCGGGACACCCAGCGCTTCATGCAGGGCATCCGCCGCATGAGCGCCTTCCTGGTGGACTATGCCAAGACGGACGCTCCCAAGGTGGATTTTCCCGAGGAGATGCGCCGGGGCAAGGGCGGCAAAAGGACGTCGACGGTCAAGCCGATGGCGGGCGTCGCCTGCCCTTTGTGCGGCAAGCCTGTGCAGGAGAACGCCAAGGCCTTCGGCTGCTCCGATTGGAAAAACGGCTGTCATTTCACCCTGTGGAAGGATGGCCTTACCCGGGGCGGCGGCCCGGCGCTGAACGCCAGGATCGTGCAGCTGCTTTTGCAGGGCGGCCCTGTGAACGGCAGCACCGGCACGCTGCAAATAAAGGATGGCTTCGTGACCTTTGAGCCCAAGGACGGCGGCGCTCCGGCCCGCATGTCCATCACCTATGAGAAAAAGTGATCCATTGAAAGGAGAAAATTTATGAAGGTATTGCTGATCAACGGCAGCCCCAAGGCCAAGGGCTGCATCCACACCGCCCTGGAGATCGCCGCCCAGGAGCTGAACGCTCAGGGCATCGAGACCGAAGAGATCCACGTGGGCAACAAGGATATCCGCGGCTGCATCGCCTGCAACAGCTGCCGCAAGGCCGGCAAATGCGTGTTTAACGATCTGGTCAACGAAACCGCCCCAAAGCTGGAGGCGGCGGACGGCATCATCATCGGCTCCCCCGTCTATTACGGCGGCCCCAACGGTACAATTATGTCCTTTTTGCAGCGGCTGTTTTACAGCACTGATTTTGACAAGCGCATGAAGGTGGGCGCGTCCGTGGTGTCCTGCCGCCGGGGCGGCAACAGCGCCACCTTTGAGATGCTCAACCAGTTCTTCGGCATCAACGGCATGCCCACCGTGCCCAGCACCTACTGGAACGACGTGCATGGGAATACCGCCGAGGAGATGCTAAAGGACGCCGAGGGTGTGCAGACCATGCGCAATCTGGGCCGCAACATGGCCTTTATGATCAAGGCTATCCGGTCGGGCGAGGAGCAGATTGGTCTGCCCGAAACGAGCAAAGAAACCTTTACCAACTTTATTCGATAAGAGTGAAAAGGGATACGCGCTTTCTTCGCAGGGAAGAAAGCGCGTATAGATCACCAAAGCATTTTCCCAGCGCTCTCCCCATCCGCAAAGGGCCCCGGCAGCACGCTTGCGCTGCGATGGCCGCCAAAGTAATCCCGGTCAAACAGGATGGCGGAGCCGTCGGGATTCTCGAAGCGCTGCTCGGGCTCAAAGGCGCAGCCCAGCAGATCGCTGTGGATCATGCCGCAGCGGAAGTCGCCCAGCAGGTCGTAGACGTTGGTTTCCAGACTGTATTTTCCGTCCTTTTCCACCAGCGCCACCTTTGCCGTCTGATCGGAGATCAGATGGCTTTTTTCATGCTTGCACACGTTGGCCCCGTTGAAATAGGCGTTGCCCTCCACCCACACCGGCAGATGGCCGAAATGATACTGCGCCAGATGGCCCATGTTGGGCTCCTGGCCCATCATGAAATTGGCGATCCATTCGTCGTAGGTGGGGAAGATATCGAAGCACGCGGTGCCCACGGCCCCGTAATCGGCGTTCTGCGGCGTTTTGCCGGGATCGGTGATGGGATAATGCTGCACGAAAATGTTATTGTAGATCCGGTCATCCCCGTGCAGGATGGTCATGAACCCCGCCACCTCCGTGCGATGGCGGATATGATAGGGCGTGTAGCGGGGCTCCCGCTGGCCGTTGACGATGCTGTCCACGCCGCTGTTGATCAGGCCGAAATTGCCCAGCATCAGATTGTGCACCACGGCGATGCCCTCGCTGGGGATCACCACGCTGGTTTTGGACAGCATCACATTGTTGTCGATCAGCGTGGGGCCGTGGCCCACCTCGATGAACACGTCATTTGAGAACATGGCTCCCTGGGCGGGCTGTACGTTCTCGGGCCGCTGGTTGTCATGCAGCAGGTTCTGGGTGATCCGCGCGCCCTGGGCTTCCCAGTCCAGCCATATGCCCATGATGCAGTTGTGGATGTGGTTGCGGCGGATGGTCACGTCGATGGCGGCGTGCAGCTTGATGCCCGCGGTCTCCGCGCCGCCCAGCTGCTGGCTGTTGCACACGTGGTGGATGTGGCAATCCTCGATGGTGGAGAACACCGCGCCCATGCGGCCCACGATGCCCGTCTGCTCGCAGTGGTGCACGTGGCAGCGGCGGATGATGTGGCCGCCCACCTTTTCCTTCAGCCATCCATGATACTGGCCCCGGCACACGGCGTCCCGCTCCATCTGAGTGGGGGATTTGACGTGCTTGGTGTAGAAATACATGTCGTTTTCCGGGTCGCGGTATTTGCCTAAGGAGATGCCGCAGCACCGGCTGTTGCTGATCTCGCAGTCCTCGATGATCCAGCCCCGGCTCCAGTGCGGGCCGATCATGCCGTCCTGATAGGCGGCGGGCGGGGCCCAGGTGGTGGCGGCCTTCTGGATATCAAAGCCGCTCACGGTGATATAGCCCACGCCGGTCTTGTCCGGCATAAAGCAGTTGCGCCGCACGTTGATCTCCACTTTTTCTTTGTTGGGGTCCTTGCCCTGGAAATTGGCAAACAGCACGGTCTCCTGGCCTTCCTGACGGCTGAACCACTTGTATCTGCTCTCCTCCGGCTGCCAGCTGGTGGGATCGATTTCGCCCTGGATGCATTCCTCCAGACTTACCGTCTCATACATCATCAGATCGTTGATATATACCGCGCCGGTATGCCGCACCGTGGGCGCGAAATACCAGTCGCCGCACACGAAGGTGGTATAGGGATTGTACGCCCCGAAAATGCCGTTATCCACCCGGGCCGTCCAGACATTGCCCTCATAGGGCGCCCAGCCCTTTACTTCCTCCGCACCGGTGATCACCGCGCCCAGGGGGATTTCGCTGCGGTAGGTGATGCGCTTTTCCTCCGTGCCCGCGTTGCGGGGATTGACGTATTCCCGGTAGACGCCCGGGGCCACGATGATCTCATCCCCAGCTACGGCCACCCGGGCCGCGTCGTCGATGTGGCGGAAGGGCGTTTCCTTGCTGCCGTTGCCGTCCTTGGGGGCGTTGACGTTCACATAGTAAGTCATGGGCAAAACCTCCTTATATCATCAGTTCATACAGGCTGTCGTTGGAATACAGTATATCATAAACAGCGAGAGATTGAAAAGAAGATGTTGCGCGAATATTGTCTGATATTGCCTTTTTCATTTTCGCTATTGACACCGGCATAGCGAGTGCATATAATAACACTTGAACAGATGTTCAAATGTTTGCAAAAAAGGAGGCGCGCACAATGGAAGAGCTGGAGCGAGAACCCCTGCAGAATGAAGAAGCCCCTGTCTGCGCCTTTCAGAACGCCCATCCGGACGCCGTGGCCAAGATCAGAGCCACTCTGCCGGACGACGACACCATGCTGGATGTCAGCGAGCTGTTCAAGGTCCTGGGGGACAGCACCCGGTGCCGCATCCTGTTTGTGCTGCTGGTGTCCGAGATGTGCGTGTGCGACCTGAGCCTGCTCCTGGGCATGTCGGTATCCGCCGTGTCCCATCAGCTGCGCATTCTGCGCCAGGCCCAGCTGGTGCGCTATCGCCGGGAGGGCAAAATCGTTTTTTACGCTTTGGCAGACGAACACGTGCGCACCCTGCTCAGCCAGGGCATGGAGCACGTGCAGGAATAAAGGGAGGACGCTGTCATGAGTCACGATCACGAGCACGAACATCATCATCACGAGCATGAGCACGAGCATCATCATGATCACGACCATTGCCATTGCCACGATGACGGCTGCGGCTGCGGCCGCCATCACGGCGAAAGCGAGGAAGGCGAGCGCAAGGCCATGCTGATCCGCATCATCGCGGGCGCGGCGCTGCTGATTGCCGCCTGGCTGCTGCCCACGGAGGGGATAGCCCGGCTGCTCACCTTCCTGGTGCCCTATCTGGTGGTGGGCTATGATACCCTGGCGCGCGCAGCAAAGGGCATCCTCCATGGCGAGGTCTTTGACGAGGCCTTCCTCATGTCCATCGCCTCCATCGGCGCGCTGTGCATCGGCGAATATCCCGAGGCCGTGGCCGTCATGCTGTTCAACCAGATCGGCGAGCTCTTTGAGGATACCGCCGTGGACAAGAGCCGCGACGCCGTGCGCGACCTGATGGACATCCGCCCCGACCACGCCAACGTGGAGCAGGATGGCGAGATCCGCACTGTTTCTCCCGAAGAAGTCCACGCGGGGGATATCCTGGTGGTGCGTCCCGGCGAGCGCGTGCCCCTGGACGGCGAGATCGTCAGCGGCAGCTCCACGCTGGATACCTCGTCGCTCACCGGCGAGGCCGCGCCCCGTTCGGTCAATCCCGGCGATTCGGTCGTCAGCGGCTGCGTCAACCTGACGGATGCCCTGCGCATCCGCGCCGCGGGCACCTATGCGGAGAGCACCGTCTCCCGCATTCTGGAGCTGGTGGAGGAGGCGGGCGAGCGCAAGGCCCGCACCGAGAGCCTTATCAGCCGCTTCGCCCATTGGTATACGCCCATCGTGTGCCTGCTGGCGGTGCTGCTGTGCGTCGTTCCGCCCCTGGTGACGGGCCAGGCCTTTGTCCTTTGGCTGCGCCGGGCGCTGATCTTCCTGGTCATCTCCTGCCCCTGCGCCCTGGTGCTGTCCGTGCCCCTCACCTTCTACGCGGGCATCGGCTGCGCCTCCAAAAACGGCATCCTGATCAAGGGCAGCAACCTGCTGGAATCCCTGTGCGCTTGCGATACGGTGGTCTTTGATAAGACGGGCACCCTCACCCAGGGCCGCATGGCCGTGACGAGCGTGCAGGCGGAAAAGATCAATGAAGAAGAGCTGCTCCAGCTGGCCGCCCATGCGGAAGCTCTGTCCCTGCATCCCATCGCCCAGGCCATCCGCGCCGCCTATGGCCGCCCCATCGAAAACGCCCGGCTCACCGAGGCCCACGAGGAGGCGGGCTACGGCGTGGAAGCCCTGGTGGATGGCCGCAAGGTGGCCCTGGGCAACGCCCGGCTGATGGAAAAGGCCACGGGCAGGCAGCCCGGAAAAGTGGAAGAAAACTGCGTCTATGCCGCCGTGGACGGCCAATATGCGGGCTATCTGGTCATTGAGGACGCGGTAAAGCCCGGCGCTGTGCAGGCCATGGACGGCCTCAAGAGCCTGGGCGTCCGCCGCACCGTGATGCTCACCGGCGACAAGGAAGAAAACGCCCAGCGCGTGGCGGCTCAGGTGCATGTGGACGAAGTCCACGCGGGCCTGCTGCCCCAGGACAAGGTGAGCCATGTGGAAGCCCTGCTCCAGTCCAAGCCCGAGAATACCTCCCTGGCCTTCGTGGGCGATGGCGTCAACGACGCCCCCGTCCTGGCCCGGGCCGACGTGGGCGTGGCCATGGGCGCGCTGGGCTCCGACGCCGCCGTGGAGGCCGCCGACGTGGTGCTGATGGACGACGATCCCGCCCGCCTGCCCCTGGCCATCCGCATTGCCCGCCGCACCCGCCGGATCGCCTGGCAGAACATCGCCTTCGCCCTGGGCGTCAAGATTCTTATCATGATCCTGGGCGCCTTCGGCATTGCCAATATGTGGCTGGCCGTGTTCGCGGACGTGGGCGTGTCGGTCATCGCCGTGCTCAACGCCACAAGGGCCATGCGGATTTGAAGGAGGAACAGGCATGTTCATCAATAGTGATGCTCTGCTGAAAAAAATTCAGGAAGCGGCAGATTCGGTTGCCGAAAGGAGCAATGGAAAAGTCGTTTATGAGGAATATATAGCGTTACCCTATCATGGACAGATTATTTTACGATTTAATTTGCTGGAGGAACACCCCAGCATAGACGGTCTGGATCGTTATGAAACCATGGCGCGCGCCTGCGTTGCTGATGAATTCCTCATTGATTTTATGGGCTCGGTCTATCAGAAGATCGGCGTAAACTATCGCAGCATGGATGCGCTATTTGCCAAATGCGCTACGCTCTATGGGAATGAGCAAATGCCCAAATCCAGATATGCGGAATTGATTGTACAGGACGCCGAACATTTGCTGAAAGCCATCGGTCTCCCTGCCGAAACAGCCGTATGGGAGATTCAGCCGGAAGATGAATTGCTCCTGTTTGTCATGGGGGACCAGCATAGTGCAATGGGAAAGTTCAGCACGCCGGACGCAACTGTGAACGTTTTTCAGGTTCCGTCTGCAATGTGCAACGGATTGATGGCTGCCACCTGTTATGCCAAACGTCAGGGCATTTCATTGGCGCGTGCGCTGGTTATGGCGCAGGAACAGATTTGATTAAAAAGATCCTTCAACTCCGCTTTCGCTCCGTTCAGGATGACAACCAAAGGGAAAAATATCTTTCAATGTCATCCTGAGCGGAGCGCAGCGAAGTCGAAGGATCTTTATATTTTTGTTTAATCCAATCAGATGTCCAGCATCTCGCTGTACGCCTTCAAGGCGCCGTCGGTCTCGTGGGCCAGCACGCGCTTGGCCAGCACCTTGCCCAGCTGCACGCCTTCCTGGTCAAAGCTGTTCAGGTTCCACACGAAGCCCTGGAACATCACCTTGTTTTCAAAGTGCGCCAGCAGCGCGCCCAGGGTTTCGGGGGTCAGCTGATCGCCGGTGATGATGCTGCTGGGCCGTCCTCCCGCAAAGCTCTTGTTGGGGTTCTCATCCTTTTTGCCGCAGGCAAAGGCCATGATCTGGGCGGCCACATTGGCGCACAGCTTTTGCTGGCTGGTGCTGCCCTGAATGTCCACGTCCATGCCGATCTGGTTTTTGCGGAAGCCCACAAACTGCAGAGGCACGATATCGGTGCCTTGGTGCAGCAGCTGATAGAAGCTGTGCTGGCCGTTGGTGCCGGGCTCGCCGAAGATCACCGGGCCGGTCACATAATTCACCGGCTCGCCGTAGCGGTTGACGGACTTGCCATTGCTCTCCATGTCCAGCTGCTGCAGGTGGGCCGGGAAGCGGCTCAGAGCCTGGCTGTAGGGCAGCACGGCGGTGGCGGGATAGCCCTGCACGTTGCGCTCGTATACGCCGATCAGGGCGTCCAGCATGTCGGGGTTCTGCAGAAGATCGGGATTGGCCGCCAGCTTGTCCTCGGCTGCCGCGCCGTTCAGGAAGCGGGCGAAGATCTCAGGCCCAAAGGCCAGGCTCAGCACCACGCCGCCCACGCAGGAGCTGGAGGAATAGCGCCCGCCGATGTAGTCGTCCATGAAGAACGCGGCCAGGTAATCGCTGCTCTTGGCCAGGGGAGAGGTCTCGCTGGTGACGGCCACCATGTGGCGGCTGGCGTCCAGACCGGCGTTTTTCAGGGCGTCCTTCACGAAGGATTCGTTGGTCAGGGTCTCCAGGGTGGTGCCGGATTTGGAAACCAGCACGAACAGGGAACGGCTCACGTCGATGCCCTTGAGCACCGCCGCGGCGTCATCCGGGTCCACGTTGCTGATGAACCGGGCTTCCATCTTGAAGCAGCCGTTGGCTTTGGCCCAGCCATCCAGGGCCAGGTACATGGCCCGGGGGCCCAGGTCGCTGCCGCCAATGCCGATCTGCACCACGGTGGTAAAGGGCTCGCCCTTGGCGTTGGTGATCTCGCCTTTGTGCACCTTTTCGGCAAAGTCCGCGGCCTTTTTCTGCTGGGACACGTAGAATTCGCGCTTGTTCACGCCGTCGGCCACCACGTCGCCGCCCAGCTGGCCGCGGCACAGCTGATGCAGCACCAGGCGCTTTTCGCCGGTATTGATCACTTCGCCGTTATACAGCGCTTGGTATTTTTCCGCCAGCTGCGCCTCCTGGGCCAGATCCTTGAGGGCCTCCAGCACCTCCGCGTCCACCTGCTTGGCGGCGTAATTGTATTGCAGCCCTTCCGCCATGGGCACGGTGTATTCCGCCACGCGCTTAGCGCCGCTTTCGCCCGCCATGGCCTCCTGCAGGCGCACGTGATCCTTCAAGGCCTTCAGCTTGCCGTAAGCGGCCAGCGTATCAAAATTTTTCCAGGAAATCATAGGGTACTTCCTTTCTTTGTAAATTCTGCCGCTATTATACTAAAAAATGCTCGCGCTTGCAACCTCAAAACGCGCATTTTCCGCCGGAACAAAAATTAGACTTTCTTTTTCTCCCGCCCTTTGTTATACTATAATTTATCCAAATCATGTACCGTCGTTCACGGGAGTGTGAGTGTTTGATGAAAAAACTGATGCTTGGCAATGAAGCTATCGCGCGGGGCGCGTATGAGGCGGGGGTGCGGTTCGTTTCCAGCTATCCGGGGACACCCAGCACCGAAATCACGGAGTTTTGTTCCACTTATCCCGAAATGCTGTGCGAGTGGGCGCCCAATGAAAAGGTGGCCGTGGAGACGGCCTTCGGCGCGTCCATGGCGGGGGCCCGGGCCATGAGCTGCATGAAGCACGTGGGCCTGAACGTGGCGGCGGACCCGCTGTACACCGCGGCCTATACTGGCGTCAACGGCGGGCTGGTGCTCTTTGTGGCGGACGATCCCTTTATGCATTCCAGCCAGAACGAGCAGGACACCCGCATGATCGCCCGGGCGGCCCACGTGCCCGTGCTGGAGCCCGCCGACAGCCAGGAATGCAAGGATTTTACCAGGAAAGCCTTTGAACTGAGTGAAAAATACGACACGCCCTTTATCCTGCGCCTCACCACCCGGCTGGCCCATCAGCGGTCCCCGGTGGAAGTGGCGGAGCGCGTGGACGTGCCCGTCAAGCCCTATGAAAAGAACGTGATGAAATATGTCATGATGCCCGGCATGGCCCGCAAGCGCCACGTATATGTGGAGGAACGCGAGGCCCGCATGGAGCAGGACGCCGCTTCCCTGGGCCTGAACCGCGTGAAAATGCGCGGCAAGGCCCTGGGCGTGGTGTGCGCGGGCGTGGTGTATCAGTTTGTCCGCGAGGCCCTGCCCGAAGCCAGCGTCTTGAAGCTGGGCCTCAGCTATCCGCTGGATCGCCAGGCCGTGCGGGATTTCGCCGCCCAGGTGGATAAGCTGGTGGTCATCGAGGAGCTGGAGGGCATCCTGGAGCAGGAGATCGCCGCCATGGGCATCCCCGTGGAGGGCAAAAAATATACGGGCCGCCAGGGCGAACTCAGCGTCCAGCGCATCCGCGAGGCCTTCGGCGGGGAAAAAGCCCCTCAGGAGCCAGCCCTGCCCGCCCGTCCGCCGGTGCTCTGTCCCGGCTGTCCCCATCGCGCCACCTTCCACGTGCTCAAAAAGCTCAAGCTGCATGTCTTTGGCGATATCGGCTGCTACACCCTGTGCGCTCTGCCGCCGGTGGACAGCCTGGAAAGCGCCCTGTGCATGGGCGCGTCCATCGGCATGACCGTGGGCGCGGAAAAGGCCCAGGGCCGGGACTTCGCCCGACATAGCGTGGCCGTGCTGGGGGACAGCACCTTCGTCCACAGCGGCATCACCGGCCTGGTCAACGCCGTGTATGACCGCAGCAACATCACCGTGGTCATCCTGGACAACCGCATCACCGGCATGACGGGCCACCAGCAGAACCCCGCCACCGGCTTTGATATCTACAATCAGCCCGCGCCCCAGCTGAACCTGGAGAAGCTGTGCGAGAGCATCGGCGCCCACGTGGTGGTGCAGAACCCCATGGAGATGGACAGGCTGGAGGCGGTCCTCAAGGAAGAACTGAACCGCGACGGCGTGTCCGTGGTCATCGCCCGGTATCCCTGCGCCCTGCTGGACAAGCGCCGCAGGACGCCCGCCAAGGTGCTGGGCTGCCGCAACTGCGGGGCCTGCATGCGCCTGGGCTGCCCAGCCATCGAGCGCACGGACAAGGGCGTCACCATCAACGCCGCCCTGTGCAACGGCTGCGGCCTGTGCGTGGGCATGTGCGCCTTCGGGGCCATTACTTGCGGAGGTGATCAGCAATGAAAAAGGATATCATCATCGTGGGCGTGGGCGGCCAGGGCATCCTGCTGACCAGCAAGATCCTGGGCTATCTGGCCCTTAAAATGGGAGACGACGTGAAGGTCAGCGAGGTCCACGGCATGAGCCAGCGCGGCGGCAGCGTCATCACCCACGTGCGCATCGGCGAAAATGTGGCTTCGCCCCTGGTGACGCCGGGGGAAGCCGACCTGGTCATCTCCTTTGAATGGCTGGAGGCCCTTCGGGCGGAGTTTTATCTCAAGCCGCAAGGCGCGGTCATCGCCAACACCCGGCGCATGCTGCCCATGCCCGTCATCATGGGCAAGGCGGAATATCCCGAGCGGCAGATCACCGGGCGGCCCGTGTACGCCCTGGACGCGCAGAAGATCGCCGAGGACTGCGGCAGCGTGCGGGCGGTGAACATCGTGCTGCTGGGCGTCATGTCCCTGCTCACCGACTGGCCTGCGGAAGCCTTCGAGGAGGCCATCGCCGCCAATGTGAAGCCTGCCACCCTGGAAACCAACCTCAAGGCCTTCCGGGCAGGCCGGGAAGCGGGCAGAAAATAAGTATTTTTTAATAGTATTTTGTCCCAATCGGTGCTATAATAGAAGCAGAAAACAGGAGGTCGCCTGAATGATGAAAGGCCAGCGCGTGCCTGCTACGGAGAAAACCCCATGGTGAACGGGGCGGCGGACAGCCGCGGCACCTGCCTGCGGGTGGATTTGAGCGCCATCGCCCACAATAGCCGCGTCCTCAAGGATACGGTGGGGGAAAAGGTACGGATGATGGCCGTGGTCAAGGCCAACGCCTACGGTCACGGCCTGGTGCCGGTGGCGAAAACGGCGCTGATGAACGGCGCGTCCTGGCTGGGAGTGGCGGTGCCCGAGGAGGGCCGCAAGCTCCGTCAGGCGGGCGTCTCCGCGCCCATCCTGGTGCTGGGCAACGTCAATCCCGAGGGCGTGGACATCGCCGCGGAATACGGCCTCACCCAAACGGTGTTCGATCTGCCCGGCGTGGCCCTGCTGGCCAAGAGCGGGCGGGACATCGACGTCCATCTCAAGATCGATACGGGCATGAACCGCATCGGCGCGCGGACGGAGGCGGAGGTCAAGGCCGTGCTGGAGGCGCTGAAAAATGCACCCAATCTCCATCTGACCGGGGCCTTCACCCATTTTGCCGACGCCGATAACCCCGACGACGCCTTCTCCCGTCAGCAGTTTGACCGCTTCCAGCGGCTTTGCGCCCTGCTGCCCGACGGCCTGCTGCTGCACGCCGCCGCCAGCGACGCCTCCCTGCGTTTCCCCTGGGCCCGCCTGCATATGGTGCGGGAGGGCATCGCCCTCTACGGCTGCATCGAGGGCTATGAGGATCTGCCCCTGCGTCCGGCCATGCGGCTGGAGACCCGGGTGGCCTATATCAAGGAGATCGCCGCCGGGGACACCGTGGGCTATGGACGCGCCTTTACGGCGGACCATGCCATGCGGGTGGCCACCCTGCCCATCGGCTATGGGGACGGCTATCCCCGGGCCTGCTCGGGCAAGGCCAGCGTGCTGCTCCATGGGCAGCGCTGCCGGGCCCTGGGCCGGGTGTGCATGGATCAGCTCATGGTGGACGTGTCCGATTTGCCTGAGATCCACCAGGGGGATACCGCCGTGCTCATGGGCCGCCAGGGGGAGCAGGAGATCACCGCCGCGGAATTGGCCCGCTGGGCCGGTACCATCAGCTATGAGATCCTGCTGTCGCCCCACGCCCGGGTGCCGGTGATTTACGAGCATATACCGGAAGGAATGTAATCTGTCATGCAAAAGAACGCCAAAAAGAAAAACGCCGCCGAGCCCGTCTATAAGCCCTATCTGACGGGCCGGGCATTCAGTTCCCTGGCCGCCCGCCGGGGCGTGCGTATCCTGGGCCTCATGCTGCTTTTCGCCTTTGTGGGCGTCATCGCCAGCGGCGTGTTCAGCTTCAACAACGCGGTCCTGCGCCTCTTCTTTAACGGCATGGTGCTGGCCTTCTGCGCCGGCGTCATGTATACCGAAGGCAGCCGCCAGGGTGAAAACGACGTGGCCTTCGCGGAAATCGCCCTGGGACGGCAGAATGAGGGCAAGGCCGTGGCAGAATCGGATAAGGATATCTGCTATCATCGCCTCAAGGGCTTCGTCACGGCCCTGATCGGCGCGGCGCCCTTCGTGCTGATCGCGCTTCTGTACGCCTTCATGGCCGTCAAGCAGCAATATACCCTGGGCGCTCTGCCCTCCTGGGTGTCCGCCTATGAGACCCAGGACGAGATCAGCCAGGCCCTGGCCTATTATCATGAATCCGCCGCCCTCACCCTGCCGGATATCCTGCGGGTGGCGGTGCGGCTGTTCCTGTTCCCCTACATGAACATGCTGGGCAACGGCAACTACGACAAATTGTATTTGCTGGATAAGCTGTCCCCGCTGCTGACGCTGATCGTGCCCCTGTTCTACGGCATCGGCTATCTGCGCGGTCCCCATCTGCGGGCGCTGGTGCACGGCAACATCCGCCTGGCCCGCCGCAAGCAGAACCGCACCCAGCGCAAGGCCCGGGAGGCACGGGCCCAGAAGATGCGCAGGAAACCCGAACAAAAGGAACTGATTTAAACAGCCATGCGGATCATAGCGGGAGAAATGCGGTCGCGCACCATCCTGGCGCCCAAGGGCACGGATACCCGGCCCACTCTGGATCGGACGCGGGAATCGCTGTTCAATATCCTGGCGGCGGAGTGCCCGGAATCCCGGGTGCTGGATCTGTACGCCGGCAGCGGTGCCCTGGCGCTGGAGGCCCTGAGCCGCGGCGCACAAAGCGCGGTGCTGTGCGATTGTTCCCGGGAGGCCGCCCGGGTGATCCGGCAGAATATCGCCTCTTTGAAGCTGGAGGACAGGGCGCGGTTCCTGTTCATGCAGGACTTGCAGGCGGTGGCGATGCTGGGCCGGGAGGGCGCGAAGTTTGATCTGGTGTTCCTGGACCCGCCCTATCGGCTGGATACCGCCTCGGCCTGCAAGGCCCTGGCGGAGGCCCGTGTGCTGCTGCCCGACGCTTTGACGGTCATCGAGCATGCCGCGGCTTCCCTGCCCCAGCCGGGCGCGGGCTATGAGCTGACGGACCGCCGCACCTACCGGGATACCATGATTTCATTTTACAGATACAGGGGGGATACCAATGCCGAAGGTTTGGGTGTTTCCGGGCAGCTTTGATCCGGTGACCCGGGGCCACGAGGATCTGATCCGCCGGGCGGCTGCCCTGTGCGACCAGCTTTATGTGGCGGTGCTCATCAACCCGGACAAGCACGGCTTCCTGCCGCTGAAAAAGCGGGTGGAGCTGCTGCAGACGGTGTGCGCCGACGTGCCAAACGCCATCGTGGAGGCGCACAACGGCCTCCTGGCGGATTACGCCCGCCTCAAGGCCGCGGACGCCGTGGTGCGCGGGGTGCGCTCTCCGGCGGAGATGGAAAACGAGCTTCCCTGGGCCTCCTTCAACCGCATGCTTTACGATCGGTTCGAGGTGGTCTATCTGCCCGCCCGTCCCGAGCTGCGGGACGTGAGCAGCAGCATGGTGCGTCAGCTGGCGGCCTTCGGCGGGGATATCACCCCCTTTGTGCCGGAGCGCTGCGCGGATCTGGTCAAAAATTACATGGCTCATCGGGTTTGAGCGGTAAGGAGGATACCATGGCAGAACTGAAAGTGTTTACCGTGCTCAGCGAGATCAACGCCCTGATGGACAGCTGCAAAAAGGTGCCGCTGAGCAATTTGATCATGCTGGACCGCACCCGGATGGAACAGCTGCTGGATAAGCTGGAGGGCAGCCTGGACCCCGACCTGGAAAAAGCGGAAAAGCTGCTGGCCAAGGAGCGGGAGCTGCTGGACGGCGTGGAGCGCCGCGCCCGGGAGATCAGCGAAAAGGCCGCCCGGGAGGCCAAGGAGGCCGTGGACCAGGCCAACGACATGGCCCGCAAGACCCGGGACGACGCCCAGGCCCGGGCGGAGGATACCCTGCGCGGGGCCACGGACCGTGCCAATCAGCTGGTGGCCGGGGCCCAGACCCAGGCCAATCAGATGATCAGCACCGCTCAGATGCAGGCCGCCCAGATGGTGGAGGAAAACGAGATCACCCAGCGCGCCCAGGCCCGGGCCATGGAGATCACCGAATCCGCCCAGCAGGAGAGCGCCCGCATGCATCAGGAGACCATGGGCACATTGTCTCAGCTCCTGGAGCACGCCGATATCGGCCTGTCCGCCCAATTGGACGCCCTGCGCACCATGCGGCAGCAGCTGGGCGCGGGCTATATTGATCCTGGCCAGGATCCCTATGACCAGAGCGGATACCAGCAGAACGGCTATGGCGAAAGCTGATACAGGGCCCAAATAAAAACTGTAAACAGAAATGTGAGGAAAAGGGATACGCTTCTTTCGTGCACCAAAGAAAGCGTGACTCCGCTTTTTCCGTTTTCACATCTGTTCAATCGTAAATTGAAATAATACAGCAGGCATCGCATTTGCCACTTGGTTCCCACATCAAAAAGGCTTTTCCGAAAAATCGGAAAGGCTTTTTTTAGAGTATTTGGTTATCTGCCCAGGAAGATGCTGTACCAGCTTTGCGGGATATACATGCCGTTCATGCCCGAAGTGCTGACCAACAGCCAGGCAACCATCAGCGAGCAAATGACGGCGCCGGTCCAGATCGTGCGCGTTTTCTGATAGCTTGCGCGAAGGATGAACACATTGATCGGCACGGTAAGCAGCGCGCCATAGGTCAGGATAAAGTTACAGAAAGCGTATCCCTTGGTTACGCCCGTGTGGAGGAAAACGGTGCTTAGCAGCCAGCAGAGCCAGAGACCGACACTGTTGACCAGAATGGTGATAAGCAGATCCAGCCAGGGCTTGCGTCCCTTCAAGGTGCGGTCAGATACATAGTTGACGCCCAAAGAGATGATCAGGAAGAAGGGCAGCAGGAGGATGCCGTAGGTCAGCACATACCACCAGTGGTTGGCCTTCAGCATGGTGTAAGCCGTCATGAACCAGCGGAAATCCTGTTGGAACAGATACTCGATGATTTCCAGCAGCAGGTAGGCCACGCCGACAAACGCAACGCCAACCAGTATACTGCGCAGGATATTCTTTACGCCGATGGTAAACTGGTTTTTCAGGAACGTCAGGAAATGCTTGTATTTGGCGGTGCAGACCACGTAGACGGCCATCGGGACAAGCGCCAACACAGCCAGCCAGATGGTCAGATGTACCGTGGTCCAGCAGGTCAGCATCAGGGGATAGGTGAGGTTGGCCGAGAAGTTGAAAATCTTCTTTCCGCCGCTCGCCAGGTAAAGGGCCAGGAAGCCCGCGCCGATGGAGAGCAGCGTGACCAGCCAAATCACCCAAGGCTTGTCGGACTTGTCGTCCGTTGTTGCCTCTCCACGGATGCCTGCATAGCGCTTGTCAAGCAGGAACAGGGAGATCAGCGGGATCAGCATGCCAAGCATCGCGAAGGTTGCCAGCAGGTTCATCAGCTCACGCCAGTGGAACGTGATGCCACTGTCCGGGGTCGGGCCGCTGTCGGCGTTCTGATTTAAGGTCTGGTTGAAATAATCGACCACTTTCGCAAAGGTTTTCCGCGTGAAGAACTCGGCGGAATGGGTGACCGGGCTCTGCATGACGATACGGAGCGAACGATCGGCGATTGCCTTTGCCAGCTCTTCATTGTTGAGGATGGTGTCTTTGCGGAACTGGCCGATCAGTTTGCTGGTGCCTGTCAAATCGTCTAGCGCATAGTAGCCTTCATCTACAATATCCTCTGTTTCGGGGATATACCAGGCTGCCTTGGTATCTGCCCCGTTGTTAAAGCCCACATAACTGAAATCGTAGGTGCCGTTGATGATAGCCATGTTGATCTTGCAGGTACGCGTGACCTCGTGGCCTGCCACATCCACAGTTTGTACCGGGTTGCAGTACTGGGCCGTGGAGCCAAGCAGACACAGCGATCTGGCCATGCACTCATAATCTTCGGCATACTTTTCTTTCAGCTGTTGGTAGACCGCCAGGAACTCGGGCGTCAACCGCTCGGCGGCGATGGCATCGGCATCGCCGCTGATATCCGCTTCGCTGATTTCCAAACCAAAGGTATCATGCAGCAAAATGAGAAGCACGTCGTTGAAGGTGTAATATCCGCAATCCATCAGCGCAGCATAGCCTGTGCGGCGGGAACCCTGAGAGTGGCCGGACAGACCGATGCGGGTATGATCAACAAATTCCATGGTGCGTACAAAGTCGATCGCATCCAGCACACCAAGGGGCGTGCCGAAGATGTTGAATTGATCCGGGCCCATGTCATTCTCGTTATAAACAGGAGTCTCGCTCAAACCGTTGCCATAGGGATTGACGTTCAATACAACGTAGCTACGGTGCGCCAACTCCTCGGCCAGACCACGCAGGTTTTCTTTTACGACACCTGCGCCAGGAGCCAGGATTACAGCAGGATACTTGTCCTCGTCCGTCGCGCCAGCGGGATAGTAAAGGTCGCCGTTGATTTCTGCGCCGCGAACATCAAAGGTGACATTTTCCACTTTGATCCGATTGTTGTCAGATGAAAGCAGCTGGGCAATGCAGCTCAGCACAAGAACGATTGCGATCAGGATGGCAAGCCATCGCTTGCATCCTTCCCTGGTCTGCAGATTTAGACCATTTAGATTTTCCATAGGAAGCC
Organism: uncultured Eubacteriales bacterium; assembly: GCA_902781945.1. Classification (GTDB taxonomy): domain Bacteria; phylum Bacillota; class Clostridia; order Christensenellales; family Aristaeellaceae; genus SFMI01. The sequence continues at coordinate 29,463 of CACZLE010000004.1, read as the reverse complement.
TCCTCATCCGTCTGTATCGTGGTATGTGCGGGGATGTTCATAAAAACGATGCCTGATGTATGGTGAGGGATCGTACGATCTCCATCCGGCATCGACGCGGTTTACAGACCCATTGGCAGGACCCCCCTTGCTTTCATGCGGCTTAGGAACGGATGCTGTTTACGCGCAAATAAAGACGCATTTTTCATCACATTTCCCGGAAAGGAATTTTTGTGTGATGTGCATTGTAGCACGTCAGGCTTGTGTTTTATTATAGTTCGAGTTAGAACGATATGGTTCGATCTTATTGTATAATAACTTGCGGAGAGTGTCAATATATGTCCTAAAAATTTTGTATCGTGCGGCAATGAAAAAGGACCTGGTCATTCATCAGATCCTTCTTCATCATCATCGATGGGATTCAGCTTGATATCCGGTTTGTAGGTGCGGCGCTGGTTATGGTGGCTAAGTGCATTTGCAATTTTTTCCAGATAAACATCCGGAATGTCATTCAGCTCGGAAAAGAAAGGCTCAAAGTGCGGAAACATAATCTGTTCCACGATTTGCTTATAAAAGCAAACGCCTTCTTCGGTCGCACGGAGAATGATATTTTTTTTGTTGTCTGTGCTTTTATACTTTTTGACATAGCCCAACGTGCAGAGGGTTTGGACATATTTTGTCAGCGAGGCTTTGGAAATGCACAGCGCATCCGCGGTGGCATGCATATTGTTCATCTCTTCAGAATGCTCAACGATGTACTCAAGTACCTGCCACTCCTGAAAATTGCCTTTCCCTTTGGCTCGTTTGTCACTCAGAAAGCGGATATTTTGATTTGCATGCCGGTTCAGTTCATGCACAAGCAGACGGTATCGTCCCATCCATTCATTAGTATTCAAGAAATTGCCCACCTTTTCTATAGATTATATAGCTTCCAATCTCTATACTGTGGAGCATATCACAAAGCAGAACAAAAATCAAGGGATCCCAAAGCAGGAGATCAGCAGGAGCGGCTGCCAAAATTGTCTTCTCGTTTGCCGGTATATAATGAAAAAGCTATTGACATCTTCCGGAAAATCGAGTATAATTACAAGGCTGTTTGTGAATGACTTGCAAACGCCTGCATTTGTAGAATGCCATCAGGTAAGGAGAGAGAAACATGTTCCGTACGTATCAGCCGAAAAAGCGCCAGCGCAGCAAGGTGCATGGTTTCCGTGCCCGCATGTCCACCAAGAACGGCCGCCGCGTTCTCGCCGCCCGCCGTCGTCGTGGCCGCAAGGAACTGACCGTGTAATCCTTGGGCCGTGCCGCAGCGGCATGGCCTTATGACGAAGCATGGCTCAACCCGCCCCGTTGCCTGCCATCGTGCACCCACAGGGGCGGGTTTTCCATGTCATAAAACACCTTTTGAGCGCGGAGGCACCATGCAGCGTCAGTACCGCATCCGGAAAAACGGACAGTTCCAGTATGTGTTCCGCAAGGGCAAGGGCCTGGGCTGCCGGGAGATGTCGCTGACCTATGTGCGCGCAGGACGCATGCAGGTCGGATTTTCGGTCAGCAAAAAAGTGGGCAACGCCGTGACGCGCAACCGCGTCAAGCGCCGCCTGCGGGAATGCTTCCGTCTGCAGATGTCCACGCTCAAAAACGGTTTTTATGTCTTTGCCGCGCGTCCCGCGGCGGCGGAGGCCTCCTACGCGCAGCTGGAGAAAGCCATGAACGGCCTTCTCCGGCGGCATAACCTGTATCGCGACGCATAACTGTGCAAGACTGGGGTGGTAGCAGCATGAAGCGAATGATGCTTGCGTCTCTGCGCTTCTATAAGCGGAATGTCAGTCCGCTCCTGCCGCCCGCGTGCAGATATGTGCCCACGTGCTCAGAGTATGCCGCCCAGGCGGTGGAGCGCTTTGGCCCGGTCTACGGCGGCTATCTGGCCGCCAGGCGGCTGCTGCGCTGCCATCCCTTCGCCAAGGGAGGCTTTGATCCCGTCCCCGAGGGCGCGCCAACAGTTATCAGGAAGGACGAAACGTAACCATGAGTGCATTTATGAGAAGCATCCTGGAGTGGATCTACGGCATCGTAGGCAACTACGGCGTGGCCGTGGTGATCTTCACCCTCTTGATCCGCACCATCCTCACCCCGCTGGAAATCAGCTCCCGCAAGGGCATGCGCAAGATGAGCGAGATCCAGCCCAAGCTCAACGCCCTGCAGCAGAAGTACGGCAAGGATCAGGCCAAGCTGCAGCAGAAGCAGCAGGAGCTGATGAAGAAGGAGCACTACAATCCTCTGTCCGGCTGCCTGCCCCTGCTGATCCAGTGGCCCATCCTGTTCATCATGTTTTACGCCATGCGCGACGTGGCCAACAGCAACATCATCGGCCAGGCCTTCACCTTCCTGCAAGGCCAGACGCCCACCTATGAACCCTTCCTGTGGGTCAAGAACGTGTTCATGGCCGACTCTCCCTTCAAGACCGCCGCTGTGGACGCCACCTCGCTGATGAGCGCCACCGCCGCCACCTGGAAGGAAGTCATCGCCAACCTGGATGCGACCCAGCTGTCCCAGGTGCTGGAGAACATTAAGGCTGCCGTGCCCGCCGCCGCCGAGCTGGCCCAGGAGCAGATCCTGGACTTCAGCAGCAACGGCGCCGTGCGCACCACCGTGGAAACCTACATCATGCCCGCCCTGCAATCCATGCCCGCCTACGTCAGCGCCACGGCTCCCGTGTCCGGCTGGGCCGGCGTCAACTTCCTGCTGTTCAAGGTCACGCTGTATCAGCAGTTCAACGGCCTGCTGATCCTGCCCATCCTGTCGGGCGTCACCCAGGTGATGATGACCAAGCTGAATCCCACCATGCAAACCGCTCAGCCTGCCGGCCAGAACGCTCAGCAGTCCAACAGCATGAACAACTTCATGAAGTATTTCTTCCCCCTGTTCTCCGTGTTCATCTGCCTGACCAGCAACGCCGGTTTCGCCCTGTATTGGTGCGCCATCAACGTGTTTGCCACCGGCCAGTCCATCCTGATCAATAAATATCTGGAGAGCAAGGACGCCAAAAAGATTGTCGCCGAGGAGGGCGGAATCAAATGAGCAGAAGCTATGAAGCCAAGGGCAAGACCCGTGAAGAAGCCATTGATAACGCGCTGGAAGCGCTGAACCTGACCATCGACGAAGTGACCGTGGAGGATGTGGAGGAGGGCAGCAAGGGCCTGTTCGGCCTGTTCGGCAGCCGTCCCTGGACGGTGCGCCTCACCGCCATCGAAAAGGAAGAGGAAGCCTCCGTGCTGGATACCCATTCCCTCTTTGCCGATTCCCTGGAGGAAAAGAAGCCCGCCCCCAAGAAGCAGCCCGCGGAGAAAAAGCAGCCCGCTCCCAAGAAGCAGCCCGCCGAAAAGAAGACGGAAGCCCCCACGGAGCCGAAGGAGCCCAAGGAAGAAAAGCCTGCTCCCGCGGAAAAGAAGGAAAAGAAGCCCGCTGAAAAGAAGCCCGCTGAAAAGAAGCAGCCCGCCGAGAAGAAGCCTGCCCGCAAGCCCAAGCAGGAAGCGGAAAAGAAGCCCCTGACCCCAGCCGAGCAGGCGGACCGCGAGACCAGCGCCGGCGTGGCTCAGGAATTCCTGCAGGAGCTCACCAAGCTCATGGGCGTGGAAGTTTCCGTGCACGTGAACACTGATGAAGAGGGCAACGTGCGGGTCAATATGGAAGGCGACAGCCAGGGCATCCTGATCGGACGCCGCGGCGAGACCCTGGACGCCCTGCAATACCTCACCAGCCTCAAGCTCAACAAGGGCAAGAGCGAGTACACCCGCGTCACTCTGGATACCGAGGGCTATCGCGCCCGCCGCGAGGAGGCCCTGGTGCGCCTGGCCAACCGTATGGCCAACCGCGCTGTCAAAACGGGCCGCCGCGTCAGCATCGAGCCCATGAATCCCTACGAGCGCCGCATCCTGCATTCCGCGCTCCAGGGCAATCCCGACGTGACCACCCATTCCGAGGGCGAAGAACCCAACCGTCATGTGGTCATCACCGTGAACAAGCCCCAGAAGGCCAAGAAGGCCGCTCCCGCTCCCGAAGCGCCCGCCGCCGAGGAAAACGCGGAGGAATAAGCTGCAAATGAAAAGGACGACGAAGCCATGCTCCGCCGCCCTTTTTTCAATCCAAAAGGAGAAGAAAATGCCCGAAGAAAACAGCATGGGAACGCAGAAAATCAGCAAGCTGATCCTCACCACCGGCATCCCGCTGATGCTGAGTCTGCTGATCAATTCCCTCTATAATTTCGTGGATTCCGTGTTCGTCTCCCGGGTGGCGGAGGATGCCTTGACCGCCTTGTCCCTGGCCTCCCCGGTGCAGGTGTTGGTGTCTGCCCTGGGCCTGGGCAACGCCGTGGGCCTCAACGCCGCCATCTCCAAGGCCTTGGGCGAGGGCAAGCCCGACCAGGTGAAAAAGACCGCCAACGCCGCCATTTTCCTGGCCCTGTGCGCCTGGGTACTGATCTCCGCAGCGTGCCTGCTGGGCGTGCGTTGGTATTTTGACTGGCAGAGCGGCGGCAACGAGACCATCGCCGCCTATGGCCGGGATTACCTCAGCATCTGCATGCTCTTTTCCCTGGGCCAGATGGGCCAATGGGTCTTTGACCGCTTCGTCATCGCCAGCGGCAAATCCCACCTGTTCCTGTTCACCCTGTCCGCCGCCTCCATCACCAATTTGATCCTGGACCCCATCTTCATCTTCACCTTCGGCCTGGGCACCAAGGGCGCGGCCATCGCCACGGTGATCGGCCAGTTCATGGGCCTTCTGGCAGGCATCTTCATCAACCGCCGCTGGAATAAGGAGATCAGCTTTTCCTTCACCCTGCGTCCCGATTGGAAAAGCGTGGGCGCCATCCTGCGGGTGGGCATTCCTTCCACCCTGGTGCAGGTGCTCACCTCCTTCGTCTCCATCGTCATGAATTCCATCCTGCTGGCCTTCTCCTCCACGGCGGTGGCTGTGTACGGCGTGTGCGCCCGCATGCAGGGCCTGTGCACCGTGGGCGTCCACGGCATCGACAACGGCCTGATCCCCATCGTGGCCTACAATTACGGCGCGCGCAAAAAAGAGCGCATCCATGCGGCCATCCGCTGGGCGCTCATTGATTCCGTACTGTTCTATGTGATCTTCCTGCTGGCCCTGGAGCTGATGCCCGGCGCGGTGCTCCGCTTGTTCAACGCCTCCGAGCATATGCTGCTGATCGGCATACCCGCCGTCCGCGTCCTGGCCCTGGCCTGGCTGGTCTCCATCCCCAATCTGGTGGTGGCCGCCGCCCTGCAGGGGCTCTCCCTGCCAACGCCCAGCATGATATTGACCATGCTCCGCCAGGCCATCCTGCCGGTGGCGCTGGCCCTGCTCCTGCGCCTGACGGGCAACCTGTCCCTGGTCTGGTGGGCCTTCGTGCTGGCGGAGGGGATCTGCGTCCCCCTGGCCTTCGTGTTCTGGCAAAGGAACCAACGGAAGGTACTTAAATAAAGAAAGCCGGGCAACTTGCCCGGCACAGATGATCGACAAACCTATTATTGAAAATCTGGGATGCATGAAGGGGCCGCAGCCCCTTCATTTTTTATCCGCAGGCGGCGGCGTGCACGTCGCCGAGGAGAAAAATTCTGGAGCGGAGCTTGCCCCCGCGGAAGAATTTTTCATTCCGCTCAAATTTTCTGGCCGTGAGCCGTTAGGCGAACAAGAAAATTTGCAATCCGTGAAAAGTGATCCTTCACTTTTCACGGAAGCATCGGCTTTGCCGATGCGCTGAGCCGGGCAACTTGCCCGGCAATTTTTTATGCTTTTTTTATTCCACCCCGAAGCTGTACACCGTCTGGGAAGTGAATTCCTCGCCGGCCTTCAGCACCACGCTGGGGAAGCTGTCATGATGGATGGCGTCGGGATGATGCTGGGTCTCCAGAGCCAGACCGGCCATGGAGGAATAATGTTTGCCGCCGTGGCCCTCTGTGTTGAAGTGCTGGCCGGTGTAGAGCTGCACGCAGGGCTCGGTGGAGCATACGTGCATCACGCGTCCGCTGGCGGGAGCATGCAGGATGGCGTGCACGCGCATGCCTTCGCCGTCCACCCGGAAGTTGAAGTCATACCCGTTCTTGACCACCATCAGGGGATATTCCGCGGCCCGGGCCATGCCGTCCCGAAGGCGCAGAGGCTTGCGGAAGTCCACGGGCAGGCCGGTGACGTCCAGCTCTTCGCCGGTGGGGATCAATCCCTCGTCCGTGGCGGTGATCAGGCTGGCGTTGATCTGCAATTCGTGATCCAGCACGTTTTCTTCGCCGCTCAGGTTAAAGTAGGCGTGGTTGGTCAGGTTGCACAGGGTATCCTCGTCGCTGACGGCGTGATAGGTGATGCACATTTCGTTCTTGTCCGTCCAGGCGTAGGTGACCTCCACGTCCATTTTGCCGGGATAGCCTTCCTCGCCGTCGGCGCTGACATAATGGAAATTGACCATGTCCGCCTCGTCGCCCTCATGGCATTCGGCCATCCACCAGCGGGTGTGGAAGCCCTCGCCGCCATGCAGGCTGTTGACGCCGTCATTGGCGGGCACGCGGTATTCGATGCCGTTCAGGGTAAAGCGGGCCCCGCCGATGCGGTTGCCCACCCGGCCAATGCTGGCGCCCACGGAGGGACCGCCCTTGGCGGCATAGCGGGCCACGTCGTCAAAGCCGATGCAGACGTCCGCCAGCTTGCCGTCCCGGTCAGGCACGCAGATGGACACCACCCGGGCGCCAAAGTCGCACAGGCTGATGGACGCGCCGGATTTATTGGTCAGGGTGTACAGGGTGGCCACGCGGCCATCCTCGGTCTTGCCGAAGGCGGAAAGGGAAATGCTCACAGATTTGTACCTCCTTGTATGCGGGATGTATGCTTTCTGCGTTTCTGCGCAGACTATGACCGTAAAAAAGGGGGAGACGCCATATGAATGCGAAAAATCGAATTCCCTTGTATCTGGCCCTGGCAGCGCTGGGGCTGATGCTGGCCGCGGGCCACCTGACGATGGAGACGGCCCTTCCGACCCAGGCCGTCATGACGCTGCCAAGCCGGGAGGGATATACGCTCACCGCGGGGGAACTGCCCCCGACAGGGGAAAGGCTGTCCTTCAGCCGGGAAACGCTTTACCAGGGCAATTTGCTCTATGTGAGCCCGCAAAACCCGCTGCCCGCCGATTATCCCGCGCAGCAAGCCCGGGACGTGCGCAGCCTGGTGGGACTGTATATTCCCGCGGCGGCCCATGTGAGCCTGTCGGAGGAAACCATCTACGCCCTGTGCGATCTGACCGGCCAGAATCCCTTGCTGTCCACCTGGATCATGGCGGGCATGCGCTCGCCCGGCGAGCAGGCCGCCCTGCAAAAGGCCGCCTTTTCGGCCTATCAGTCCACCCTGCCGGTGGTTGAGGCCCTGCGAAAAGCCACCCAGGAGATCCCGGACAGCGGCGGCAGCGAGCATCAGCTGGCCACCTGTTTCGATCTTCGCCTGGATGGGCTCCAGGATTGGTCATACGCCGATCCTATGGCCCGCACGGCGGATGGCCGCTGGCTGCTGGAGCATGGCTGGCGCTATGGTTTTATCCGCCGTTATCCGCCGGAAAAAGCCGCCCTGACAGGCATTGATAACGAAGCGCTGCATTGGCGCTATGTGGGCCGACTGCACGCGCTGATGCTGCACGCGGCGGATTGGTGCCTGGAGGAATATGTGCAAGCCCTCCATGCCTATGGCGCGCTGCGCCTCCAAACGCCGGAGGGCGCTGAAATCTGGGCGCTGTGCCAGCCCATGGAGGAGGATGTCAGCTTTGACATTCCTCCGGACGCGTCCTGTGAGGTCAGCGCCGATAACCTGGGCTGGGCGGTCTGCGTCTTTCAGAGGGATCAATCCAGCTTCTGAACCAGCTCGGCGTTGTTCTTGGTCTCTTCCATCAGCCCGCGCAGGTAATTGCCAAATTCCTCGTTGCCCTTTTCCACAGCCTGGGCGTGGAGCTTCTCCGCCACGGCCAGGGCCTCGGGGGACAGCATGGAACCGGCGTTGCGGGTGCCGCTGTTCACATAGTCGATGCGGTCAGCGGCCTCCAGATAGAGCTCCATGTTGGCCGTGCCGCGGAATTCCTTTTCGATGGCCTGATCCAGCGGGATGCCGGTATCGGAGAGCATGATGGCGATGATGGTCAGGCTGCCGCCTTCCCGCAGGGCGCGGGCGGAGCCGAACAGCTTCTTGGGCTTGGCCATGGAACCCGCTGCCAGCCCGCCAGACAGGATGCGCACGTTCTGGGGCGCGCAGTCGCTGTATGCCCGGCACAGGGCGGTCAGGCTGTCCACCAGCAGCACCACGTCCTTTTTCTGCTCCGCCAGGCGCTGAGCCCGCTCCAGGGTCAGTTCGGCGATGCGGGTGTGGTTCTCCATGGGCTCGTCAAACCCGGCATAGATCACTTCGCCGGGCGCGGTATCCCGGGCGATGGTGATGTCCTCGGGGCGCTCGCCCAGCATCAGGCACAGCAGCTCCGCTTCGGGATACTGGGCATGGATGGAATCGGCGATGGCGGTGATCAGCGCCGTTTTGCCGCTGCGGGAGGGCGCGGTGATCAGGGCGCGCTGGCCAAAGCCGATGGGGCACAAAAGGTCGATGGCGCGCAGGATCTTGTTATCCGGCGCTTTCTTGGACAAAAGGATCTGCTTGGCGGGGTAAACCGGCGTCAGGGTGTCAAAAATCACTGGCTCCTTGACGTCCTCGGCGTCCACGCCGTTGACATCCGTTACATACAGCAGCATGGCGTGGGTCTCGTTTTCCCGGCGAGGCCGCACCTTGCCGCTCACCCGATCGCCGGTGCGCAGATGGAAGCGGCGGATCTGGGCGGGGGATACGTAAATGTCGTTGCGCCCGGGCAGATAGTTGCCGGTGCGCAGATAGCCGTAGCCCTCGCTCTGCACCTCCAGCACGCCCGCGTCGTCCATCACTTCTCCGCTGGCCAACAGATCGGGCAGGGCCATGGCGGAGCCGGAGGCGGGCTCCCGGCGGCGGTAATCGTTCTGATAACCGGCGTTATAGGCCGGGGCGGGGCGATTTTCGGCGGGATAAGGGGCGGTATAGTGGGGCCGGGTCTCCTGGGGGACCTCAACGGGCTCCTCACTGGTTTGCACGGCGTCCGGGCCGAACCGGGACACGGTGGGCGCGGGACGCTGGGGCACTCGCTGCTGCCCGTAGGGCAGGGGCTGGGCAGGCCGCTGCTGAGCGCCATATCCCGCAGCGGGGCGCTGGGCATAGGAGCTGCCGCTCTGCTGCTGATAGGTGCGGGGATTGTGCCAGGCCCGGGCGCCCTCCAGGGTAAAGGCGGGCTTGTTGGTGCCGGGCACGTTGCCGCGGGCGGCAGCGGGCGCGGCGGGCGCCGGGGCGGCGGGCCGGGGCGCGGGCTGATCGGAGGACGGACGCATAAAAGGCGCGTTGGGCGTCAGCACAGGGGTATCCTCATCGTCAGAAATAATAGAAGCCATGCGGTGGGCGGGTGCGGCGGCAGGCGCGGGGGCGGGGGCGGAAGCAGCGGTTTCTTCTTCCTTCACCAGCGCATCGCACAGCCGTTCCACGATCCCCTGCTTGGAGATCCCGGCGCTGAGCTTCACGCCGTTCTCCCGGGCGACCTGACGCAGTTCAACAACGGTCATGGCTTCTAATGCTTCCTTGCTATACAACGGTTTAATCCTCCTAAAATAATGGTTAGATGGGCGCAGTGCTCAGGGACGCCGGGCCACCAGCACATCCCGCTGGATGGCCTGCTCGACCCAATGGGAAAAATCGGCGTAGTCCGGGCCGTCCGGCAATTGAAAACCGGCGGCCTCCGCCAGTCGGGCCAGGGTGTCGCGTTTGAGGGTGTAGCGGTTAAAGGCGATGGCTGCGGCGCAGCCGGGGGCGAGGGCCTCCCGCCAGGCGGGCAGCGCCTCCCGCAGCAGGGTTTCCAGGTCGCTCATGCGCCCGTTTTCCCGGGGCGCGTGCTGCACGCCGTAGGGCAGATCGGCCACCAGCGCATGGGCGGGCGTTTTGCGGGTCAAGTGCGCCGTGTCCCGGGTATCCGCCAGGATCATTTTCAATTCCCTGTCCTGTACCCGGAGGTTCACGCAGGGCGCGCTTTTTCCTACCGGCAGCGTCAGGCTGCCGCGCTGCACGCTGTGCTTGACGCGGTGATATTGCAGCCATTTCTGGGCGTAGGCGACGCCTTCCTGGATGCTTTTTTTGTCGCTGTCGATGCCTGTGCTGTCCATCTCCCGGCCCAGGGCGCAGAAAAGCGTGGTGCCGTGGCCGCAGATGGGGTCCAGGACGCGGGGGGACGGATTGTTCCATTGCCCGCCCGCGGACAATGCCAGGTTGATCAGCATCTGGGTAAAGAGGGTGTTGGTCTTGCCTTTGTACTTGAGGATCTCCGGCATGCCCTGGGGCAGCGCGGGCTCCCTTGCGGGGGGCAGGGGACGCAGCAATTCGCCCTCCAGCGCGCACTGCATATACACGGCGGAATGCCCGGCCAGGAAGGCCCGCTGGGCAGGGGTCAGCGCGGGGGCCTCAAAACACAAAAAAGGGGCGCCGCCCATCCTCCGCGCTTCCATATCCGCCGCGATGCCGCAGGCGTGCAGCATGCACCGCATTTCCTTTTGAGACAGTGAAACCAGGGAATCCTGATAGCGCGCATTGGTTTGCGCGCACAACTGATAGGCGTACAGCATAACAACCTCTCTATGCATCATCTGCCGCTGTCCCCAGTATAGCACAGTTGCGCCCGATTATCAAGCGGCGTAAAAAAGAAAAACAAGGGTATATCCTGTACTTTCGGCACATAGCATAGGGCAGAAATCAAAGGGGGAATCAGGCGATGAACGTGCCCATGAAACGAGAAACCATCAAGGCGTCCGGCAGGCTGCGGGCCCAGCCCCAGCAGGCGTCCGTGGAGGCGGAGGCCGCGCTGCCCGGCGGCCTTCGGGACGAGGTGCTTTTGTTTTATACCGAGGCCCAGGCCCTGCCGCTGACGGCGGAGACCGTGGGGGACCGGGTCAACGTCAGCGGGCGGGTGGCCTTCCGGGCCCTCTATTCCCAGGGCGATCTGACCCGGGTGCGCAGCGTGGAGGAAAGCCGGGATTTCAGCCGCTCCCTTGCCGCGCCCGCCCAGGACGCCGGTGCCGTGTATGAGCCGGTGTGCGAGATCACAGCCGTCACCGCACGGGTGTTCAACGGGCGCATCCTGATGAAGGCCGAACTGAACGTATCCGCCGAGGGCGTGCGGGAGCAGGAGATCAGCGTGGTCACCAGCCTGGAGGACGGGGACGCTCAGGTGCTCTCCGAGGCCGTTTCTCTCCAGCGCGCCGTGGGCAGCGGGGACGCCCAGGGCTTGATCAAGGGTGAATTTGAGATTTCGCCCGCCCTCCAGGCGGAGGAGGCCCTGCTGGGCAGCGGCGAGGCCCGGGTGGAGGATATCCTGGGCGGGGCGGATGGCCTGGCCACCGTCACCGGCACCGTGGATCTCACCGTGTGCCACGCCTCCCGCATGCCGGGGCATCCCCTGGTGTGCACCCAGCACAGCCTGCCCTTTGAGCAGCAGGTGAACCTTGCCGGCGAGGCGGGGGAGCTGCTTTCCGCCTCGGTGGACGTGACCGACGTGGCCGCCGCCCTGGAAAACGCCGAGGACATGCAGACCCTGCGGGTGGAGGTGAGCCTGCGGGCCCATATCGACGCCCTGCGGGAGCAGCAGGCCCGGGTCGTCACCGACGTGTTCGGCGTGGGAAATCACGCCCTGATGCCCTCGGGGGAGCGGGTCACCTTCTGCACCGGCCATGTGAACGATTACTCCGCCGAAAGCGGACGGCTGCAAATCATGCTGCCCGAGGACGCGCCCCGCATCGAAACCGTGCTGGCGGCCTTCATCCAGCCCGTGCTGGCGGGGGCCAAGGCCCAAAACGGCAAATTGCAGGCCGATATGCTGCTGCGCTCTACCCTGATTTACATGACGGAGGACAGCAACATCCCCGTGTCCTTCACGGCGGAGGAGCCCGCCCGCATGGCGTTTTCCGGCGAATTGACGGAGGAGGACATCCTTTCGCTTCATGCCTCCCGGGTGGAGGCGGCGGCCCTGGCCGGGGATCGGGCGGAGATCCGCTATATCCTGTCCCTCCGGGGCCACGGGGCGCGCTACCGTCCCGCCTTTGCCGTCACCGACGTGGCCGAGGAGCAGACGCCGCCGGAAAAGCCCGTGCTGGCCCTCTACCGCGTCCAGGGCGACGAGCGGCTGTGGGACGTGATGAAGCGCTATCGCCTGTCCGCGGACAGCCTGGCCGCTTTCAATCCGCAACTGGAAGGCAAACAGGAGGCGGAGCCCTTGAACGCGGGTCTTGAGATCATCGCGTACAGGCGATAAACGCAAGCAAGCTGATCAGGCAGGCCGCCCAGGAGCGCCTGCCTGTTTTTTTCATAGCCAGGATCAGGCTGGCCTGGGCCAGGACGCCCGTAAGGACGATCAGGACCCGGAATTGCGTGATCCCAGACAGCGCAGCCTCCAGGGCCAGGGCAGGGAAAAGGGCGATCATGCCGCGTCCCTGGGGCGGAGAAGTTTTTTTATTATACCACAGGGCCGGTTTCGTTTTTATGGGCAGGATGGAAAAAAATTCCTGGGCCATCCAGGCCGCCTCCAGCCGCCACGCCGCCAAAGGGCACGCCAAAACGGCGCACAAAAGTGTGCGCCGCAGCATCCGCGCCGTGCGATCCATTTACTTTTTGTACAGGTCCATGCCCTCGGCCAGGGTGTCGGCGTTGGCCTTCACCGTGGTATAGGGGCTGCCGGACCGGAGCATATCGTACAGGGACGTGATCTCCTCCACGGCCTTTTCATCGGCGGTGACGGCAATCTCATCGATGCCCGGATGGATGGCCTGGGCGCGGTCCAGCACCATGCCCTGCAGCCGGTCGTCCACGCCGCCGCGATAGCTGTCCACCAGTTTTACGCCCACCAGGGCAGTATTGCCCACGGCCACGGCCACGGCGGTATCCACCTCCGTCAGCTTCTGTACGGCGTCCCGCAGCTCCTGGGAAGCCTTGAGGGCGTCCTCTGAGGTGGTCAGGGCGTCGTCCCGTCCGTTCAGCGTGTCGTCCAGCTTTTCACCCAGGTCGCCAAGCAGCCCGCCGTCGGTGGCCTGGGGGATGTTGCTGGGCAGCAGGGGACTGGCGGTGGTCATGCCGGGGGAAACCGAGGGCTGGGTGTCGGCGCTGCTGGAGCAGCCCGTCAGCGCCAGGGCCGCCATCGTCGTCAGCAGCAGAAGAAAAAGAGTTCTTTTCAAAGCAAATCGCCTCCTCGCGGCTATTGTGCGCAGGGAGGCGGCGATTTATCATTGGCAAATAAATTTAAGCATAGAAGGTATTTCCGCCGATGAATTCCCGCAGGATGGACAGCGGCGGGATCTCGGAGAGCACCTCGTCCGGGGCGGTGCGGAAATAGTTCAGCGTCTTGATCAGGCGGATGGCCATAAAGTAGTTGGGATCCTCCTGCGGCACCTTTTGCAGCATGGGATAGGCGATGCGCTTGAGCACGGGCAATTCATAGTGCAGGGCGGTGTTGAACACGATATCCGCCTGCTCCTGATAGGGGAAGATCCATTTTTCCTCGCCCCGGCGCACGCTGTCCCACATGGCCAGGGTGCCCTCCGGCGTGGTGCCGCGGAACTGGTAATCCCGCACGATGCGCCGCAGCAGCCTTGCGTCCGTGGTGCGGATGCGGTTGTGGTCGTCCAGGTTCAGGCAGGTCAGTTCGCTCAGGTAGAATTTGCAGATCTCGCCCGGCCGGAAGCCCTCGTGCAGCACGGGGTTCAGGCCGTGGATACCCTCCACGATCAGCATTTCGTCCCGGCCCAGCCGCAGGCGGTAGGCGTCATCCTGCCGCATGCCGGTGGAAAAGTCGTAGAGCGGCATGCCCACTTCCTGCCCGTCCAGCAGCCCCCGGATGCACCGGCGGAACAGCTCCACATTCAGAGCGTACAGGGATTCCAGGTCCAGTTCGCCCTTTTCGTCCCGGGGCACCTGATCACGGTTCTGGTAGAAGTTATCCATGCTGATCAGCACGGGCTTGAGCCCCAGCACCCGCAGATGCACCTTGAGGCGGTTGGCCGTGGTGGTCTTGCCGCTGCTGCTGGGCCCGGCCAGAAAGATGGCCCGGGCGTTCATGCGCAGAATGTCCTCCGCGATGTCCGCCAGGCTCTTGTCGTGCAGGGCCTCGTTGACGCGGATGAATTCGTTCAGCTCTCCCTTGTCGATCAGCCGGTTCAGGTCCGCGGCGTTGCGGCAGCCCAGGATCTGGCACCAGTAGTTGCTTTCAAAAAAGGTGGCCATGTGCTTGGGCCGGCTCACATAGGGCGCGGGCACGCTGGGATCGGCGGGCCCGGGCATCTGCAGGATCAGGCCCGGGGGATGATAGCGCACGGCGAACACCGGCACGTCGCCGGTGGCGGGCAGCATGGCCCCGTAGAAGTATTCCGCCAGGCCGCCGCATTCATAGATGTTAAAATAATCAAATTGCCGGTAGGCCAGCAGATCGGCCTTGTCGCTCCAGCCCAGGGAATTGAAGTAGTCGATGGCCTGCTGACGGGACCAGCGGGAGCGCTTGAAGGGCAGATTGGCCGCCACGATCTCCTGCATGGTGTCCTCGATCAGCTTGGCGTCCCCCTGCACCACGCGCTTGCCTTCCAATTGCAGGTAGATGCCAAAGCCGATGCTGTGCTCGATGCGCATGCGCACATCGGGATAGCAGCGGTGCACCGCCAGCAGCAGGATGAAGCGCAGGGAGCGCTCATAGATCCTGCGGCCCTCCTCGTGCTGGAAGGTGATGGGCTTGAGCGCGCAGTCCTGGTTCAGTTTGGCGTTCAGCTCCAGCACCTTGCCGCCGCAGAAAGCGCCCAGGGGCTTGTCATGCCCTGGGGGCAGCAATTGGGCGAAGGCCTCGGCCACCGTGGTTCCGGGGGCGCATTCCCATGTTTTGTCCTCAAAGGAAATCGTCATGCTTCCTCCTGGGCCGCCTGCTGGGCGGCCAGCTTGTTCTGCCATTGGATCAGCTTGGTGGATACGTAGGCGGGGTTCTGCTCCTCCGCCATGGACACGGTGCGCACCATGTCCTTTCGGCCCTTTTCGCCCTTCTGGAATTTGACGGTGCAGAAGAACAGCCCGTGATCGCCGCAGACGCACAGGGCCTGCTGGCTGCCGTCGGGCTTGGCGATGTAATCCGCCGCCAGCTCGCAGCGGTGGCCGCACACGGGGCAGGGCGGCGTCTTGGCATGCTTGCCGTGGATGGCCTCCGCCGGACGGCCCACGCGGATCACGTCGCATTTTTCCGTGCGGCGGGTGCGCTCCTCGTGGGTCAGCTTGCGGGCGGTCTGGGAAAAGCGCAGCACGTCCTCGGGCTTCGGGCACTTTTTGAACACCAGCGCCGTGTAATAGGCGTCGTTCAGGGCGTTGTGGAAGGGATGATCAGCCTCCGGCTCGATCTCAAAGTGCTCCATGGCGCTCTTGAGGCCCGTGCGGTTCTTGGTGTCCTGCACCAGTTCGCCGTAGAGCTTTTGCAGGTCGTACATGGGGGGGAAGGGGGTGGAGAAGCCGAAGAAATCCAGGTTCTGCTGTAGGACGGAGATGTCGTCGCAGCCCCAGGTCAGGATGGCGCAGTCGTCCCCGCACCAGGCGCGGAAGTGCTCCGCCGCCTCCACAAACTGCGGAGCGTCGCACAGGTCGTCCTGGCTGATGCCGGTGATGCGCTTGATGCGCGGATGCAGCTTCACGTAATGGGTAGGCTGGATCAGCTGGTTGAAGCTGTCGGTGATTTCCAGCTGGTCGTTCAGGCGGATGGCCCCGATCTGGATCATTTCAAACAGCAGCCGTCCGCCCACGCTCTTGTAGGCGCTGCTGTTGTAGCTCATGGGCTGGTTCCACTCGAGGTCCAATACGATGTAGTCCATGGTGTTCAAAACCCTTTCGGTTGATTGCCGATCTTGTATTTTTCAAAGGCCTTTTCCCAGTCGATGTGCATTTCGGAGGCGCAGCAGGCCAGGAGCAGCGCCATGTTGGCCACGAAGGCCCACAGGCTGATCCAGTGCGCCAGCGCCGCGCACAGCAGGCTGATCTCGCCCAGGAGCCGCATGAAGGCCAGGTAATGCCGGGAGATGGCCGCCCGGTCGTAGCGCGCCTTCTGGCTTTCCGTCAGGCTGTTGAAGCCCGCCGCGTAATCCGCGCCCTTCTCTTTTTTGACGGCGAACAGCGCCGCGCAGCCGAAGAACACCGCGGCCAGCATCAGACAACTGACGATCCACGCGCCATTGGACATGGTCATCCCTCCGCTTCGTACAGGGCAGCGCTGTTGCCCGCCAGCGCCCCGGTGGAAAAGGCGATCTGCAGATTGAAGCCGCCGGTGAAGGCGTCCACGTCCAGTATTTCTCCGGCGAAGAACAGGCCCTTCACCTTCTTGCTCATCAGGGTGGCGGGGGTCACTTCCTTCACGCTCACGCCGCCGCAGGTGACGATGGCTTCCTCAAAGCCCCGGGTGCCTGTGACGGTCATGGGCAGGGCCTTCAGCGTCCCCACGATGCGGGCGCGCTCCGCCGCCGTGATCTGGGCGGGCTGCTTGGTGGGGGAGACGCCGCACAGCGCCGGGAAGATCTCCGCCATGCGGCCCGGCAGCAGGGCGGGCAGCAGGTTCTGCAATTGCTTGCGGGGGGCTTCTCCAAAATCCCGCAGCACCCGGACGTCCAATTGCTCAGGGGTCAGGGCGGGCTTCAAATCCAGGGTCAGCTTGACGTCCTTCCAGTCCGCCGTGGCCAGCACGCTGGAAAGCGACAGCACCAGGGGACCGGATACGCCAAAATGGGTGAACAGCATTTCACCCTGCTCACAATATTTTATTTTACCATGAACAGTGGCCGTAAGGCAAACATTTTTGAGCGAAAGTCCCTGCAACTGCTTGGGCCAGGCTTCCTTGACCTCCAGCGGCACCAGGGAGGGCCGCAAATCGATAATGGTGTGGCCCATTTCCTTGGCAAATCGCAGCCCGTCTCCGGTGGAGCCGGTGGCGGGATAGCTGACGCCGCCGGTGGCCAGGATCACCGCGTCGCAGGGCAGCAGGCGGTCCTGCAATCGCACGCCGGTCACGCGGCCTTCCTCCGTCACAATGCCCAGCACCTCGGCGTTTATTTTCAGCGCCTGTCCTTTCAGACCATCCAGAAAGGCCCGGCTCACGTCGCTGGCATGGTCGCTGACGGGGAACACCCGGTTGCCGCGCTCCACCTTGGTGGGGCAGCCCAGGTCATTGACCAGCCGCTGCAGATCGTCCGGCGACAAAAACCGCAGGGCGGAATACAGAAACCGGGGGTTTCGCTGCACGTTTTTCAGGAACGTCTCCACGTCGCAGGCGTTGCACAGGTTGCAGCGGCCCTTGCCGGTGATATACAGCTTTTTACCGAATTTTTCGTTTTTTTCCAGCATCGTCACCCGGGCGCCGGCACGCGACGCAAACAGCGCGGCAGAGAGTCCCGCCGCGCCGCCGCCAACGATCACTACTTGATTATTTGCTTTCATTCATATACACGCTGTAAGCGTCCCACAGTTCTTCCAGTTGTTTGAATCTTTCTGCCAAAATTTCCTTGTTTTTGAGGCCCAGGGCCACGATGAGGGCGTTGATCATGCTCATGGGCGCGGCCATGGAATCCACAAAGCTGGCCATGTCCGTGCGCACGGACAGGCAGATGTCCGCCGCGTCGTGCAGGGGGCTCATGGGGCCGTCGGTGATGCCGATCACCTGCGCGTTCCGGGAGCGGGAGAAGGTCATGGCCTCGATGGTGCGGCTGGAGTAGCGGGGAAAGCTGATGCCGATGAGCACGTCGCCCGCGCCGATGCGGGAGACGGCCTCGAACACGTCCGTGCTGCCCGCGGCCACCACCCGCACGTCGTCAAAGATGTAGTGCAGGTAGTATCCGGCAAATTCCGCCAGGGGCGCCGCGGAGCGCAGGCCAAGGATATACAGGGTCTTGGCCCCGGAGATCACCCGCACGGCCTCCCGGAAAGCGCCCTCGTCCACGTCCTCGATGGTGGAGCGGATGTTCTGCATGTCCGCCTTGAGCACGGTGGAGAGCACGTTGTCCTCGCTGATATCCGAGATCATCTCAAACCGCTGGGTGGTGGTGAGCCGATGGCGCACCAGCTCCCGCAGGCTGTCCTGCAGTTCCGGATAGCCGTCATAGCCCATGGCTACGGCGAAGCGCACCACGGTGCTCTCGCTGACCCCCACGGTTTCGCCCAGGCGCGCGGCGGTCATGAACACCGCCTTGTCATAATGCTGGGCGATGTAATCGGCAATACGCCGGTGGCTTTTGCTCAGACGGCTGCCGCTGCGGTTCAGGCGGCTGATCATATCCTGGGTATTTTGCATAAGAGACACCTCAAAAATAGCAAATATACCCGATCAGTATACAACATCAGCCCTCAAAATGCAATATCACGGAATCAATTCCTGCAAATTCTCCGTGATCCACCCGTTTTCCTCCAGGTAGGGCCCCACCAGGGAGAGCACGGGATATCCGTCGTTCAGCAGCGCCATGTCGGTACCCGGCCTGTGCGGCTCGATTTTGAGCCCGGCCTCCAGCCAGAAATAGGACTGCCCCCGGGGGCTGACGCGCCTCTCATAGCTGTCCAGATAGCAGGCGTCGCTGAGGGGAGCCAGCGTCAAGGGCCTCCAGTGATCCGCCGGCAGGGCAGGGGCGTTGAGGTTCAGCAGGCCCAGCCGGGGCAATTCCTTCCGGGCTGCCTTTTCCGCGATGCGCACCGCCAGCCGCCCCAAATGCATCAGGGTCTCCCAGCTCGCGCCGGTCATGATGGATACCGCCATGGCGGGCATGCCGCACATCCGGGCCTCCCGGGCGGCGGATACCGTGCCGCTGTAATAGATGGCCGTGCCCGCGTTTTCGCCGTTGTTGATGCCGGAAAAGGCGAAGTCGATGGGCTGCCCGGACAGCAGCCGCCCGATGCGGGCACAGTCGGCGGGGGTCCCGGCCAGGGCGTAGGCTTCGCCGCCCTCCCAGGGCGTCTCTCGCACCATCAGAGGCGCGTTCAGCGTCAGGTGGTGGCTGGCAGCGCTTTGCTGGCTCTGGGGCGCGCACACCGTCACCGTGTGACCGGCTTCCGTGATGGCCGCGCTCAGGGCCTTGAGGCCGATGGCGTCGATGCCGTCGTCGTTGGTCAGTAAAAAGTGCATAA
This sequence comes from uncultured Eubacteriales bacterium, assembly GCA_902781945.1. Lineage (GTDB taxonomy): Bacteria > Bacillota > Clostridia > Christensenellales > Aristaeellaceae > SFMI01. The sequence continues at coordinate 10,227 of CACZLE010000004.1, read as the reverse complement.
AGCTCTCCTTTCGGCGGAGTGTCAAGCTATTATACCGGATTTTCCGTTCAAGGGCAAGCATCTTTGCGACGAAGCGGCATATTAATTGATGAAGGAAGGTGATGCCATGACCTATGTGCGGCTGACGGGACGAAACGGTGCCTTCGGCTGGCAGCGGGAGGGCCGCGTCACCCTGGGTGGCCTGCGACCCCGGCAGGCTTACGGGCTCTTGTGCGACGGCTGCGCGATGGATTTCCAGTCGGATAGCCAGGGAGCCTGGTCCGGCCAGGGCAAGGGCGCTGTGCTCTGCGTATTCCGGGGCGGGCAGGCGGTGCTATGGAACGAAAACCGGGTCAATCAGGCGGGCGCCCAATCCCTGCTCACCGCCCGGCAAGTGCCGCCGCCTATGCCGCCAACGCCTCCTCCGCCGGAAAGGCCAAAAGAAAAGGCGATCACCTATCGCCCCATATCCGATGCCCCGCCGGTGGACGCCTTACCTGCCCTCCGATGGCCGGAGCACGCCGCTCAATTGCGGCCCTATTTCGATTCTCTGCGTCCCTGCGGCCTGTTTCCGGGCTGGCGCACGGTCCGGACCCGGGAGGCGGGCATGCCCTGCTGCTTCGGCTATCACGCGCAGGGGGACCGGGTGGATGGCCTGCTCTACGGCGTTCAGGCCCGGGGCTCCATGCTCCCGCCCAAGGGCTTGCAGGGATACAGCTATGAGCGGGCCGCCGACGGCCAGGGCTATTGGGTGCTGCGGCAGACGGGGTTATGAAATAGCTTTGATAAACAGAAATTTGACGGGGAAGGGGTACGCTTCTCTTTTGAGTCAAAAGAGAAGCAGAAAACCTGCGTTTGTCGCCGTAAAAGCAACGAACGCAACGAGAAACAAAGTCGCAGTCCACCGCTTCCGGGCAGCCAGCTTTGCTGGCATGCTGTGCGCAAAGCGCACAGCGAAAACCGGCGTCAGGCCGGAGAAAATGAGTAAACTCATTTTTCCGGACTGACGCTGGTTTTCTTCTGCCCGGAAGCTCTCTTTGCGACGCTCAAGTTTCAGGCGCAGATTGTTTGTTGTTGTTTTCAAGACAGTTCGCCAGGATGGGTCCAGGGCCCAAGCGGGCCCTGGCGCAGAGCTCGAGGCCGCGGAGGCCTCGAACGTTTCCTTGTGCCAATTTCTGTTTTCCTCTTTGCTCATTCCCCATAAAGCGCCCAGTCGGCACAGCAATTCGCTGTTGGTGGGCTTGCCCCGCTCGGCGCTGACGGACAGCCCCATCAGCGCGTTCTGCGCCGCCAGATCGCCGTGCAGCCAAGCGCTTTCGATGGCGCTGCGCATGCGCCGCTCCACCACGTCGGCGGAAACGTCATACTCCCGAGCCAACTGCGGATACAGCCCGTATTGCAGGGGCGGCAGGGGCAGGGGAATGGCGCTGAGCAGCGCCGCGCCCCGGGCCAGCATGGAAAAACCCTTGAGGCTGTCGGCCATCCCCAGCCCGGAGAGGATTTTCTCCGCGCAGGCGGTCCGGGCGGGCAGCGAAGGCCGGGCCAGCAGGGCACAGGCATCGAGGGCGGTCAGATCGTCCACCTCAAAATCCGCCGCGAACGCCGCGGCGATTCGGGGCGGACGGGCCGGACGCAGCGCCGCGATCTCCCGGAGCATTCCTTGAACATCCGGCGGCGGCACGGCCAGATAGACCGCGTGGGGCTGCATGTCCCGCGCCCGCCCGGGCAGCGTCTTCGCCTCCCGTACCACGTCGCACACGGCGATGCCGGGCCTGTCCAGCATTCGCAGGGCAGGCAGCGGATCGGGGGCGTACAGCGTCACCCGCGTTTCAAACTGCAATGGCTTCATCCTTCATCCTCCCGGCAGCAGGATACCATAAAACGCATAAAAAGTAAATTGCCCTCCGTCCCGGATTGTGTTATACTGGCCCGGGAGGAAAACGAAGGATGCAGAAAAATGAAATCGCGGGCAACCGGGACACGGGCCTGCTCAAGATCATCGCATTCGTGTTCATGGTGACGGACCACGTGGGAGCGCGGCTTTTCCCCGGCGTCGGCGAAATGCGCATTTTGGGCCGCGTCGCCTTTCCGCTGTATGTCTGGTGCATGGCCGTGGGGGCGTCCTATACCCACGATCCCTGGAAATACGCCCTGCGCCTGCTGCTGGTGGGCGTCATTTCGCAGCCCTGCTATATGCTGGGGCTGAAGCATACCTGGGGCCAGCTGAACGTCTTTTGTACCCTGTTCCTGGGCTATGCAGGCGTCCTGGGCATTCAGCAGAGGCGCTATGGCAGCCAGTATTGGGCGCCGTTGCTGGCCTTGGTCATCCCCTGCTTTGTCAATATGGATTACGGCTGGCGGGGCGTACTGCTGGTGATGCTCATGTATCTTGCGCGGCAAAACCGCGGGGCCATCCTGGCGATGATGGTGGCCTTCTGCCTCTATTGGGGCACCGCCTACGCGCCCATCACCAAGGTTTTCGGCATCAATCTGACGGGAAAATTCTTTGATCAGGAGATCGTCAAGGCCTTCCTGCGTCTGCAAACCATGGCCATCCTGGCCCTGCCGCTGATCCTGTGGCCCAAAAAGACGCGCACCCCGCTGCCCAAATGGCTGGGGTACGCGGCTTATCCGGGGCATTTGATCCTGCTCTGGCTGGTGCGATTGGCGGTGGGGAATACCACCCTGCAAGCCAGCTTCAGGTTGCTGTTCCCCTGGATGTAACCGGTTGAAAAGCCCCTGCCCGGCGGGCAGCCTGGTTCAGCTGCGCCTGCACCCGGTCCAGGTTATGGTGCTGGGGCGCGTTCTCCTGCATATAGGCGGGCAGGCGGGGGCGCTGGGGCATAGGAGGTTCCGGCGCTGCGGGCTGAAAATCCAGATGCTGGGCCCGGAACATGCGCCATTGCTCCTGCTGCTCGGTGAAGGATAGCTCCGCGAAAGGCGATTTTGCGGAATTCGCCATGGTGATCACTTCCTTGTTTCGGTCTGCTTCACCCTATGCCGCCCCTGGAAAAATGTGCATAATCAAACCCCTTTTCGCAGACACTACGCGAAAAGGGGTGTTTGTATGTTCATTTTTCTGGTTCGCGTTTTCAGGGCTCGCCGCCGCAAATACGAAGCCCTGCGGGAGATCCGCCGCAACGGCTGGAGAAGCCCTTATCTGGGGGACGGACGCAGGAGCCTGCGGTGGTGATCAAAATTCGTCTTTATGCTCCCGGAAAAAGTCGAAATACGTCCGCACGTGCTCCAGCTCCGTCCAGCGGCAGACGCGCGCGGGCTCGCTGCTCAGGTCATAAATCTTGGCTCCGCGCATGGAGAGCACGAAGGGCGAATGGGTGGCGATGACGAACTGGCAGCCGAAAAACCGCGCGCTGTCCTCCATGAACTTTACCAGATCCAGCTGCCGCTGGGGGGACAGGCTGTTTTCCGGCTCGTCCAGCAGGTACAGCCCATTTTCGCCGATCTTGTTGGAAAAATAATAGAAGGCGCTCTCCCCGTTGCTCTGCTCGGGGGCGTTGGCCTTGAGGTTCGCCCTTGCGTAGCGGCTCTGGGTCATATGCCGGGCCTGGTTCACCTTTTTCAGCTGCTCGTAGTCCTCCAGGCTTTTCAGCTGAAAAGGCCCGCGCCTGTTCTCCAGGTATTCCTCAAAAATCTCCTCGCGCCTGCGGTCCACGCCCTCGTTGACCTCCCGCAAACTCAGCATGTAATCAAACACGTCGTCGCTGGTGATCACCCGGCTGCCTTGGGGCAGGGAGCCCCGCAGCTCAAAATCGCACAGCTGGGTGTATCGCTCAAAGAAATTGCTGCGGTTATACAGGGTGTCCCGCTGGAGGCCCAGCCGCTCGCCGATGATATTGAGAGCCGTGGTCTTGCCGCTGCCGTTGCCGCCGCACAGGATGGTCACCGGCTCGAAGGTCAATTCCACCAAGCCCCTGCCGGACAGCACCCCGAAGGGATAGAAGGTGTCGTAGCAGGTGCGCCTTTGATACAGATGGAAGTCGAATTCCATCTCCTTGTCCGGAAAGGTGAAGCGGCTCAGGTACAGCATGGCGTCAGGCCTTCATTTTGAAGGTATTTTTGCACTTGGGGCAGCACACGTTCTTTTCGCCGCAGCCCCGGGTGAGGCGCATGCGGGTGCCGCACTGGGGGCACTTGAAATACTTGTACTGCTTGCGGTTGCGGAAGCGTACCCGGGCCTGACGGATCTCGGTGCGCAGCTTTTCCGTCTTTTGCAGATACAGGGCGTTTTCCGCCGCACGCTTTTCCCGGTTGCGGGAGAACATGCGGAAAATGGTCCATACATAGCCCGCGATGCTGAGATACCAGCAGATCGTGCTGCCCAGGGCGAAGCTCAGAAACAGCAAGATCAGGCTGCCGTACAGCGTCACCTTGCCCAATTGGTCCGAGCCGTAGGCCCCGTAGGTCAGTTTAGCGAAGAAAGCGCGGATGCGCTGCATAAAATCCATGGCGTTGCTCCTTTGTTCCCTTTTTCTATATCATACCACAATTTTGTCAAAAGACAATCAACTTTTTACAATGGTTGACCGAAAGCCTTTGGTATCGTATAATATATTGGGAGGGTATAAAGGCATGTTTGGCTACGTTTCCATCAATCCCCAGGCGCTTTCGGAGGATGAAAAGCATCGCTTCCGCGCCTTTTATTGCGGCCTGTGCCGGGTGCTGAGGGAGGCCTACGGCGATGTGGGCCGCTTGACCCTGAGCAACGACATGACGTTTTTGACGCTGCTGCTGGCGGCCCTCTATGAACCGGAGGAAAAAGCCTTCGACGAGCGATGCGCCCTGCATCCCCTCAAGCCCCACCATGCCGTCACCCATGACTGCACCCGTTACGCGGCGGATATGAACATCCTCCTGGCCTACTACAAATGCCTGGACGACGCGGAGGACGACGGCTCCCTGCGGGGCAAGGCAGGCCAGGCCGCCCTGAAAAAGGCCTTTGCCCAGGCGCGGACGGCATGGCCGGACCAGTGCAAAGCGGTGGAGGAGAGCTTATCTGCCCTTTCCCAATTGGAAAAGACCAAGTCCACCGACCTGGACGCTCTGTCCCGGCTGTCCGGTCATACGCTGGGGGCTTGCTTTGTATGGCGGCAGGACGCCTTCGCGCCCTATCTGCGGGAGATGGGGGACGCCCTGGGCCGCTTCATCTATCTGATGGACGCCTATGAGGACTACGACACGGACGAAAAGCGCCATCGCTTCAATCCCCTGCGCGCCCTCCGCGCCCAGAGCGATTATGAGGAGCGCATGGAGGAGATCTTGACCCTGGAGATGTCCCGGTGCGCCCGGGCCTTCGAGTGCCTGCCCATCCAGCAGGACGCGGGCCTGATCCGCAACGTGCTGTATTCTGGCGTGTGGGGCAGCTATGCCCGGCTTCGTGAAAAACGAAAGGAAAAACAAGCATGAACGATCCCTATCAGGTGCTGGGCGTTTCTCCCAGCGCGTCGGACGACGAGGTCAAGGCGGCCTATCGCGCCCTGGCCAAACGGTATCATCCGGATCGCAACAACGGCTCCCCCGAGGCGGAGAAAAAGATGATGCAGATCAACGACGCCTACGCGCAGATCGTGGAAATGCGCAAGAACGGGGGCCAGCAGTCCTACGGCGGCTATCAGTACGGCTACGGCTATGGCGGCTCGGGCCAGGCCCAGCAGCATATGCCGGAGTATGACGAGGTGCGCCGCCAGCTGCAATACGGCCAGTATCAGACCGCCATGCAGCTGCTGGAGCAGATGAACACCCAGACCGCCGAATGGTATTATCTGGTGGCCCGGGCCCGTCAGGGGCTGGGGGACGATATCGCCGCCCTCAATTTCGCCCGTCAGGCCGTCAATATGGAGCCCAATAATTTTGAATATCTGTCCTTTTTGCAGCAGATGACGGCGGGCAGCCAACAGTACCGCCAGCAGGGGATGAGCTTTGGCGGCATCCAGAATTTCCTGTGCCAGAACCCCTGCCTTACCTGTCTTTTGTTCAATCTGTGCTGCGGCGGTGGCTGCGGCACGCGCATTTGGTGCTGCTGATCAATACGAATGGAGGCGAACGCGATGTGGACATGGCGCGCAGAGGGCGTTGACCCTCAGACTGCCAAACGGGAGGAATCCCTTTTCACCCTGGCCGACGGCATGCTGGGCTGGCGCGGCAACTATGAGGAAGGCGTGGCGGCGGGCTATCCCACCATCCACGGCTGCTATCTCAATGGCTTTTTCGAGCAGGAGCGCATCCGCTACGGCGAGATCGCCTACGGTTACGCCGAAAACAGCCAGACCATGCTGAACGTCACCGACGGCCAGACCATCGGCCTTGCGTGCAACGGCAAAGCGCTGCGCGTGGGCCCGGAGGACGTGATCCAAAATGAACGGGAATTGGATCTGCGCACGGGCATTCTGAACCGCAAAACGGTGTACCGCATCCCCGGCGGCGGCCAATTGACCCTGCGCTCCCAGCGCCTGGTCAGCTTCCGCCGTCCCGGCGTGGCCGCCATCCGCTGGACGCTGACGGCGGACAAAGCGTGCGATTTGGAGATCACCCCCCTGATCAACGGCGACGTGACCAACCGCATCGTCACCGACGATCCCCGGGTGGGCAGCGGATTGCAGGGCCGGGTGCTGTCCCGGCCCGAGCAATGGATGACGGATGATGAAGGCCGTCCCGGCTGGACCTTTGCCCAGACCACGGAAAAGTCCGGCCTGGGCCTGGCCTGCTCCATGTTCTGCTGCATCCCCGGCCAGGAGGCCGCCATCTGGTATCAGGAATGGCAGGCGGGGGCGACCTATGAGCTGGCCCTTGCGCCCGGCCAAACCGTGGAGCTGACCAAAATCTGCGCCTATGCCTGGGGCAAGAAGGACAAGCTCCAGGAGTACGCCGACCAGACCGAAAAGGCGGCGGACGAAGCGCTGACGGCGGGCTTCGACGCCCTGGCTGACGAGCAGAAGGCGGACCTGGACGCCTTCTGGGACAGCGTGGGCCTGGAGATCGAGGGGGACGACGCCCTGCTGCTGGGCATGCGGTTCAACCTGTTCCACCTCTTCCAGGCGGCGGGCCGGGACGGGCGCACCAACGTGTGCGCCAAGGGCCTTACCGGCGAGGGCTACGAGGGCCATTATTTCTGGGATACCGAAACCTACATGCTGCCCTTCTTTGACAGCACCCAGCCTGCAATTGCCCGCAAGCTCCTGGAGTACCGCTATTCCATCCTGCCCCTGGCCCGGCAGCGGGCCCGGGAGATGGGCCATGCCGTGGGCGCGCTCTATCCCTGGCGCACCATCGACGGCCACGAGGCCAGCGCCTACTATCCCGCGGGCACGGCCCAGGTGCACATCAACGCCGATATCGCCATGGCGGTGCGCCGCTATGTCAATTGCTCCGGGGACAAGGACTTCCTCCGGCAGATGGGCGCGGAGATGCTGGTGGAGATCAGCCGCCTCTATTACGATCTGGGCTTCTATGACGCAAGCAAAAACGGCGCGTTCTGCATCTGCGGCGTCACCGGCCCGGATGAATACAACGCCCTGGTGGACAACAACACCTATACCAACCTGATGGCGGCGGAGACCATGCTGTACGCCGCGGAGGTGGCCGAGCCCCTGATGGAGCAGCTGGGCGTCAGGCCGGAAGAAATCCGGAATTGGCGGGACGCCGCCGGCAAAATCTATATTCCCCGGGATGAAAAATCCGCCCTGATCTGGCAGGATGACGCCTTTGCCAGCCGGGTGCCCTGGCCGCTGGATTCTATTCCCAAGGAGAATTTCCCGCTGCTGCTGCATTATCACCCCCTGGTGATCTATCGCCATCAGGTGTGCAAGCAGGCGGACCTGGTGATGGCCATGCTGCTGCTGCCCCATCGCTTCACGGAGGAGGAAAAGCGGGTGGCCTTCGACTATTACGACAAGGTCACCACCCATGACTCCTCCCTGTCCCACGCGGCCTTTTCGGCCCTGGCCAGCCGCATCGGGCGCATGGACAAGGCCTATGCCTATTTCCGGGACAGCGCCGTGCTGGACTTGGAGGACACCCACGGCAACACCGCCGACGGCCTGCACATGGCCAATATGGCGGGCTCCTGGTTCTGCCTGGTCAACGGCTTCGGCGGCCTGGATACGGACGCGAGCATGCTGTCCCTGGACCCTGTGCTGCCGGAGCAGCTTGTTTCCTACGCCTTCCGCGTCAACTGGCAGGGCACCTGCGTGGAGGTCCGCGTGAACCGGGAGGGCGCAAGCTATCGCCGGGTCAGCGGTCCCGAAATCACGATCATGGCCTCAGGCAAGGAAATCAAGCTATAATATAAAGGAGAGGTACGAATGCAAAAGCGGTTCACGAAAAAAGAATGGAGCTGGATCATGTATGACTGGGCCAACTCCATCTACGCCACCAACATCATGGCGGCCATCTTCCCTACGATTTTCGTGTCCATCGCGGGCGCGGACGGCGATATCTGGTGGGGCTACGGCACCTCCATCGCCACCTTCCTGGTGGCCGTGCTGGCCCCGCTGCTGGGCGCGGTGGCGGACTATAAGGGCATGAAGAAAAAGCTGTTCACCGGCTTCATGCTGCTGGGCGTGGTGTTCACCCTGTTCATCGCCCTGGTGATGAACAACTGGCATCTGATGCTGGTGGGCTACATCCTCAGCCGCATCGGCTTCGCGGGCTCCTGCCTGTTTTATGATTCCTTCCTCACCGACGTGACCACCGACGAGCGCATGGACAAGGTGTCCTCCTGGGGCTATGCCATGGGCTATATCGGCGGCAGCACCATTCCCTTCGTCATTTCCATCGCCATGCTGCTGGTGCTGGGGTACTCGAATCTCATCGCCCAGAAATTCTCCATCCTCATCGTCAGCGTGTGGTGGCTGGTGTTCTCCCTGCCCTTCCTCAAAAACGTGGAGCAGGAGCACTACATCGAGCGCACGGCGGAGAATTCCATCGGCCAGATCTTCCGCAACATCGGCCATACCGCCCGGGATATCTTCAAGCGCAAGGGTCTGTTCCTCTTTGTGCTGGCCTATTTCTTCTACATCGACGGCGTGGGCACCATCATCAGCATTTCCACCGCCTATGGCACCGTGCTGGGCCTGGGCACCGTGGGCATGATCCTGGCCCTGCTGGTCACCCAGATCGTGGCCATGCCCAGCTCCATCATCTTCGCCAATATCGCGGCCAAGGTCACCGCCCGCAAGGCCCTGATCGGCGCCATCATCATCTACACCCTTATCTGCGTGGTGGGCTTCTACATGGGCTTCAGCCTGGAGCCCCATCAGACGGCCTATCAGCAGGCGCTGGAGTCGGAATTCACCCAGCCGCTCAGCGACCTGACCGACGAAAACGCCATCGCCCTGCGGGATCAGGCGGCCAAGTACTTTACCGACAAGGACGCCCAGGGCAAGCTGGACGCCTATCTGGCGGATCACATCGACCAGAAGGACAGCCCCGAGGCTGGCCGCGTGCTGGAGGCCTTCGCCCGCTTCATCGGCAATCAGGCGGATACCATCAACGGCTTCAGGAGCGCTATTTCCTTCTCCACCGTCCTCTTCTGGGCCATGGCCTTCATGGTGGGCACGGTGCAGGGCGGCATCCAGGCCGTCAGCCGCAGCTACTTTGGCAAGCTGATCCCCAAGGATCGCAGCAACGAGTTCTTCGGCTTCTTCGATATCTTCGGCAAATTCGCCTCCGTGTTGGGTCCCTTCCTCTATTCTGTCATCGGCACCTGGACGGGCCGCAGCAGCTACGGGGTGCTGGCGCTGATCTGCCTTTTCCTGGTGGGCCTCACCATCATGATCGCGGGCAAAAAGGAATTTGAGGCGCTGGACGTCAAGTAATACAGAACCCTGATTGAAAACATACACAAATGAAAAATGGCAAAATGCCCTCATCCGACCTCCCGTTGGTCGGCCACCTTCCCCCGTTGCGACGGGGGAAGGCTATTTTAGTGCGCGATTTTGCTTGGCCGAAACCCAACTATTAAGGAAAAGCTCAGCCAAAAGCCTTCCCCTGCCGCAGCGGGGGAAGGTGGCCGAGCGTAGCGAGGTCGGATGAGGGCACCTCGTCAAATTCTTGTTTCTCGGTGTATGGTTTTAATAAGTTTCAGTATGAATATCAACGAATAAAGACGCCGGTCGGTTTTTCCGACTGGCGTTTTGTAGTGTGCCGGGCATGGCACAATTCTTGCAGGTGAAAGTCCTGCCACGGGTAGTTACCGCCAAGTGTAGCGAAGCGCAAGCTGCTGTCAGCAAT
>CACZLE010000003.1 GCA_902781945.1 uncultured Eubacteriales bacterium | reverse complement strand
ACCTGGCTGACAATAAGTTTCCATTTGTCAAATACGAACAAATATTCGCCTTGTCAGGCCGCTACTTGAGGCTCAAATTTGGGCACCTCGACAAACAGATTTTTTACTCCAATGAAGCTGATGCAGCCGTAATCCCCGAACAAGCCGGTCTGAACCGCGCCACTCTTACCAAGTTTCCGCGCCAAATCAGAATCAGGAGTGACGGAGTAGGTTGCCCCCAAGGATTCCGCCGCATCTTCCACAATCAATGCGCCGTGCCGTTCAGCTATCTCTCTTATTTCACTTATCTTCCCCGGAGTACCATACAGATGAGCAACGACAATTAACTTTACTTCCGGGTAAAGCTGGAACGCCTTCTCCAGCGCCTCTGGAGACATATTCCACGTCTCTCTCTCCGTATCAATAAACACAGCTTCTCCGTCTTCATAAGCGACCGGGTTTATACTCGCGTCGAACGTGACGTCAGAGCAGAATACCTTATGGCCAGCCAGTGTCCCAGCGTTCGGCTTCGCCTGACCGTACAGCTTCTCCCCAGCGAGCTTTGTGGCAAGATGGAGGGAGGCAGTACCGCAGCTCAATCCAACCGCATATTTGCAACCCAGATATTCTGCCATCTGCTTTTCAACTTCGTTTATATTTTCGCCGACGGTAGACACCCAGTTGGTCTGAATGGCCTCGTCAACCCACCGCTGCTCATCGCCGTGCATGGTTGGAGATGAAAGCCATACCTTACTCTTAAACTTATCAATCCCTTTGAATCGTTCATCCTTTAAAAAATCGTACATTCCTTTTTCTCCCCTAATCTATGTCAGGTTTTCATGTTTTCTCGCGGCTTTACTGTTCTTTCTTTTTCTCCGCTTTTGAGCGGTTTTTACCCGCCCTACTTTTGAGCAGCATATCTTATTCAGTGTGGCTATCCACACGGGACTTTCTCTTTAATATGTACCTTAATTCTATAGAGACCAGTAGGCTCATATCGAAGCGCGTCTTCTGTGCTTCCATATCAACCTGCCATCAATTCAACCTTTTTTCTCGTACCGGACTTTAATTCGCCCATTTTTTACTTCCCCTCGGTTTGTTTTTAGTAGTTTAGAGGGGTGGTTTGAGAAAAATGTACAAACTCATGTATGACCCTACCTCATTTACTCCGTTTTTTCGGACTGCCCCTTATGCAATATACATGGGCATGTTATATACCGCACCACTATATATTGTGGTTTGGAGAGTTTTTGTACTAAGTGCGTCAGGGGATTAATGACGATTAATTCAACTTTTTCCGTTTCAGCGGACATTAATTCACTTTTTTTCGTTTTAGCGGTTACCACGTAGCGGGATTTACAGAATTCATTTTCTATTTTTCTTTTTTCCTTTAATTTCTACATTTTCAATCATTCTGAATCTCTATGTTTGCAATCTTAAACGATGCTTTAATCGTAAGAAAGACAACTCTTTGATTCAATCCACATCCCCCTAAATAGACAAAAACTCCGTCATACGGAGCCGATCCTTTTGAAAGACCTGCTTCGCGACGGGGTTTTTGTGTTCAGCGTAGGCCATCCCCAGCACACCACTATGGGACGCTATTACGCTTGCATATGGAAAGCGATGGAACCCATCCAGGATATTCGTTGCCAAAAATAAAACCATTCGATAAAAAACATTGATCTTCAATGATTTTTTACCGCAAGTATTATAGCATATTGCTTTTCTTATGTCTATATTTCACTTTCGCTTTTTTTATTACAAATTTGTTATTTTATCAATTAATATTTCATCTTTTCCGATTACATTCAGTCGTATAATATCCAGCTATACTAAACTGTGGCTTTCTCATCCGCTTAAACCAGAGCGATATCACCCGAAAAAGCCATATCAATCATCTAACTCTTGCTCAAAAACGCTTCTTTCTTCAGCTTCTATCGAAATAATATCATCAAACCGAATTACCATATCGTCAATGAAAATTGTCTGCATTACCTCCATATCCACATTCCGCACAACACCAGCAGCCAGGATATATCTTCCTTGCCTTCCATAAGAAAAAGAGTTTGGATCAGTACACGGAACGAAATATTTAACTCGCACATGCACGTGATTCACCCGTGCCATCCGGCTATTGAAGGTCAGGTTATGCAGGATCGTCAGGCGGCGGTTCAGCTCCTCTTTTTCCGCATCATCCAGCTCTATTTTTCCACAGTACTGCACCCGCTTAGACGCGATACAATCACTATACCCATCCAGCGCGTCGAAAGGAGCAAATATTTTTGCTCTCTTTCTGCGCTCCATCTGAGGATGGCGGCAGGAAAAGGCGTCTTGATGATGGCGCGGACGGCCTTGCACCAGAATGCAAACGTATGGGAAATCCTGTGGTATGATTTTTCCATGATAGATAAAGCAGGGGTCACCGAAAGACCATCTATCCTCATCTTCGCACATGTCAATTCCCCCTCTTTTTGATTTTCTGCGGTGGCGTCAATACCGTTGATCCTGCTTTATGACCTCCAATCTGCATAGCGCTAATTGTCGCATTATTGATTTAAAAATGCGACAAACAAATACTGTTTATTATACTCAATAATAGCATTTTCATCGATTTATTCAATTGAAGGCACAATTATCGAAATCTTCATGGTAACGGAGTTATATGCTCTGAAGATAGCTCCATTCTACATCGCAGGCCATGCCATAACCATACTCTTGGATTAGAGGCACAGCATAACAGCATTACGCTATCCAGCCGGGTATCGCATCCGAAAGCAGCTGGGCTAACTGCGTATGCCCTTTTCGGGTCAAATGGGTAAAGTCCACAGAATTGAATTCGCAGTCTTTTGCATCCAGATAGTGGACGCCGTTCCGCTCGGCCACGGCTTTCAGAAAGGGCGGCAATGCCTTTGATTTTTCCACGCAGCCTTTGCCCATCACCTCGTCATGGAAGCCGTCTCCCAAGGGCGGCGGGCATACCACCAGGATGTTGGGCTCATGCGCTCCCCAGCACTCCGTATCCTTGCATTTTTTGATCAGCCGTTCCATGCCCGCGGCAATGGCGGCGGCGTTGGCGCTAAATCGCTCCTTGGTATCATTGGTGCCCAGCATGATAATCAATAAATCCACGGGCTCATGGCTCATCAGCAGCGGATAGGCCACGTTCAGCGCGTCCATCCCCTCATGGAGCGGATCGGCAAAAACCGAGGTGCGGCCTCCCAGGCCCTCCTCCAGCACCAGATAATCCTCCCCCAGCGCTTTTTGAAGCAGGCACGTCCAGCGTTCTTCCTCGTTAAAGCGGTTGCCGCCGTCCGCGCAGTCGGTGGGATCGGCGCAGTAGCCGTGGGTATTGGAATCGCCCAGGCAGACGATATGCTTTTTCATTTTGTTATGACTCCTCTTCTATTTATATTTTCAGTATTCTTCGTAAGAATCTGTTTGCGTGTATTTCCCTGATGAATAGTGCGCCAGCATCGCCTGGGCAAAGGCAAGATAATCGTATTGCTCCAGGGCGTCCACGATGCGCTCATGCTTTGTGACGGTGCTGGCCAGATGAGGCATTTTCGCCTCCAATTGAAAACCGCTGTCCACCGCCCAGATGGCGTCCAGCATCGAATTCAGCACGGCGTTGTTGAGCGACCGAAACAGGGCGGTATGAAAGCGTCTGTCCGCTTCCTCAAACATTTCGCCCTTTTCCCAACGTCGGCGGATCTCCGTGGCGCAGGCGCGCATTTCGGCGATGTCCTCCGGGGTGATGGAATCAAAGGCCTGACGCATGAAGCTCATTTCCAGGGCCTTGCGGATGGAGAACATTTCCCGCACATGCTTTTCCTGGCCATCCATGTGGAAAAACAGCACATTCTGAAAAATGAAATCCACGCTGAATTCCCGCACCTCCGTGCCCCGTCCCGGGCAGGCCTTCACCATGCCCATCAGCTCCATGCTCTTGATCGCCTCGCGCAGCACGTTGCGGCTCACTCCCAATTGGGCACAAAGCTGCTGTTCGGTGGGCAGCAGATCGCCGGGACCGAGCCTGTGCTCCAGAATATAGCTGCGTATCTCCCGAAACGCATGGATGTACAGTTTTTCATTCTTGCCGTCTTCTGTCATTCGCATCCCGCCCCTCGTGTAGTTTGTAGGATGTTTCGTATATCCAATTATAATTTGCATTTCTTGTTCTGTCAACAGAAAAGAATAATCTGGTCAAATAATCGTCAAAAAAAAATTATTTTTCTGAAAAGCTATTGACAGAAGATATTATTTGTAGTACATTTTAAGCAAGCAAAGTTTTCTCCCGCTTTGGAGAGAATACACCGACCAATATTAAAGGAGGAACCCATCCATGAAGAAGTTGCTCGCTCTGCTCCTGTGCTTGATGCTGATGATTCCCGCCTTCGCTTTGGCTGACGGCGTGGAAATCACCCTGTGGACCTACCCCATCGGCAGTTGGACGGACGATGCCACCGTCGCTTCCCTGATCGCTGACTTCAACGCCGCCTATCCTGATATCAAGGTCAACGTGCAGTTCCTGGATTATCAGTCCGGCGATGATCAGGTGACCACGGCCATCGAAGCCAAGACCACTCCCGACGTCATCTTCGAAGGCCCCGAGCGCCTGGTTGCCAACTGGGGCGCGGCTGGCAAGATGCTGGACCTGTCCGATCTGTTTGAAACCGAAGAGGGCAAGACCATCTATGAAACCGTATCCGGCTCCTGCAAGGGCGCGGACGGCAAGTACTATGAGTATCCGCTGTGCATGACCACCCACTGCATGGTCATCAACAAGAAGGCCTTCGAGGCGGCGGACGCCATGAAGTACATCAACGAAGAGACCCGCACCTGGACCACCGAGGACTTCGAGAACGCCTGCCGCGCGCTGACCGAGGCCGGCTTCACCCCCGTGACCGGCATCGTGTACTGCGGCGGCCAGGGCGGCGACCAGGGCACCCGCGCGCTGGTGTACAACCTGTACAGCGGCACCTTCACCGATGAAACCTTCACCACCTATACCATGGACAGCGAGGCCAACATCAAGGGCCTGCAGAAGCTGTACGACATGGTCCAGGAAGGCATCATGACCGTTGACCCCGGCATCGTGGCCGGCGACGCCATCAGCCTGTTCTGCAACGGCACGGCTTCCATGTGCTTCTGCTGGAACGCTGCCCTGGAAACCAACAACAAGGACACCCTGGCTGAGAACGTGGAGCCCTACGCCGTGGCCTTCCCCTCCGATGACGGCGTGCCCACGCTGGACGGCGGCATCTGGGGCTTCGGCATCTTTGACAACGGCGATGAAGCCCGCGCCAACGCTGCCAAGGAATTCATCAAGTTCATGTGCAACGACGCCACCCAGGCGCCCAAGAGCGTGTACGCCACCGGCTACTTCGCCACCCGCGCCATCGGCGATATCTACACCGGCACCGAAAAGGAAGCCAATGCCGCCTACGACGCCTTCTCTCCCTACTTCGGCGGCTACTACCAGATCGCTCCCAACTGGGCAGCCCAGCGCACCGCCTGGTGGAACCTGCTGCAGCGTGTATTTGCCTCCGGCAACGTGGCCGATGAAGTGGCTGTGTATATGACCGAGGCCAACGCCAAGTGATCCGCATCCTGTAAAAACGCATAATCCCGGCGCCCCCCGTTTCCCCGTTCGGGCGGGGGGCGCCCTTTCTATCACAGAAAGTTGGTGTTTCATATGTCGCAAGCAACCCTGTCCCGCGGGATGAAGGAAGCGCGGCGCCGTGAAAACATAGCGGGCTATATCTTCATGGCCCCCAGCCTGCTGTTTTTCCTGGGTTTCGTCATTTTCCCCATGGGCATGTGTCTGGTGACCAGCTTCTTCAACTATACCATGACCGATTTCTCCTTCGTTGGTCTGAACAACTATAAGGAGATGTTCGGCGATCCCATCTTCAGCAAGGCGCTGGTCAATACCATCATCATCGTGGTGGTCAGCGTGCCCGTCACCTGCATGTTCTCGCTGTGGGTGGCTTCCATTATCTTCAAAATGCGCCCGTTGAATACCTCCTTCTTCCGCTGCGTATTCTACCTGCCCGTGGTCACGGGCTCTGTAGCCGTCACGGTGGTGTGGAAGTGGATCTTCAACAACTATACGGGCGTGCTCAATTACCTGTTCAAATCGCTGGGCATCATCAGCAAGAATATGAACTGGCTGGGCGATCCCTCCACGGCGCTGTGGTGCATCATCACCATCCTGCTCACCACCTCGGTGGGCCAGCCCATCGTGCTGTACGTCAGCGCGCTGAGCAACGTGGATCATTCGCTGACCGAGGCCGCCTCGGTGGACGGCGCCACCAACATGCAGGTGTTCTGGCGCATCAAATGGCCGCAGATCATGCCCACCACGCTGTACATCCTGGTCATCACCACCATCAACAGCTTCCAGTGCTTCGCCCTGATCCAGCTGCTGACTTCGGGCGGACCCAACAACTCCACCCAGACCATCATGTACTATATCTACTATCAGGCCTTCAAGCTGAACCGCTACGGCTATGGCAGCGCCATGGGCATCATCCTGGCCATCATCATCGCCGTATTCAGCGCCATTCAGTTCAGACTGGCCAAGACCGATAACGGCTAAGGAAGGGAGGAACGACTGATGTCTGCCATTCAAAAAGCCGATCTGCCTTCCCGGATGAAGAAACGCTCTCCCGAAACGGATACCACGGATCACAGCGTTCATGCCCTGACGCCCTATCGGGTGCTCAGCATCGCCTTCCTGATCTTCCTGACCATTCTGTTTATCTTCCCGCTGTACTGGATCGTGACCGGCTCCTTCAAGACCCAGCAGGTCATCAACGCCCGGGTGCCGGTCTGGTTCCCGCTCAACCCCACCGTGGGCAATTACGAGCGCCTGTTCCAGAAGCCGGCCTTTACCTGGCTGTTCAATACCGTGCTGCTGTGCGCTGCCGCCATGGGCCTTACCTGCGTTTCGGCCGCCATGGGCGGTTACGCCCTGGCCAAAAAGAACTTCCGGGGCCGCACCTTCCTGTTCTCGCTGTTCGTGTGCGCCATGGCCCTGCCCAAGCAGGTCATCCTGATCCCGCTGCTCAAGGAAATGGCTTTCTTAAAGCTCCATAACACCCTGTGGGCTGTCATCCTGCCCACCGTGGGCTGGCCCTTTGGCGTGTTCCTGATGAAGCAGTTTTCCGAAGGCATCCCCAATGAAATGCTGGAGGCTGCCCGCATCGACGGCGCGGGTGAGGCGCGTACCTTCATAGATATCATCCTGCCCATGATCAAGCCCGGCATAGGCGCCCTGGCCATCTTTACCTTCATCACGGCCTGGAACGATTACTTCCTGCAATTGATCATGCTCAACGATACCAAGGTGCTTACCATCTCCCTGGGCATCGCCAAGCTGCAAAGCGAGCTCTCCACCGATTACGGCCTGATCATGGCCGGCGCGGCCCTGGGCTCCATCCCCATCATCATCATCTTCCTGCTGTTCCAGAAATTCTTCACCCGCGGCATTACCATGGGCGCTGTGAAGGGATAAGCAGGCAAAAGGAGAGACAACTACCATGAGCTTGGAAAAATACTGCGGCGTTATCCCCGCCTTCTATGCCTGCTATGACGAGCAGGGCAACGTGAGCGCCGAGCGCACCCGGAAATTGGCCCGTCACCTGGTGAACAAGGGTGTCAAGGGCCTCTATGTGGGCGGCTCCTCCGGCGAATGCATCTACCTGGAAAAGGAAGAACGCATGGCCACCCTGGAAGCTGTCATGGCGGAAATCAAGGGCGAATGCACCGTCATCGCCCACGTGGGCTGCAACAACACCCACGAATCCATGCAGCTGGCCGCCCATGCCGAAAGCCTGGGCGTGGACGCCATCGCTTCCATCCCGCCCATCTACTTCCATCTGCCCGAGTACGCCATCGCCCAATACTGGAACGATATTTCCTCCGCCGCGCCCAACACGGATTTTGTGATCTACAATATTCCCCAGCTGGCAGGCGTGGCGCTGACGCCCTCCCTGTTCACCGAAATGCGGAAGAATCCCCGGGTCATCGGCGTGAAAAACTCCTCTATGCCCACCCAGGACATTGACACCTTCGTGCGCATCGGCGGCGAAAACTGCGTGGTCTTCAACGGTCCCGACGAGCAGTTCGTATCCGGCCGGGCAATCGGCGCGGCGGGCGGAATCGGCGGCACCTATGGCGCTATGCCCGAGCTGTTCCTCAAAATGGACACGCTGGTGCGGGCGGGCAAATACGAAGAAGCCGCGCCGATCCAGCACGAGGTCAACGCCATCATTTCCGAGCTGTGCGCCTGCAAAGGCAATATGTATGCTGTCATCAAGGGCGTGCTGAAGATCAACGAAGGGCTGGACCTGGGTTCCGTCCGCAAGCCTTTGATCGGGCTGCAACCCGGCGATGAGGGCAAAGTGGAAATCGCGGCCAAGCACATCCGCCAGGCCATTCGGCAATTCTGCTGAGGAGAGGAAGATATCCATGAACAAGGAATTACTCGTATCCCAGCAGCAATGGATCCGGGAGGAACTGAATCGCTGCGCGGATTTCTGGCTCACCCACGGCTGGGATCATGAAAACGGCGGCGTGTACACCTGTCTGGACCGCTGGGGCAACATTTATTCCACCGACAAGAGCGTATGGATGCAGGGAAGATGCGCCTAGACATACAGCTGGCTGTGCCATCTCTACGGCAAGAAAACAGAATGGATGGCGTTTGCCAAGTCCTGTCTGGACTTCATGGAGGCTCACTGCATCAACCGGGACAAGGGCAACCGCATGTATTTCACCGTCACCGCCGAGGGCAAACCCCTGCGCCAGCGCCGCTACTTCTTCTCCGAGAGCTTCTATGCCATCGCCAACGCGGAGTATTACGGTCTGACCGGCGAGCAAGTGTATCTGGACCGCGCCCGCTTCGCATACGACCTGTACTGGAAGCTATATCAGGGCCTGATGGAAGACCCGGTGGGCATGGGACCCAGGACCATCCCCGAAACCCGCACAGGCCGCGCTCTGGGAAATCCCATGATCTACCTGAACATCTGCTCCGTGCTGCGCCGGGTGGACCCCGCCCATGCAGAGGAATATGACGCCCGCTCCCAGCAGTGCGTGGAAGAGATCTTCAAATATCATCGCAAGCCCGATATGCACTGCACGCTGGAAAATGTGGGCCCTAACGGCGAATTTCGCGGTAGCGTGACCGAGGGCCGTATCGTGAACCCCGGTCACGATATCGAGTGCACCTGGTTCCTGATGGAATACGCCAATCACAAAGGCGATAAAGAGCTTCACAAGCAGGCGGAAGCCATCTTCAACGACGCCATCAATGCGGGCTGGGACAAGGAATACGGCGGCCTCCTCTACTTTATCGACTGCAAGGGCCTGCCCCCCGAAGCCTATGAGCATGATATGAAGCTGTGGTGGCCCCACAATGAAATCCTGATCTCTTCTCTCATGGCTTACCGGGATACCGGAGATGAAAAATACTACGAATGGTTCTGCAAAACGCTGGATTATTGCAAAGAAGTGTTTGCCGATCCCGAAAACGGCGAATGGTACGGATATCTCCGCCGCGACGGCAAGCCCACCATGCCCTCCACCAAGGGCAGCACCTTCAAGGGCCCCTTCCATCTCCCCCGGTGCCTCTCCATGGCCGACCAGATGATCACGGAATTGTTGGATCAATAATAGAAAGAACAAAATCCCCCTTTGAACGGCAAAGCCCTGCTTACCATAGTTGGCAAGCAGGGCCATTTTCAGATATATCCCAGATCCTGCGAAAAAAGCAGGCGCAATCTATTCAACTATGAAAAAGTGGCATAATTCTTCGGGGTATGGAAGACGGGAAGCTGTTTTGAAGCCACTTCCCGTTTTTCTTATGCGGTTCTTTTAGACAGTAATCAGAAAGGTGATTTTTGCAATCAGCGTAGTGGCTTTATCTACGATCCAATCAGCGGCCTTCGGAGCCAGGATCAGGAACAGGCCAAAGGCCAGCATCATCATCATGTAAGCATCATGGTCACGGCCCAACTGGAACATCCAGATGCCAGCCGCCGCCAGCACGGCGGTCATCCCGATCAGGTTGGTCACAAGAGATGAAATACCGGTCACGAGCAGGCTTGCGACGCGGATCACGATCAGCAGCGCCAGGACAGTCAGAGAAAGAATACGGAAAGGCAATTTGACCAGGAACATAAGCACACCTCCGATACGGTGAATAATTCTGTTCATATTGGTTCAGATCTACGTTATAGCCGGTAGGCGTGCCGGTTTCCTTCACGGAGTAGGCTCCATAAGGCAGCTGCGTCCAGGTCGCGGTGCCATCCGCGCCGGTGGTTTGGGGACTGCCGTAGGTATTGCCATTGGCATCATACTTCAGCGACAGCAAGAAATGCCGGAATTGTCCGCGAAGAAACGAATGCTTTGGAACAAGCATAAGCAGAAGGATGGTGGAAAGGCATGTATGGCAGGATTCCCTGGACGATATTATACATTTTACGAAGACGCACAAGGGAAAACGCATTTACAGCTGGAGAAAGCAGACAATTGAACGATCCTTTGCGGAGGCGAAAGAAAACCACGGCCTCCGCTATGCCCGCATGCTCGGTATCCAGAACATGCGGGAGCAGTGCTTTCTGACCGCCGCGGTACAAAATATGAAACGCCTGATAAAGGCTTTATTTTTTTCTCTTGTTTCGAGTTGTGGATATGGAAAACCCCTGTTTTCGCCTGAAAACAGGGGTTTGAAGATGGGCTGAACCCTTGATTTTCAAGGGTTTTTCTTTTTGCGTTTTTTGCCGCGGCCCGAAGGGCGATTTCAGCCTTTTCAGGGCCACGGAGCGAAAAGCACGATCCACAAAAAAGCCAGGTTATTCTATGGGCTTTGGGCCAAATCTTGGGTTCGCGAGGTGCCAATGGTGCGGTCAACTTTCTCTCTCAGTTCATCCTCCACCGTTCGCATCTTGGCAACGCCGCAGAGCTCGTCAATACTCACTTCATGCGCATCAGCGAGAGGGATCAAGCATTCACCCGGAATATGTCTTTCCTATAAGAGATGCCGCTGATTGAAACAGAGATTCCTTAGGAATCATCACAAATTTGCGTTTTCTGTCCGGCTGAACAGCCGCATCCGCTTGAAATCGATCAGGTAGACCAGGGTGGACAGCGTCCAGGTGAAGGGATACACCCAATAAACCAGACGGATATCGTGGAAAAACTGACCCACGGTGAACAGCAGCGCCACGCGGACGGCGCACCAGCATACCAGCATGACCAGCATGGGCGTCATGGGCTTGCCCAGGCCGCGCATCACGGCGGAGGCGGTATGGGAAAAGCCCAGCAGGCAATAGAACAGGGCGCAGACAGTGGTGCGGCCCGCGCCGTAACGGATGATCTCAGGATCGGCGTTGAAGAAGGCGATCATCCAGGGGGCGCAGAACCGGGCCAGCACGCCCAGGCCCAGCAGCAGGGCCGCCGTGCAGCGCAGGCCAAACGCCGTGCCCTCCCGCACGCGGTCCATGCGCCGGGCGCCCACATTCTGGGAGACGAAGGTGGTGAGCGCCATGGAGAAGGCCGTGACCGGCAGGAACATGAAGCCCTCGATTTTCAGGCTGGCTCCGATGCCCGCCATGGCGTCCCGGCCAAAGCTGTTGATATAGGACTGGATGAGCATGTTGGACAGGTCGATGACGCAGCCCTGCATGGCCGTGGGGAAGCCGTAGCGCAGGATGAATTTGAGGTTATGCAGGTCAAAGGCGATCCGCCGGGGCTCCAGGCGGATGCTTTCCCGCGTGCGCAGCAGCCTCCATGCCACCAGAATCAGGCTGAGCACCTCGGAAAGTACCGTGGCCAGGGCTGCGCCCTCCACATCTATATGGAAAAGGGCCACGAACACCACGTCCAGGGCGATATTGACCAAGGAGCTGGCCACCAGGCATAACAGTGGGAAGCGGCTCTCCCCGGAGGCCTGCAGGATGCTGACCAGCATATTGTACATCACCAGGGCGAAGGACCCGGCGAAATAAACCCGCAGATAGGCGGAGGAGCGGCCAATGACCCCCTCCGGCGTTCCCATCAGCCGCAGGATGGGCGGGGTGATCAGGATGCCCACCGCCGTCAGCAAGGCGCTGAGCACCAATCCCAGCGCCACCGCCGTATGCACGGCCTTGCGGGTGTTTTCCGCGTTGCCCGCGCCGATGTGGCGGGCGATGATGATCCCCGCGCCGGTGGAAAAGCCCGTCACGAAGCCGATGAGCAGATACATATAGGAGGAGGTGGAGGTCACCGCCGCCAGGGCGTCCGCGTCCAGAAAATTGCCCACGATCAGCGCGTCCACCGTGTTATAGAGCTGCTGGAAAAAATATCCGCCCAGGATGGGCAGGGCGAAGCGCAGGATCCTGCGCCGCGGGCTGCCTTCCGTCATCAGATTGAGCTGCGTCATGCTGTGCCTCCGCTGTATTTCAAAAAGGCGCGGCACCCCGCCATGGGATGTCCGCGCCTTGTATGATAGCATAGGAACAGAGGATTTTCAATGCCGAAATCCTTATTTGGTGACGAACTCGAAGGGAGAAGCGGGGGTCTGGGTGAAGGTGACGGGGTTCTGATTCACCACCAGGTAGGAGCCCTCCTGCAGGTTCCAGACCACGCCCACATCATAATTCAGGCTCTTGTCATCCGTAAAGTGCATCACATAGGGCTCCACCAGCTCGTTCCCGGTCTCGTCCAGGTGATTGCCCACCTTGACCTCCGCGGGGCCCTCGCTGGCGCGGATGGTCCAGCGTCCGGCGGGGATATCCTGGCCGATGGCGTACACGCCGCAGGGCATCACCACGGATTCCCATTCATCCGAGGCCCACAGGGCGCTGTTCAGCTGCTTCTGCGCGGCCATCATCTCGTCAAAGGACAGGCCCTTGTACTCCGCCTTGCTTTCCAGGTCGGCGTAATCGGCAGCTTTCTGCTGGATCTCAGCCTTGGCGGCGGTGAGTTCCGCGGTCAGCGCGGACAGGGCGGCGTCGGCGTTCTCCTTGGCGGCGGCCAATTCAGCGGCGGCGGTCTGGGCAGCTTCGGCCTTGGCGGAGGCCAGCTCCGCGGCGGCGTTATCCATGGCAGCGGCAGCCTCGGTCTTCACCTTTTCGATCTCTGCGGCCACGTTTTCCATGGCCTGGGCGGCCTCGGCCTTGGCGGCAGCCAGCTCGGCGGCAGCGGCTTCGGAGGCTTTCGCTGCGTCCGCTTTGACTTTTTCCAGCTCGGCGGCAGCGGCTTCGGAGGCTTTCGCTGCGTCCGCTTTGACTTTTTCCAGCTCGGCAGCGGCGGCTTCGCCAGCCTTGGCGGCGTCCGCCTTCACCTTCTCCAGTTCCGCAGCGGCGGCTTCGCCAGCCTTGGCGGCGTCCGCCTTCACCTTCTCCAGTTCGGCAGCCGCATCGGCCTTCGCCTTTTCCAGCTCGGCAGCAGCAGCGGTCTTGACGCTCTCCAGCTCCGCGGCGGCCTTTTCCGCCGCCTGGGATGCCTCCGCCTTCAACGTTTCCATTTCAGCCGCCACAGCCTGGCGGGCTTCCTCTTTCAGGTTCTCCAGCCCGGCGGAAGCGGTCTGGGCAGCCTTTTCCGCCTCGGCCTTTACGGCCTCCAGTTCCGCGGCGGCATCGGCCTTGACGGTTTCCAGCTCCGCAGCAGCGGCCTTGGCGGCCTCGGCGGCCTCCTTGCGCACCGCCGCCACCTCTTCCTCAGCATCGGCCTGGACCTTCTTCAATTCAGCGGCGGCAGCGGCCCTGGCGCTCTCCAACTCGGCAGCGGCAGTCTCCTTGGCAGATGCCAACTCTGCGGCGGCGGTCTGGGCGGCCTCAGCAGCGGCAGCCTTCACGCTCTCCAGCTCCGCGGCGGCGTTCGTCTTGAAAGATTCCATCTCCGCGGCGGCAGCCTTGGCGGCTTCGGCCGCGTCCTTCTGCACGGCGGCCAGCTTTTCTTCGGCGGCAGCCTTGGCCGTCTGCAACTCCGTGGCGGCGGCGGTCTTTACCTTTTCAAGCTCGGCGGCAGCCTGGCTCCGGGCGTTCTCCAAATCGGCGGCAGCGGCGGCTGCAGTCTCCTGGGCGCTGGTCTGGAAGCGCTCCAGCTCGGCGGCGGCAGCGGCCTTGGCGTCCGCCAGCTCGCCCGCGGCCTTTTCCGCCGCCTGGGCGGCGCTGGCCTTGGCGTTCTCCAGGGCGGCGGCAGCCTCCTGCTCCTTGGCGGACAGGGTGGCCTTGAGCTCCTCCAGGGCGCTGGCGGCCTGGGTGGATTCGCCCTTCAACTGCTCCAGCTCCTGGGTCTGATCCGCAAAGGCGGCCCGCACGGTCTCCAATTCGCCCTCCTGGGCGGCCAGGCTGGTTTCTTTATCGTTCAGCGTAGCCTCCAGCGCGTCCAACTGGGCCGAACGGGAGGCGGCAAGCTCTTTCAGGCTGCTGATCTCGTCGCCGTTCTTCTTTTGATTGGTGAAGAACAGAATGCCCAG
This sequence comes from uncultured Eubacteriales bacterium, assembly GCA_902781945.1. Taxonomy (GTDB): domain Bacteria; phylum Bacillota; class Clostridia; order Christensenellales; family Aristaeellaceae; genus SFMI01. Next base: position 91,785 of record CACZLE010000003.1, on the reverse strand, counting down.
AATGGCGATGATCACCGCAAGGATGGCTATGATCGTGATCGCTGTGCTCTTTTTCATATGGCTCCTCCTCAACGACAGTTTCCTTCCGTAAATGTATGCAGAAACAACGATAGAACTTGCATTGATTATACCATATCGCCCATGCAATTACAAGCCCGTCTTTTCATAGGCCAGGCGGGGATCGTTATCCTCCCGCACGTGGATGGTGCCGCAATGGACGAAACCCAGCTTGGCAAGCAAGCCCTGCATCACCCGGTTGTCCCCATGGGTATCGATGCGCAGATGGCCGCATTGCCCATAGGCCCAGTTGATGCAGAAGGCCCCCGTCCCCCGCTGGGTGCCGTCCGACGCGATGCGGTGCACCACGCCGTAGGGGCTTTGGTCCCGCCAGGCGCCGTCCTCGATCTGGGCGTAGGTGGGCTCGATGTCCGGCCCCTGATCAAAATAGAACACGCCCACGATCCGTCCCTCCGACAGGCAGACGTAGCTCTTGCCCCGGGCGATATCCTGGCGGATCAGGTCCTCCGGAGGCCAGCAGGTGGGACCCCATTGATTGGGATTGCCTTGCTCCGCCATAAAAGCCCGGGCATGGGCATAAAGGACCATGACGGTGTTCAGATCTTCCAGCCGGGTCTTTCTGATCTCCATGGGTATCGCCTCCTGAAACGCAAAAAGGAAGAACGCGCGGCGCTCTCCCCTTGTATTTATTGCACGATTTTTTCATAAAACGCCCGCAGCGTCTCGGCGCTGAGCGGGATGGGATGATTTTGCAGGCGGATGGGATTGACGGAGGCCGTCAGCAGGCGCAATTCCGCCTCCCGATCCCCGGCCACGGGAGAAGCCATGTCCAGGCTGCGCAGCAGCTCCATGAACCAGCCATAGCCGCCCAGGTCCTCCAACTCCGCCAGCACCTTTTGCAGGCGAACATCCTCCCCGGCGTGATCCCGGGTGTAGGGCCACACCTGGGCCATGCTCAGGGCCACGGCGTGGCCGTGGGGCAGATGATAGAGGGAGGTCAGCTTATAGCTCATGGCATGGGGGGCCGTGGTGGCGGTGATGGTGATGGCCTTGCCGGCCTCGTTGGCCGCCAGCAGGATCTGGTGGGCGGCTTCGGCGTCGCCGTGCTCAATATAGGCCTGCCAGTTCTCCCGGATGCCCCGGATGGCCCGCCGGGAATGGGCGGCACTCTCTTCCGTGGCGCTCCTAGACCACCAGGACTCGATGGCCTGGCACAGGGCGTCCAGCAGGGTGCACTTTTTCTGATAGAGGGGCAGGCCCTCCAGCACTTGGGGCAGCAGCACGGCGGCGTCCGGCACGATGCTGGGATGGGACACGGACTGCTTCTCCCCCCGATAATAGATCACCGCGTGGCGGGTGGCCTCGCTGCCCGTACCCGCCGTGGTGGGAATGGCGTACAGCGGCACGCCGGTATCCCGTTTTTCCTGGGTCAGATAATTGACCGCGGGCTCCATACGGCAAAAGAGCTTGACGCACTTGGCCACGTCCATGGCGCTGCCGCCGCCCACGGCCACAATGGCCTGGCAGCCGTTTTCCCGGAAGCGGTCCACGCCCACCGCCACCTGTTCGTAGAGGGGATTGGGCGTAAAGCCGGTAAAGGGCACGGCGTCCAGCGCGGAAAAGAACGAGGCGATGGGCAGGCTGTCAAAGAAAGGCCCGTGCACCAGCAGGAACCGCTTGCCAGCCAGCAGCGGGCGCAGGTCGCTCAGATCGAACAGGGTGAGCTGCTCCATGGTCATTCCTCCGGGATCAGACGGATGATATCCTTGAAGGGCATGCAGATGTCGTCGCATTCCTTGGCTCGGTGGGATTGCAGGATCAAGCGGGCGGCGTTCTGCATGGCGGGGAAGCCCGTGCGGGTCAGCTGATTGGCGTAGATGACGATATTGACGCCCCGGGCCTTGAATTCTTCCTCGGTGACGGTATTAAAGGAGGTGGGCACCACCACCAGGGGTGTCACGGCGTCCCGGGCGCGGAAGCGCTCCACAAATTCAAAGATCTCCGCCGGGTCCTTCCGGCGGCTGTGGATCATGATGGCGTCGGCTCCGGCCTCCACATAGGCGAAGGCACGGCTGAGCGCGTCCTCCATGCCCTGCTCCAGGATCAGGCTTTCGATGCGGGCGCAGATCATGAAATCCCGGGTGCGCTGGGCGTTTTTGCCCGCCCGGATCTTTTCGCAAAAATGCTCGACGGTATCCTGGGTCTGGGCCACCTCGGTGCCAAAGAGGCTGTTCTTTTTCAGGCCCGTCTTGTCCTCGATAATCACCATGGACACGCCGATGCGCTCCAGGGACCGGACGGTGTAGACAAAATGCTCGGTGAGGCCGCCGGTGTCGCCGTCAAAGATGATGGGCTTGGTGGTCACCTCGCAGATGTCGTCCAGGGTGCGGAAGCGGCTGGTCATATCCACCAGCTCGATATCCGGCTTGCCCTTGGCGGTGGAATCGCACAGGGAGCTGATCCACATGGCGTCAAACTGCCGGGCGCCGCCTTCCTCCTCCACCACGGTGTTTTCCACGATGAGGCCGGTAAGGCCGCTGTGGGCCTCCATGGCGGTGACCAGGCCCTTCATGGCCAGCACCTTTTTGAGGCGGGCGCGGCGGATATCCGGGGTGGACAATTCCGCCCGGGCGCGCTTGTCCAATTCCTTGAATTTTTCGTCCGCGGCATAGGGATACTCCACCAGCTGTCCCCCATAGGAGGCCAGCACGGCGCACACCTCGTCCCGCACCGGACGCTGGAAGCCCGTGCACCAGTCGTCCCCGTGCACCACGTAGGTGGGCTTGTATTTGAGCAGGTTTTCCTTGTAGCTCAGGGTGTTCTGCTCCACCACCCGCCATACGCCGGTGATGTTTTCAAACATGGTCTTGCGCTCGTCGAAGGGCAGCAGGGGGAAGCGCTTATAGGACACCACGGCCTCGTCCGAGAGCACGCCCACGATGAGCTTGCCCAGCTTTTCCGCCTTGCGGATGATGGCGATATGACCGGAATGGATCATATCGGTGGAAAAGCACATATACACCGTGCGGTTTTCGATTTCCGCCAGCCGTCCCGACACCGCCGCCAGATCTTCCGGGGTATCGATCTCGGCGCACAGGCGGTTGCCCACGTCGCAGGCGTAAATGGGGCAGCGGTCCGAAATGCCGTTCAGGGCCTTTTCAGCATAGCAATTGTCCTGGCCGGACTCGCAGAAGCGGACGATCTCATCCAGCCAGACCCGCCAATCGGCGCGGTTCAGCTTATAGAGGGCCTGGGCCTCCATGGCGGAGCTGAAAAACTCCACGCCCACCTGATAGACGCGGCCATCGCGCACCACGGCCTTGAAATCCTTTTCCGGCAGGGACAGGGTGGAGCTGACCTTCATGCAGCTGCGCTTTTCCGCCAGCAGGTCGTCCAGCACCGAGGGCTCGAACACCAGATCGCCATGCATCAGCAGGATATCGTCGTCCAGCAGCTCCCGGGCGCAATAGATGCTGTAAATATAGTTGGTTTCGGCATAGCGCGGATTGTGCACAAAGGTGATTTCCAGCGGCAGCCGCAGGGAATGGCAGTAATTGACGATGATGTTATCAAAATAGCCGGTGGTGATCACCACATCCCGGATGCCCGCCGCGGCCAGCAGCCGCAATTGGCGGCTGAGGATGGTCTCGGTACCGGAGATCTCCGTCATGCATTTGGGATGCTCCGAGGTGAGCACGCCCATGCGGCGGCCCAGACCGGAATTTAAAATCAGTGCTTTCATCTGTTGCTCGGTTCCTTTACTCTTGTTCAAGTTCTTTCAGATACCGGCCCAGGGCGTCCTGCCAGACAGGCAGGGGCTCAAAGCCCATCTGACGCAGCTTTTCCTGGTTCAGCCGGGAATTGCGCGGGCGTGCCGCGCGGCTGAGGCCATATTCCTCCGTGGTCACGGGGATCACACGGGTATCCAATCCGGCCTGACGGTAGATCTCCCGGGTGAAATCATACCAGGAGATATAGCCGCCGGTATTAGTCACATGATAGCGGCCATATTTTTCCGTCTCCGCCATGTCCACCAGCAGCCGCGCCAGATCGAAGGTATAGGTGGGCGTGCCAAACTGGTCGTTGACCACCCGGACCGTATCATGGGTGCGGCCCACGTTCAGCATGGTCCGGACGAAATTTTTGCCGTTTTTGCCAAAGACCCAGGCGATGCGCACGATGAAATACTGCTCCAGCAGTTCTTCCACCGCCCGCTCGCCCGCCAGCTTGCTCTGGCCGTAGACGTTCAGCGGGGCGAAAGCCGGATCATCGGGCCGCCAGGGCTGCTCCCCCTGGCCGTCAAACACGTAATCCGTGCTGATATAGATCATTTTGGCCTCCGCAGCCCGGCAGGCCGCGGCGATATTCCGGGTGCCGCCCGCATTGATGGCAAAGACCTTCTCCCGGTTTTCCGGTTCCTCCGCCGCATCCACCGCCGTCCAGGCGGCGCAATGGATCACCGCGTCGGGATGGATCTCAGCGATCATTTTTCCCACGGCAATTTCATCCGTGATATCCAGCGGCACAGCGGGCGGTGTCAGATCGGAGCCCACGGCTTCATGGCCGCGCCGCAGCAGCTCCTCCACCACGTCGTGGCCCAGCTGGCCGCCCACGCCCGTCACAAATACTTTCATCAGGCTTTCTCCCTGCTGCCGTACATCTTTTCATAGTAGTTCTGATATTCGCCGCTGATGATCTCCTCCCACCAGCCGCGGTTTTCCAGATACCATTTTACGGTCTTTTTGATGCCGTCGGCAAACCTGGTTTCGGGCAGCCATCCCAGTTCATTGTGGATCTTGGTGGGATCGATGGCATAGCGCATATCGTGGCCCTTGCGGTCCGCCACATAGGTGATCAGGCTTTCGGGCTTGCCCAGCTCCTTGCAGATGAGCTTGACGATATCGATGTTGCGCATTTCGTTGTGGCCGCCCACGTTGTAGACCTCGCCCACGCGTCCATTGTGGATGATCAGGTCGATGGCGCGGCAATGGTCCTCCACATAGAGCCAATCCCGCACGTTGAGGCCCTGGCCATAGACAGGCAGGGGTTTGTCGTTCAGGCAGTTGGCGATCATCAGGGGGATCAGCTTTTCCGGGAAGTGATAGGGGCCATAGTTGTTGGAGCACCGGCTGATGGTCACGGGCAGACCGAAGGTGCGGTGATAGGCCATGACCAGCAGATCAGCGCTGGCTTTGGAGGCGCTGTACGGGCTGCTGGTATGGATGGGGGTCTCCTCCGTGAAGAACAGGTCGGGCCGATCCAGGGGCAGATCGCCGTACACCTCGTCGGTGGACACCTGATGATAGCGCCCGATGCCGTACTTGCGGCAGGCATCCATCAGCGTGGCCGTACCCAGGATATTGGTTTGCAGGAACACGCCGGGATCCTCGATGCTGCGGTCCACGTGGCTCTCCGCGGCAAAATTGACCAGGATATCGGGATGCTCCTCCTCAAACAGGCGGTAGACGCCCTCCCGGTCACAGATATCCAATTTGACAAAGCGGAAAGCCGGATGATCCATGACGGACTGGAGGGTGGACAGATTACCCGCGTAGGTCAGCTTATCCAGACAGACGATGCGGTCCTCCGGATGCGCCTTGAGCATATGAAAAATGAAGTTGCTGCCAATAAAACCGGCGCCGCCGGTGACAATGATGGTCTGGCCCATGGTTTATACCTCCCCGTATATGAAATTGCAGTCCGAATCCCGCAGCAGCGGAGAATAGGTATCCTTCTCGCTGAGCAGCTCCCGGGTCACCTCGCCCCAATCCACGCCGATTTCCGGATCGTCAAAGCGTATGCCCCGATCACATTCCTTGCTGTACAGGTTATCCACCTTGTAGCAGAATTCCACATCCTCCGTCAGGGTCTTGAAACCGTGGCCGAAGCCCCGGGGGATCATGACCATGCGCTTGTTTTCGGCGCTCAGTTCCACCGCCACCCATTGCTTATAGGTGGGGCTGCCGCGCCGCAGATCCACCGCCACGTCCAGCACCGCTCCCCGGGTGACCCGCACCAGCTTCGCCTGGGCATAGGGCGCGTTCTGGAAATGAATGCCCCGCAGGATGCCCTTCTGGCTGGAATAGCTCTGATTGTCCTGCACAAAATCATAATGCAGGCCCATTTCCTCAAAATTTCGGGTGGACCAGGTTTCCATAAAATACCCGCGCTGGTCGCCGAAGACCCGGGGCTCGATGATGTATACGCCGGGCAGACTTGTTTCGATCTTATTCATCAGTATTGCACCTTGCCTTCCGCTACCGCGCGCAGATGCGCGCCATAGGGGCTCTTGCCATATTTTTCCGCCGATTCCAGCAGCTGCTCATGGCTGATCCAGCCATATTTATAGGCGATTTCCTCCGGGGCGGAAATCTTGATGCCCTGTCGCTTTTCCACCATGCGCACAAAATCCGCCGCCTCCACCAGGCTGTCCATGGTGCCGGTGTCCAGCCAGGCAAAGCCGCGGCCCAGCAGCTGCACGTCCAGCAGGCCGTCCTGCAAATACATGGCGTTCAGCGTGGTGATTTCCAGTTCTCCCCGGGCGGAAGGCTTGACCTGCTTTGCCCGGGCGCTGACCCCCGCCGGATAGAAATACAGGCCCGTCACCGCATAATTGCTCTTGGGATGGGCCGGCTTTTCCTCGATGCTGACAGCCTTGCCGTTTGCATCAAAATCCACCACGCCAAAGCGTTCCGGATCGGTCACATAATAGCCGAACACCGTGCCCCGGCCATTCTTCTCCGCATTCTCCACAGTGGAACGCAGGATCCTGCCAAAGCCGTTGCCATAAAAGATATTGTCGCCCAGCACCATGGCGCAGGCGTCGTCACCTATAAACTCTTCCCCCAGGATGAACGCCTGGGCCAGGCCGTCCGGGCTGGGCTGCACCTTGTAGGACAGGGAAATGCCAAACTGGCTTCCATCGCCCAGCAGATGCTCAAAGCGGGGGGTATCCTCCGGCGTGCTGATCACCAGGATATCCTTGATCCCCGCCAGCATCAGTGTGGACAAGGGATAATAGACCATCGGTTTATCGTAAATCGGCAGCAATTGCTTGGAGGTCACCATGGTCAATGGATACAGCCGCGTTCCCGCGCCGCCCGCCAGAATGATTCCCTTCATCGATTTCCACCTCTCTTGTATCTTATCAGACAAAAACTAAACCATACCAAACTATATTATATATGATTTTGTTCGTTTCCGCAACCAAAGATATTCCAAATTGTCTCTGTTCCCGCGTACAGCCGCAGTTGCTTTTCGATCTACGCATAAAAAAAGCCCGCCAAAGCATCACTTTGTCGAGGCCATATATGAAGCTGTTTCTTATATGCCCAGTAATTGACGGGGCGTTTCGATGCACAAGCTGTTCGCGGTGTCCTGTCCCCATTCCTTGATGATCGTCTCATGACACTTTTTCATCTGGCAGGAGCGGCTGGACGTGTTATGGGCGTCCGTGGCGGCCAGGTCGCAGCATCCATTCTCCATCACCTTTCTCAGCCAGCGCTTCGCGAAGAAACCACCGGGAGAAATGAAGGTATGGGCATTGATTTGAATATATGCGCCAAGATCTTCCCGCAAGGCGCGCAGATCCTCCACCTTGCGCGTTCCGTCATACCGCTCCGCATGGGCCACGATCACGGTGTAACCCGCGTTGCCCAGCCTGCGCACGGCATTCTGGATATGGTTGAAATCGTTTGCGGGCAGGAATTCCACCAGGATCAGCCGCGTGCCGTCAATGGTGGGAATCGCGTTGTCCTGCAGCAGACGAACCGTCTCGTCCGTATACAGAATCTCACAGCCGGTATGCAGCCGGATCCCCAGGCCCTGTTCGTCCGCCCACGCCTGCTCTTTGCGCAGATGCTCCAGGTAGGTATCCATGGGAAAACGATGACGGCCTGGCGTAGCATGGGAGGTGGCGGCAATATCCGTGACCCCATTCTCATGGGCTCTGCGGAGCATGGCCTGCGCATCCTCGAAGGTCTGCGGACCATCGTCTACCCCGTAGATCACATGGTGGTGCAAATCGGCAAACTGCATTTCGGTTCCCTGCGATCAGTCCTTATTATTCTTACGGTAATAATCTCCGTAATGGGAATAATAGGACTTGTTGTAATATTTTTTCGCGCTGATACTGTCGAAGGACACGTCGTTGAGCACGCAGCCCAGGATGGGGCAGCCGGTCTGTTCCAGCTGCTGCTTGGCCGCCTGCATTTCCTTGCGATGGGTGTGGCTGTGTTTGACCACCAGCAGCACGCCGTCGCAGCAGCGGGCGATTTCCGCCGCGTCGATGACCAGACCCACCGGCGGAGCGTCCAACAATACCATGTCGTACTTTTCCGCCAGGAAATTGAGCAGATCGGAGAACGCGGGCGCGTCCAGCAGCGGGATGGGATTGGCGATATCGCGGCCCACCGGCAGCAGATGGAAGTTCTCCATATTGGTGCGGTAGATCACGTCCTCCAGTCCGTTGTAGCCTGCCAGATAGTGCACCAGGCCGGTCATTTCGCCGTCGGTGGTGATGCCATAGCGGCTGACCAGATTGGATTTGCGCAAGTCCGCGTCGATCAGCAGCACGCGCTTGCCGCGCTGGGCCAGGTTATAGGCGATCTGCACGCTCATATAGCTCTTGCCGTCGCCGGAATTGCAGCTGGTAATGACGATCTTCCGCACATGCCGTCCGGAGAAGGACAAGTTGGAACAAATGGTGTTCACGGCTTCCGTGCCGGAGTAATCCAGCGGGTTCAGGCGTCTGAATTGTGCCAGTTTCATTTTTCAGTCTCCTCCCGCTTGGTATTGCTGTCCTTCTTGTGCGGCTGCTTCTTTTTATTACCCTTTACTTCCTGCCGCTGGCTGGGCATCATGCCAAGCACGGGCAGATCCAGGTATTTGGTAATGTCCTCTTCGCTGTGGATCCTGTCGTCCACGATGAACTGCACCACCACGATGCCGGCGGCCAGGATGGCTCCCAGCATGAAGCCCAGGATGATGTTGCGGGTCTTGTTGGGCGAAGAAGGAGCCGTGGGCCGCAGCGCTTCCTGGAAGATGTTGGGGCGCTGGGTGCTCATGGTCTCTGCGATGAATTCCTGTGCCACCTGCGCGTAGGTATCCGCCAGCAGCTTGGCCTCCTCCGGCGAAGGAGAGGTCACCTTGATGTGCAGGATACGCTGGGACTCGGAATTGGAGACGGAAACCATATCGTTCAGCTGCTTATAACTATAGGGAAGATCCAGCTTTTGCAGCACGCGCTCATGCACATGCCAGTTGGAAAAGACTTCCTTGTAGTCCGACGCCAGCTGCGTGCCCATGTTCAGCGCGGACAGGTCGATGACCGAGTTGGCGCTGTTGACCACATACAGCTTGGAGGTCGCGGTGTACAAAGGCGTGATCCGGAAAACCGTATATGCACCGGAAATGATCGCTCCCAGCAGCGCTGCCAGAATGATATATTTCGCCTTTTCCAGCAAACGGTACATCAACTCAACCAGATCGATTTCCATCGTATCCGACTGCATGCCCTGCTTGCGGTTTTCATTTTCCAGTAATGCCTTTGTTTCCGGTGATGCCATGGGTATCCTCCGCTCTATCCACTGTGTTTTTTAGCCCATGAAACCAAACAACGCGGTCGGATGCTGACCGCCTCCATTTGGTCTGTAGAACGTATCATACGTACCCGATGGCCGCTAATATGGCCATCGGGTACGCAATTACTTATCGATTACTTCTGAGGAGTGCTCAGAATAGCAACCTGAACGGAAGCGGCGTTGCCCATCTTCTCCAGCACGTCGGTGGGGATGATCAGCATCAGAGAGCCGTCTTCCTGCACTTCAGCTTCAATCAGAACCCAGGTCACATTGCCGGCCTCGTCCACCAGACCGATCAGGGGGAACACTTCCTGCTCAGGATCATACTTGGTGGTGAAGGCGATGATAACGCGAACTTCGTCCGCTTCTTCAACAACCTGTTCAAAGTTGTCCACGGCCATGCCGACGAACTCATTCAGTTCCAGATCCTCAGCCTTCACGGTCTCGGGCAGAACAGCCTTCACTTCTTCCTGAGTTTCTTCAGGGAAGTACTCAATGACGGGCTTTTCTTCGGCGACCATCTTTTTGATCTCTTCGACAGCCTCGTCCACCGCTTCGCTCTCCACGACGGCAACGACCAGGTTTTCGGCTTCGACTTCTTCCTCTACTTCTTCAGCAGGAGCAGCGGGGGCGGCGGGAGCAGCGGGAGCGGGAGTGGGGGTGACCACCGTGACGGGCTCCTCATAGTTCTTAGGGCTGCTCGCGAAGGCAGAGGTCAGAGACAGCGCCATCACGGCCACCAACAGTAACGCAATCGTCTTTTTCATTGTTTTATCTCCCTTCAATTTTTCGGCTCGTAGAGCGTTTTGATCAGCCATGCCGTAACTGCATCCTTGTCCACATGGCATTCCATCAGCTCCTGCGCGCCGATCTTATATTCAGCCGCCAATGTATCGACGGGTTGAATATCATAGTTGTACGCGCGGTTGGCCTCGTTGATCAGCCGTCCGCGGGTCACATTGGTGTAGCTGGAAATCGCTTCCAGCGAGTCAAAGAGCCTGCCGGCGAAGTCGGAATCCGACGCCAGCATGCTGCGCAGCTGCCGGGTGGCAGCCTCCAGGAAGGTCCGCTGCCTGCGCATACGGGAGACGTTCAGCCCGTCCCCCACCGTCATGCGGGCGCGCACCAGCTTTTCGGTCTGGGCATCCGTCAGGGTCAGGGTGGCCCCTGCCGTAAAGGCGGGATCCACAACGGTCATATCCTCCGGGATGGTCACCCGGATGCCGCCCAAGGCCTGGTTGAGCACCGCGATACCGTCCAGCTTGACCGCCAGGGCCAGTTCGATGGGCTCGTCGTTGAGCAGCATCTGCACGGCCTGCACGGTGTGGCGGCAGCGTTCCTCGTTGTTGTTGCCGTAGTTGTAGGCCAGGCAGATCTGCATGGCGCGGGTGCCGACCTCGTTGCCCAGCACACCCACAACGGGGACCTCGGTAAAGGTGTCGCGGTCGATTTGCAGCTGATAGACCTTCTGGTTTTTGTGATCCAGGGCCATCAGCAGCAGGAAGTCCGCGCGTCCGCCGTGACGGCTGCCCGTGGGCTCCTCGTCCATGTGCTGATCCACGCCCATCAGCAGCATGGTGGTGACTTCCGGCCTGCGCATGTAGGTCTGCCCCTGGTATTCCATGGTGGGCAGCAGGCCGAAATTCTCGCTCATCTGCTGACGTTCCTCTTGGTAGGAACGGTTCTCCAGCCACTCACCCACCAAATAGCCGCCCACCACCAGGATGAGGGCCGCGGCCAGCGCGATGGCGAACTTCACTGTCGTCCGGCGTCTGGTCGGTGGGGAATGATGGCCGCGAAATCTGCTCATTGAACGCTTCCTTTGCCGTTTCAGTCCGTCATGCATTCCGTGCTAACGCAAGAGTTTCTCCGTCCAAGCGTACAAAAAAGCACGCAAAAAGCAGAAATACTCAGCCATAAATATACCACATTACTTTTTGTATGTCCACCCTTTTTTTCAAAAAAAGTAAGAAAATCACAAAAAAGCAAAGCAGAAAACGCCTTCATATTCTTACATTGACTCCGCGCCCTTTTTCCAAAGGGTCAGCAGCCTTTCCCCCACGGCCAGGGACTGTTCCACGGCCAGGTGCTTCATGTCCCGGGGCAGGTATCTGCCGTATTCCTGGATCTCGAAGGTCAAATCCCCCGTATAGTCGCTTTCCGCCAGGCCCAGCATGGCCTGCTCCCAGTCGATGGAGCCGAAGAAGGGCAGCAGATGCTCGTCGCTCTGGCCGTGATTGTCCTGCACGTGGACGGCTTTCAGGCGCTTTCCGATGGCGTTCAGATTTTGCCGATGGCTGCCGCCGGTCAGGTTGGCGTGGCCGAAATCATAGCAGATCCCCACATGCTCCGGATCGCCGAAGGCGTCGCACAGGTCCATCAATTCATAGACGCTGGCGCAATAGACCCGCCGCAGGCTGCCCTGGTATTCAAAGTCGTTTTCCAGGGCGATGCCCACGCCGCATTGCCGGGCCAATTCCACATGGGGCGCATAATATTGCAGATTCGCCCGCTTGGACAGGGCCATATCCTGGCCCGCGTCCCACACGGTGAAGGGGTGGGTCACCGCCCAGCGGGCCCCCAGCAGGGCCGTGCCCCGGATGGAGCGGCGGATCAGCTCCTCCATGATCCTCGCATCCGGGGTATCCCGCTTGGCCCACACGTCATAATAGGGCAGATGGGACTGATTGAAGCGGATGCCGTATTGCGCGGCCAGATCGCCGATGGAGCGGACGTAATCCTCCCAGTCCGGCCCCCGCAGGGGGGATTCCGGGTTCATGGCCATGCAGAAATTGATGTCCAGCACCCGGTATCCGGCCTTCGCGCAGGTTTCGATGCTGAATTCCACCGGCAGCCGTTCACGGCCCCGCTGGAACGCGCAGATATTGGTGGAGGTGGATATTTCCATGCTCCACCTCAGGGATTGGCCCGCAGATACTGCTCCAGCATGCCGTTCAGGTCATCCCCCAGGATCTCCACGGTTTCCTCCACGGAAAGATCGCTGTCCAGCATGTCGGATATATCGTTCATGATGGCGTAGTAGAAATCGGCGGAGGGGCCCACGGTGACGCTGCGCATGGTGTCGGGGGTGGCCATCAGCTGCTCCAGGCCCACCTGATACTGGGGATATTCCGCGATCAGCGCCTGCCAGGCTTCGCTTTCCGCGGCGGCGGCGTTGGCGGGCAGATAGCCGGTGCCCCGGGCAAAATCGGCCTGCACGTCGGCGCTGGTCAAATAGCCCGTCAGGGCCCAGGCGGCGGCGCGGCGGGCCTCGCCGTGATCAAACATCACCAGGCAGCTGCCGGACACGGTGGCTCCGGCGGCGGCGTTTTCATTGACCCGGGGATAGCCGCTGACACCCAGCTCAAAAGCCTCGCCGATGCGGCCCAGCAGGGAGGCGATACTGGAGGAGGAGCTGGTCATGATCAGCTGGCGGCCCGCCACGAATTCATCTGTGGAGGCGTTGGCGTTGGCCAGCGCGCCGGTGGCGTACAGGTCCTTCCAGGCGGTCAGGAACTCCGCCAGGGCGCCGTTCTCAACGCAGTCCAGAGCGGTGGCCGTGCCCTCGGTGCCGTTGTGGTTGTCCACCAGGTCGCTGCCCAGCTGGCCCAGCCAGTTGGCCAGGGTGGGGGTGTTGGGCACGCAGGCGTAGACGGTCACGCCGTCCGCGGCCAGCGCGGCCATCTTTCCGATATCCGTCAGGGTCTCGGGGGCGGCAAAGCCAGCGGCCTCCAGGGCGGTCTTATTGTAATAGGTCACAGTGGTGGAGGTGGCGAAGGGCAGGCCCAGCTGCGCGCCGGACAGCTGCCAGTTGGTCAGGGCCGGGGCCAGGATGCCGGAAAGATCGGCCTCGGGATGCTCAGCCAGGGCCGCGTCCACGGTGTAGGCGTTCTCCGCCGCGGCAAAGGAGACCTTGCCCGTGGCGTCCAGCTGCATCACGTCGGGCAGGGCGTCCAATTGGCCGTTCATCAGCATGCCGTTCATCTTGGTAACGGCCTCGGCATAGGTGCCCTGGAACACGGCCTCCACCTGGATGCCCTGCTCCTTGCCCACGGTATCGTTGAATTCCCGCACGTATTTGTCCATCAGCGCCCCCGCCTCCTCGGACATGGAGTGCCACAGGACGATCCGGGTGGTTTCCGCCTGGGCGCAGGCCGTCAAGCCCATGAAAAGCGCCAAAGCCAGCAGCAGGGAAAGCAGTTTCTTCATAATATATTCCTCCTTATAAAAGAATATCAGGTTCAGCCCACCATGGCTCCGCCGCCGATGGCGCGGTTCATGCTGCGGCGCAGGGCCACAAACAGCACGATGGCCGGTACCATGGCCACGGCGGATCCCGCCAGGATGGTTTCATAATTGGTGCCCTCGATGGTGGTCAGCATGGTGATGCCCACCTGCACCGTGCGCATGAGGGTGGTGTTGGTGACCATCAGGGGCCACAGATAGGTGTTCCACTGGGCCACGAAGCTCTGCATGAACAGGATCACCAGCGTGGGCCAGCTCATGGGGGCCAGGATGGACAGGATGAAGCGCATATCCCCGCAGCCGTCCAGCTGGGCGGCCTCCCGCACGGCGGTGGGCGAGGTGAGAAAATGCTGGCGCAGCATGAACATCTGGGTGGCCCCCACGAAGGAAACGACGCAGATGCCCAGATAGGTATCCAGTAGCCCCAGCCGGGACACGGTCTGATAGTTGGTGATCAGCAGGGTGTCCGCCGGCAGCATCATGGTGCCCAATAAAAGGAAGAACAACACCTTTTGTCCCTTGAATTCAAAGAAGGCGAAGGCGTAGGCCGCCAGCAAAGCCATGGCCAGCCGCACCACGGAGGTAAGGCAGGCGGTGATCATGGAATTGAGGAGATAGCGCAGCATGGGGGCCTGGGTGAACACGGCGCGGAAATTATCGAGATTCGCAAAGCTGCGGGGCAGCACCGTGGGCGGCCATCCGATGAACTCCGCCGGGGTCTTGAAGGCCCCCATCAGGCCGTAGAACACCGGGAACATGAGCAGGCAGCCGATCAGCAGGCCGAAAATCCCTTTGACGGTTTTCTTCATTGATAATGCACCCGCCTTCCCTCCAGCACGAACAGCATCACCGCGAACCCGAAGGTCAGGGCGAAGGCCACCAGGCTGACGCAGGCCGCCAGGCTGTAATTGGCCGAGCGGTAGCCCGCCGTGTACATGAGATAGATCAGGGTGGTGGTGGAGCGGCTGGGCCCGCCCTGGGTCAATATCATCACCGGGCCGCTGGTCATCATAGCCTGGATCATGTTGGTGCACACCACATAGAGCAGGGTGGGCGAGATCAGCGGCAGCTGAATGGAAAACAGCATCCGCAGGGGCCCCGCGCCATCCAGCCGGGCGCAGCCGATCAGGTCCTCGGGGATGCCCCGGAAAGCGTTCAGGATCAGCACGTAATTGAAGCCAATGCCCATCCACACCGTCAGCATCAGAATGCCCGCCATGGCGGTGTGCCGGTCCGTGTACCAGCCCACATCCAGGTTCAGCGCGTAATTGACGAAGCCCACGGAGGGGTTGAGCAGCACCTTGAAGATCAGGGTGATGACGGGCATGGATACCGTCATGGGCAGGGCCAGCAGAGTTTCATAAACGGGACTTAAAAAGGTGCGGCTGTTGCTGAACCAGGCCAGGAGGCAGGTGAGGGCCAGGGTGACGGGCACGTTGATGAACATGAGCTTGAGCGTATTTTGCATGGCGATGGAGAATTCCCGCCGGGAAAAGAGATAGCGGAAGTTCTCCAGCCCCGCGAAGCCCGTGATCTCGCCCCGGAAATTGACGATGGACACGCTCTGGGCCACGGTTTTGGCAAAGGGATAATAGACAAAGCCCACGGCAAAGACCAGCATGGGCAACAAATACAAGTAGGGCTTCAATGTCCGGCGCAAGAAAAAACCTCCTGAAAAGAGCTTTTCAGGAGGTGAAACACCATGGCAAAGAAGCATCTTCTTCCATCCAGACTATACTGTCGGCCCCGGAATCTCACCGGATCAACCTTTCGGCTCGCGGGCTTTACCGCCGGTAGGGACTTGCACCCTGCCCTGAAGAACTCTTTCATATTCTGTTCGGCATCATTATAGGAGCGTGCGCATGGAAAGTCAATATACAAACGTTAAAAATACAAATTTTCCCAGCTTCCGTCCGAATAAAGCCGGAATCCTTGTCCGTTTTTGACCTGATAATCAAAATAATCCCGCCGGGGCAGCGCATAGGCCTGCATAATGGCCATGAGCGTGCCGCCGTGGGCGATGAGGGCGGTATCCTCCCGCCACAGATCAGAAACGCCCTCAAAGGCCCGGACACAGCGGGCGATGAAGTCCTCCCGGGCCTCGCCCTCCGGAAAGGGCAGCGCGCCGCCGCTGTCGATCCACGCCTGATAGGCGGGATCGCCGTTCAGCTCGGCGCAGCTCTTGCCCTCGAAGCGGCCAAAATCACATTCACGCAAATCCGGCACGACCTCCGGCACGATCTCCGGATAGAGGATGGCCGCGGTCTGACGGCAGCGCAGCATGGGACTGACCAACACCCGGCGAACCGGCGGATAATGGCCGTTTTTCAAGGCCTCGATCCCTTCTTCGCACAGGGGTTCGTCGGTACGGCCGCCGATATAGCGATGGGCCAGATTGCCCGCCGTCTGGCCATGGCGGATCAGCAGCACGCTCATTTGAGCCGCACCCCGAGGCCGCAGACCACCCGGGTCACCTGATCGGCATGCCCGGCCAGCACGCACAGCGCCCGCCCGCAGGCCTCCCGCCAGGCGCGCTCCTCCGGGTCCATGGGCACGATGCCGCCGCCCACCTCGTTGGCCGTCACCACGGCCTGCGGATGCGCCCGATAAAAGGCCTCGGCAAACTCCCGGGCGTCCTCGGTATGCCGCCGCATGATTTCATGAAAATCCGGGATGATCTCGCCCTCCGGGCATTCCCTTCGCGCCAGCTCCTCCTGGCCCTGCCAGGCCCCGCCGATATACAGCTTCACAGCAGCTTTCCCCCCAATACCACGGCGGCGATCATGCATAATTCCGCCATCTGCAAAAACCAGCCCGCCAGATCGCCGGTGACGCCGCCGAAGTTTTTACGGGCCATATGGATGTACCAGACCGTCACCGCGCCCAGCGCCGCCGGCATCAGCAGGCCCCAGGGGCTGCGGGCGCAGACGGCAAAGACGCCGCAAAAGCCGTACAGGGCCGCGCAGATCAGCACCGCCCTGCCCGCCGCCGTGCGAGCGAAGCCCTCCAGCATGCCGCCGGGCCGGGCCTGTTTCAAGCTGACCGACAGGGCCGCGCTGGCCGCCCGGGACAGCAGGAAGCAGGCCGTCAGGGAGACGGCGTCCCCCAGACCGCATTCGCTGAGCAGGCCCGCCATCACCAGCAGATACCCCGCGCAGACGAGGACCGCAAAGGCCCCCACGTGGTGATCCTTGAGGATCTCCAGCCGCTTTTCCCGGGGCTGCCAGCTGGCCAGGGCGTCGCTGGTATCCATGAGGCCGTCCATGTGGATGCCGCCGGTGACCAGCAGCGGGATCGCCGCGCCGATAGCCCCGCGCAAAAAGGCGTTCAGGGCCAGCAGA
Source organism: uncultured Eubacteriales bacterium (assembly GCA_902781945.1). GTDB lineage: Bacteria > Bacillota > Clostridia > Christensenellales > Aristaeellaceae > SFMI01. Next base: position 74,600 of record CACZLE010000003.1, on the reverse strand, counting down.
TCGCAGACCCACAGCCACAGGGCCAGGATGCCCCCCACCGCCAGGCCGATCAGCGGGAAAAAGCACAGGGCGTAGCGGCGGTTGGCGTCGGTCCAGTCCACCCGGGGCATGGGCAGCCGGGAATAGGTGGAAAAGGCGATGACCAGAGAGCTGAAAACGCGCATATCAGTTTCCTTTCAAATAGCAGGGCAGGGAGGCGACGACCTCCGCCACGGTGTCCGCCCTCGCCGCGATCTCCCGCCCCAGCAGGGCCAGGCGGCGGATATATTCCTCCGTCTCCCCGCCGTAGAAAACGCCGTCGGCAAACACGTCGCCGGTCACGACGGTGAGCAGGGCGCATTTCTCCCCCAGGGATAAAATATCCGGCAGGATGCGGTCCGGATCGCCGCCGCCAAACATCTCGTTGGCCAGCAGATTGGGCAGATCCTCCAGCAGTACGGCAGCGCCGGGCTCGGGCGCAAAGCTGCCCAGGTTCCGCGGGCATTCCACGGTATCAAACCCCAGGCCCGCCCGCTGGGCCCGATGGCGCGCCACCCGACGGCGGGATTCGGCGTCTCCCGCCTGCATGGTGGCCACATAATACTTTTTTTCGGCGGGGAAAGCGGCGGTGCGGGCCTCCGCGAAGGCGGACTTGCCGCTGCCGCTGCCGCCGATGACCAGCAGGATCATTTTGCGCCCTCCTGTGGCTTGTAGGCTTCCATTTGCAAACTGTCAAACGTGTGGGAACCCGCATAGACCCGATAGGCCATATCCAGCAGCGGAAAGAGCATCACAGCCCCCGTCCCCTCCCCCAGGGCCAGGCCGGCCTCGATGACGGGACGGAGCTCCAGGGCCTCCATGATCGCCATGGCGGCGGGCTCCCGGCTGGCATGGGAGGGCAGCAGGAATTGCCGCGCGCCGGGCTGGATGCGCTGGGCGATCAGGGCGGCCACGGCGGAGATCACCCCGTCGACGACCATGGGCACGCCGTGCTCCGCGCCGCCCAGGAAGGCCCCGGCCATGCCCGCGATCTCAAAGCCCCCCAGCTTTGCCAGGGCGTCCAGGGCGTCGGTGGGCTGATTGACCGTCAAGGCCTGCCGCACGGCCTGTCGTTTGCGCCGCAGGCCCGCATCGGATAAGCCCGCGCCCCGGCCCGTCCATTTTTCCACGTCGCCCCCCAGCAATGCGCAGGCCAGCGCCGCGGCGGCGGTGGTGTTGCCGATGCCCATTTCCCCCACGGCCATCAGGCGGTAGCCCTTCTGCTTCATCTGCCCCACCAGGTCGCGGCCCGCCCGCAGGCCCTGTTCCGCTTGCTGCCGGGTCATGGCGGGGCCCTGGGTCATATCCGCCGTGCCCGCGCCCAGGCGGCAGTCGATGACGCCGGGGACGGTCTCCGCCATGCCCATATCCACGGCGAACACGTCGGCATGGGCCGCGGCGGCCATCAGGTTGATGTTGGATTCGCCGCCAGCCACCGCCCGGGCCACCTTGGCCGTCACGTCGCTGCCGCTCTGGCTGACGCCCTGGGCCACCACCCCGTGATCGCCGCAGAATACCAGGGCGCACCGGGGCGACAAGCGCACGTCCGCCGTGCCCTGGATGGCGGCGATCTGGGCGATCATGGGTTCAAAGGCCCCCAGGGAACGCAGGGGCTTGGCCACGGCGTCCCAGCGGCGCAGGGCCGCCTGGCGGGCGGATTCATCAAGTTTTTGCATGCAATTTACCCTAATAACAATGTAATGACGGTCAAAAGGAGCAGCATCGCTCCCGCGGCTCCAAACAGCAGCCCCACGGTTTTGCCGATATCGGCAGATTCCGCCGGGCGGTCATCGTCCCCGATGGTGGGCTTGTACACCGGCTTGCCAAAGTAATCGTGGGTGCCGCCCAATTGAATATGCAGGGCCCCGGCGGCGGCGGCCTCGCTCCAGGCGCAGTTGGGGCTTTTGTGGTTGGCGTGGTCCCGGCGTACGACGCGGGCGGCGTTTTTGCCGTCCAGGTGCAGGAAATACGCCGCCAGGATCATAAGTCCCGCCGTGAGCCGGGCAGGAACAAAGTTCAGCACGTCGTCCAGCCGCGCGCTGCTCCAGCCGATATCCCGGTATTTTTCATCCAGATAGCCCACCATGGAATCCAGGGTGCTGGCGGCCTTGAAGCCCCACAGCAGCACCGGTCCTCCGATAAAGGCGTAGACCATGGGCGAGATGACGCCGTCGGTGGTGTTCTCCGCCACGGTCTCCACGGCGGCCTTCACCACTTCTTCGGCGGTCAGGCTGGCCGTATCCCGGCCCACGATGCGGGCCACCTGCCTGCGTCCCGTCTCAATGCCGCGCTTCAGGGCAGTTTGCACGCCCCGGGCCTCTTTCGCCATGGAGGTCATGGCCAGGCCCATCCAATCCAGCAGGGCCATGCCGATCAAGCAGGGCCAGCGGCCCAGCAGCGACAAAAGATACAGGATCAGCCCCGCCGCCGCCATGGTGGCAGCCACCGTGGAGGCTGTGAGAAAAACGGCGCTTTTCCGCAGGTTTCCGCCCCTTTGGCGCAGCCTTTTCTCCATCCAGGAGATATATTTGCCGATGATCCGCACCGGATGATACAGCCATTCCGGGTCCCCCAGCAGCAGATCCAGCACAAACCCGGCCCCCAGGGCCAGCATATATTCCTTCATCAGCATTCCCCCCGCAGGATGCGGTATATGGCCTCCATGTCCACGCTGGCCCGCACGGTCTCGGCCAGGCGGTCAAACTCACGCTCCCGGAATTCCTCCATGGTCAGCGCTTTTTGGACTTCGCCCGTTATCCCCTTCATGCGCCGCGCGTGGGCCGCCAGGGCGGCAAAGAACTGGCCGTCGTCAAACAGGCCGTGCAGGTAGCTGCCCAGCACGTTTCCCTCCGGGTTGCTCACCCCGTCCACCTGGCCCCGCACGGTGAGCCAGGGATGGCACTCCGGACCGAAGGCGTTGTGCCCGGCGTGGATCTCATAGCCGTCCACGTTCATCCCCCGCAGGTCCGTAAGCCAGTCCACGTCGCTCTCGACGGTGCCCACGGACTGGGCGGTGTATTTTTCGGAGGCGAACGTCACCTCCATGTCAAGCAATCCCAGCCCGGCGGCCTCGGGCACGTTGGATTCCACATGCTCCGGGTCCCGCAGCACCTGGCCCAGCATCTGATAGCCGCCGCAGATGCCCATGACCATCCCGCCCCGGCGGGCATGGCGGATGATGGGCGCGTCCAGGCCGCGGTTGCGCAGGTCCATCAGATCCTCGATGGTGTTCTTGGTGCCGGGCAGCAGGATGATATCGGCGGACTCCAATTCGCCGGGCCGCTCGGCATAGCGCACCCGCACGCCGGGCTGCAATGTGAGGGCTTGAAAATCGGTAAAATTGGAGATATGCCGCAGGCGCACCACGGCGATATCCAGATCGCCCTGGCCCGCCGCCCGGTGGAAGCGCTCGGTGACGCTGTCCTCGTCCTCGATCTCCACGTCCATCCAGGGCACCACGCCCAGCACGGGAATGTGGATGCGCTCCTCCAGCATGCGAAGGCCCGGCTCCAATATGCGCACGTCTCCCCGGAATTTGTTGATGATCACGCCCTTGACGCGCTTTCGTTCCTCCTCGGTCAGCAGCATCACCGTGCCCAGGAGCGACGCGAACACGCCGCCCAGGTTGATATCCCCCACCAGGATCACGGGGGCGTCCGCGGCTTTTGCCATGGACATATTGACGATGTCGCCCTCCCGCAGATTGATTTCCGCCGGGCTGCCCGCGCCCTCGATGACCACGTAATCGTAATCGTTTTCCAGCGCGTCGTAGATCTCCCGGATCTTCTGGCGCAGCTCGGGCTTGTAGCGGTGATACTCCATGGCGGTCATGTTGCCCACGGCCCGGCCCTCCACAATGACCTGGGAGCGGCGGTCTCCGGTGGGCTTCAGGAGCACGGGGTTCATGCGCACGTCGGGCTCCACCCCCGCCGCCTGGGCCTGGGTCACCTGGGCCCGGCCCATCTCCCGGCCATCCCGGGTCACAAAGGAATTGAGGGCCATATTCTGGGCCTTGAAGGGGGCCGCGCGGTAGCCGTCCTGCTTGAGTATCCGCAGGAAGGCCGCGCACAGTATGCTTTTGCCCACGGACGAGGCCGTGCCCTGGATCATCAGCGTTTTTCCGCGCATGTTTCCTCCTTGGGTCTGTCGATCATGATGACGTGAATATCCCTTTGCAGGGCGGGCAGCACCTTTTCCTCCACCCCGCCGGGCTGGCCGGAATCCTTGGTGATCATGCAGGCGATGTCCAGCTGGTCGTAAAGGGCGGCGTTGAAAGCCGCCGAGAAGGGCCCCTGCATGGCGATGATATGGGCGGAGGGCAGCCCCGCCGCCGCGCACAGTCCCAGGGCTTCCGTCGTGGGCAGCACCCGGGCCCACAGCCGCTCCGGCGGCAGGATAGCCGTATAGACGCTCAGGGTATGGCTGCCGGTGGTCAGCAGGATGTTTCCACGGATTTTAAGCGCTGCCCGGGCGGCGGCTTCGGGGGAAGCCACGTGCTGCGCCTCCTGCCGCCAAGCCCCCGGCGTGACGGGCCGGGAGACGCGCTCCAGCGGGATGCCCAGCGTCCGGCAGCAGACGGCGATGTTGGCCGTAGCCTGCAAGGCGTAGGGATGGGTGGCGTCGATCACCTTTTTCGGCTGCTCTTTTTGAAGAAACGCAAGCATTTCCTCGGCATTCAGCCGTCCCACGCGCACGTACGCATCGGCGGGCAGCAGCTCCCGGGCGTAGGCGCTGGTGACGCACACCGCCGCCCCGGGATGGGCCAGGGCCGCCTGCCGCCCCTCCGCCGTGCCGCCAAAGATCACAAGCTCAGCCATGGGGCCAGAACCTCCAGATCAATTCCGGCCTGTCGCCAAAATATACATGGGCGAAGGCCGCCAGGGTGTTTTTCTTTTCATAGCCGCAGGTCCAGGTTTTATCCGGACGGGAGGCCTTGCGCAAGGTGTAAACCGGAGCCGAATCGCTCTCCGCCACGGCGTGATGGAATTCATGGGCCGGAAAGCTGAGGCCGCTTTTGTCCGTCACGGTGACGTAGCCAAAGCGCTGCAGCCTGTCCGTCATGCGGCAGTTTAAAGGCAAAAAGCCCACCATTTCCACGCCGTCAATTTCGCGGCCCAGGTACATGAGCCCGCCGCACTCGGCATAGCAGGAATGGCCCCTTTCCAGGGCGGCCCGCAGCTCGGCCCGCAGGGACGCATTGCCCCGCAAACCTTCCGCGTGCACCTCGGGATAGCCGCCGCCGATGTAGAGGCCATCCAGCTTTTCCGGCAGATGGGCGTCCCTCAAAGGCGAAAAGAAAACCAGCTCCATACCCGCCCGGCGCAGAGCATCCAAATTATCCTGATAATAGAAATGAAAGGCTTCGTCCAGGGCCACGCCCAGACGGAAGCCGCGATAATCGGGCATTTGCGGATCAGGAACCTTCGGCAGATCAGGAGCCAGGGAAGCCAAAGACAATATTTTGTCAATGTCAAGGGTCTCCGCCGCCTGCTGGGCGGCCTGCCGGACGCGGGGCAGCAGATCGGGGGTCTCCCGGGCGGTGACCAGGCCCAGATGGCGGCTGGGCAGCTCCAGCTTTTGCTGCTTGGTCAGATAGCCCACGCAGGGCAGGCCGGTATAATGGGAAACCGCCTGCTCCACCAGCGCGTAATGGCTGGGGCCGGACACGCGGTTGACCAGCACCCCCGCGATACCGCTGTCCGGCGCCAGGGTTTGGAAGCCCTTCACCGCAGCCGCCACGCTGGCCGCGCCGCCGGAGGCGTCCGCCACCAGGATAACAGGCGTGCGGGTAAGCCTCGCCAGCTCCCAGGTGGAGCACCGCAGGGACACCGCGTCCAGGCCGTCATAATAGCCCATGACGCCCTCGATCACCGCGATGTCGGCAGGGCGACGCAGCAGCCGATGAAGGGTGCCTTCCCCCATGAGCCAGGTATCCAGATTATAGGAGGGCCGCCCGCACACCGCCTGATGGAAGCCGGGATCGATGTAATCCGGGCCCGCCTTGTAGGGAGCCACGTCCAGGCCCCGCTGCCTGAGGGCCGCCATCAGCAGGATGGAGGCCGTGGTTTTGCCGCAGCCGCTGCCCGTGCCCGCCACCAGTATCCTCATGGACGCACCCCCGGAATGCCGTACAAGAGGGCGTTGACGATGGCCGCGGCCACGTTGCTGCCGCCGCGTCTGCCCAGGGCCGCGATGCAGGGGATGCCGCTATGCCACAGGCGATCCTTGGCCTCCACCACGTTGACGAAGCCCACGGGCACACCGATGACGGCCACGTCTTCCGGCTGCCGTTCCATGTCCAGCAGCGGGAACAGGAAGGTGGGGGCGTTGCCGCACACCAGCAGCTTTTTCCCCGGCAGCGCCAGGGCCTTTTCCATGGAGACGAAGGCCCGGGTCTGGCCGCGCTCCCTGGCCTCCCGGGCCACGTCCTCCTCCGCCATGAAGCAGCGGGCGGACGCCCCCAGTTTCGCCAGGGCGGGCTTGCTGATCCCCGCCAGGGCCATATTGGTATCGGTGATCACAGCGGCCCCGGAGGCCAGCATCTGCCGCATCAGGGACACCGCCCCCGGGGTAAAATGCAGGGTTTCGGCAAAGGAAAAATCCGCCGTGGCGTGGATGACCCGCTTGACGATGGGCTTGATATCTTCGGGCAGGGCGACCTGCAGCTCGGATTCAATGATCTCCATGCTGCGCCGTTCGATGTCCATGGGCTGCATTACCATTCAACTCCTTTGCGCGCGGGCAGTTTTTCGGTGGCGTAGGGATGTTTGTCCGCCTGGATGCGGCTGACATAGTCGGCTTTTTCCAGCAGCCAATCGGGCACGCTGCGCCCGGTCACGGCGGTCTCACCGGATATCAGGGCTGCGTCGATCAATTTTTCCGCGTCCTCCCGGGCGACCATGCCGGTGGTCAGGGCGATTCCCAGCTCGTCCAAAATGATGGTTTTCGGGGCGATTTCCGCGATTTTCCGCAGGATCTCCGGGATCAGCGCGGTTTGCTCCGCGGCGGTTTTCACCTGGGTCTCGGCGTCCATGCGGAAGGTGAAGCCGGAAATGGGCGGGGCCGTGAGCACGCAGGCGTTCAGCTTCCGCAGGGCGGCCAACTCGCCGGAATTGGCCCGTTTCATGAACTGGGCCACCAGGACGGCGTTGCCGTGGCCCAGGCTGCGCAGGGCCAGGCCCATGGCCGCGGTGGTTTTGCCCTTGCCGGGGCCGGTATAAACATGCAGTTTATTCATCGATATATTCTCCTATGGGCTGGCCCGCGGCGTCCAGCATCAGGGTATCCACCCGCAGCCGGTTCCGCGTCCGGGCCATGCAATAACGGCTGGCGGCGGCGCACAGGCTGTTCCACACGGCGCTGTACCCCGCCTGCCGAATGGGCGCGATGACCCCGTCCAGGGTGGGGCTTTCCATGACGGTCCGCAAAAGCGCCACGGGCGCGCCCAGCAGCGCCAGGTGAGTGCAGACGGGCTCCTTGCGGCCATCGCCATAGCGGCTGTGGGTTTGCATGCTGCCACCGGAAACCTTGCACAGCTTGCCCGGCTGGCCCGCCAACAGGACGCGGCAAAAGCCCAGTTCCGCCGCAGCGTCCAGGGCGAAGCCCACGTAGTTGCTGATCTGCACGCAGGGCAAATCGGGCCGAAGTCTGCGCAGAGCTTCCTCTCCCTGGCTGCCAAACACCAGGGCGATTACATCTGCTCCGTTGGCTTTCCGCAAGGCCAGCTCCAGGCGGATGGTGTCGGTGAGGGCTTCCTCGCTCATGGGCCGCACGACACCCGTGGTGCCCAATATGGACAGGCCGTCCACGATGCCAAGCCGGGGATTGAAGGTCCTTTGAGCCAGCTCTCGCCCGCCGGTGACGCCTACGGTAACGAGGGCGCCCTTTTCCGGAAACACGCTGCGCACGGCGTCCTCGATCATGCGCCGGGGCACGGGATTGATGGCGGGCTCCCCCACGGCCACCTTGAGGCCGGGCAGGGTCACTGTGCCCACGCCCTCCCCCGCCTGAAACCGGACGGAGCCCTCCGGCAGCAATTGCACCTGGGCCCACACCTCGCTGCCGTTGGTAATATCCGGATCGTCGCCGCTGTCCTTGTACACCGCGCAGCGATAGGGGCCGATGGCGTGGATCTCGGGCATATAGGTGCGGCCCTCGGGCACGGTCAGCGCCACTTGAGAGGGGCAGACCCCGTCCCGCTGCCACAGGCAGGAGGCCAGAGCGCAGGCTGCGGCGCAGCTGCCGGTGGTGAAGCCCTCCCGCAGGGCGCTCATGTGTTCTGCTCCCCGGCCAGGGCAAGGGTGATCCCCTCCCGGGCCGTTTTGCCCATCAGCAGCACCCCGCCGGAGGCCAGCACCGCCGCCCGCTCGCACACGTTGCCCACGCCCACGGTCTTTTGCACAAAGTCCGAATGGGCGAAAACCCCGGGCACGGCCCGCAGGGCGTCGGCTGAATAGGTCAAGAGCGGCAGGCGGTATTTTTCGCAGAAGCGGGTCAGAGCGGGCTCGTCCCGCTTGATATCGATGGTAGCCAGCGCCCGGACGGACAGCAGGGACACCCCGCACTGCCGCAGGAAATCCAGGGCATTTTCTTCAAAAATGCTGGGATCGGTATCCTTTTTGCAGCCCACCCCCAGCGCCAGCGTGCGGGGCCGCAGGTACAGCGTCACCGGGAAGGGCGGCCGGATATCGCGCTCGGTGATGGCAACGCCCACGGTCCTCCCCGCCAGGGCGGCGGCGGAAACGGCCTTGATGGCCGCCGGATTCTGGATGGCGCAGTCGTTTTCCACCGCCCAGGTATCGATGGCGGGGATGCCCCGCAGATCGGTGGCGGTGGTGACCACGGGGGTGGCCCCGGTTTTTTCCGCAATCTGAATCGCCAGGGCGTTGGCCCCGCCGATATGTCCGGAGAGCAGCGGGATCACGTGCTGCCCGGCCTCGTCCATGACCACCACGGCGGGATCGGTGGTCTTATCCTTGATCAAGGGCGCGATGGCCCGCACGGCGATGCCGCAGGCCCCGATGAAGAGCAGGGCGTCGGAGACAGCAAAATGCTCCCGGGTCCATTGCATCACCGGCACGCCCCGATCCACGGGAATGTCCAGGATATCGGCCCAGCTTTGGCCCTTTTCGGTGAAGGCGATGGCGCTGATCTTCATTTTTCCGCCTCCCGGAACATGTGGGAAAAGCTGGGATCATAGAGTTTGGACCGGTCATAGGGTCCCTGCAAGAAGCCGCCCACCAGCACCAGAGCGGTGCGGCCCACGTCAGCGGCCAGCTCGGGCAGGGTGGCCAGGGTGCCGCGAATGACGCGCTCGTCCGGCCAGGTGGCCTTATAGACCAGGGCCGCCGGAGTCTCGGGGGCGTAGCCGCCCCGGATCAATTCCGCGCAAAGTTCCCCGAGCATACCGGCACTCAAAAACAGCGCCATGGAAGCCCCGTGGGCCGCCAGCTCGGGGATGGATTCGCCTGCCGGCATGGGCGTGCGGCCCGCCCGGCGGCTGACGATGACGGTCTGGCTGACCCCAGGCAGGGTATATTCGGCATGGAGGACGGCGGCAGCGGCGTTCATGGAGCTGACCCCGGGCACTACCTCATAGGCAAGGCCCAGCGCGTCCAGGGCATCCATCTGCTCCCGGATGGCCCCGTAAATAGAGGGATCGCCCGTGTGCAGCCGCACGGTGACGGCCTGGGGATCAGCCTCCCGAAAGGCCGCGATCACCTGCTCCAGGGTCATGGAGGCGCTGTTCAGGACGCGGCAATCCGTGGCGCAGTATTCCAGCAGCTCGGGATTGACCAGGGAGCCCGCGTAGATCACCAGCTTCGCCTGCTGCAAAAGCCGCATGCCCCGCACGGTGATCAGGTCCTTGGCCCCGGGGCCGGCGCCGATAAAATAGATCATGGGTTTTCTCCTTTGACGGCGGAAAATACAAAGACGGGGTTTGACGCCCGGAACATGCGGTAAGCGCCCACTTTTTCCAGCCGGGAAACGGCGATTTGGGCGGCCTCGTAATCCGGCAGCAGAGCGGCGAATTCCTGGGCGCTTTCCATCGTCACCGCCGTGGCGACGACGCGGACGCCAGAGGGAAGAGTGTCATAGATTTCTTTCGTCCGCTTGCCCGTGCCGCCCAGGAACACATGAGTGGGCGCAGGCAGATCAGCCAGAACCTCGGGAGCCTCGCCCGGGATCACATGCAGATTTTGCAGATGGAATTGCTGTTTATTCTGTTCGATCAGCGCCAGAGCGTCCCCGCCCCGCTCCACGGCGTAGACAGCGCCCAAGGGACATTGGCGGGCGCACTCCACGGACACGCTGCCCGTGCCCGCGCCCACGTCCCACACCACGGCGTCCGGCGGCAATTGCAGCGCGGCCAACACCTGAATGCGGATCTCCCGCTTGGTCATGGGGGTTTTGCCCCGGAGGAACGCGTCGTCCGGCAGGCCGATTGCGGGTAATCCGGGAAGCGGGCGCTCATTTTGGATCAGAGCGACGCTTAGGGGATCATAGGGGCGATTTTCATAGGACGCAATACATTCATCCGGCAGGGAAATCCGCTCCCCCACGGTCAAGGGCAGGTCGGCCAGGCCGCCCGCGTCCAGGCTCCGGCGCGCCCAATGGGGATCATGCTCCCCGTCCAGCAGGAGCAGCACCGCCGGGTTTGTGCGGGCGTAATGGCACAGGGCCTCGGGGGCGCAATCCCGTCCATGGGCAGACAAAATCTTGGCGTTTTGCCAAGGGATGGAAAGCCGGGCGCAGAAGGCCTGCAGGCTGCTGACGCCGGGGATCACCCGCAGGCATTCCCGGCCAAAGCGCCGGGTGAGCAGCCCCAGCATGCTGTACAGCCCCGCGTCCCCGGACACCAGCACGGCGGGATGGGTCAGCCCTTCCATGGCCGCCATGGCATCCTCAAAGGGCGTCAGGGGCCGCCGCTTATCCGGGGATGCCAGGTCCGCGTTCCGCTGGGCGCAGAATACGGCCTCGGCGTTTTCGATGGCGGCCTTCGCCTGGGCGGTCAACAGCTCCGCCCCGCCCGGCCCGGCGCTGATCACATCAATCCAGTTCATCGGCGCTCCTTATGATCTTCCTGTTGTTCTTTTGAGCAAAATCCACCAGCTCGGCGTTGGCCGGATACCCGGCGTCGATCACCGCTTCGCAGGCGAGCAGGCTTTTTTTCGCGTCCTCAGCCCGCATAAACACCTGTGCGGCCAGGGCCTGGGCCACGGGGAATTCCACGTCGTTTTCCGTCAGGACCCCGGCGGCAAAGGGCACGCGGCGCTTTTGCAGCAGGCGATACCAGGCAAGGCCCCGTCCCCCGCCGCCCAGCACGAAGACCTGGGGAGCGCCCTCGGGACGGGAAAGCTCGATGCTGCCCCGGCTGGTGAGATAGCTGCCGCGCTCCAGGTCATAGAGGGCGGCGATGGCCTCGTCGGAAAAGACCTCCGCGGGCCTGCCCAGCCTCCACACCCGGTCCCCTTTCAGGCACATCACCAGGTCGCTGATCTTTTCCGCCAGGTCGATTTCATGGAGGGACAGGATCACCGTGGTTCCGCGGCTCCTGGTCTCCTCCAGCAGGATGTCCAGGAGGTCGATCTTGTGCCTGATATCCAGGAAGGAGGTGGGCTCGTCCAGCACCAGCAGTTCCGGCTCCTGGCACAGGGCCCGGGCCAGCAGCACCCGCTGGCGCTGGCCGTCGCTGATGCGGTCAAAATCCCGCTCGGCGATATCCTCCGCCCGCACGCGCCGGAGCGCCGAGCGCACCACCTCGTGGTCATGCTTTGTCAAAGCCCCGAACCGCCCCGTGTGGGGATAGCGGCCCATGGCAGCCACCTCGTAGCAGGTCATCATCTCCGGGCGCACCCGCTCGGTGAGCACCACGGCCATGCGCCGGGCCAGCTCCGCGGGGGCATAGGCCTGCAGGTCCTTTCCATCAATATACACCCGGCCCGCCACCGGCGCAAGCTGGCGGGTGACGGTTTTGAGCACGGTGCTTTTACCCGCGCCGTTGGGGCCGATGAGGGTCAGGATCTGGCCCCGCTTCAAATCCACGTTGATACCGGAGATCAGCGGCTTTTTTTGATAGCCCACGGCCAGGTCCCGGGCGGAAAAGAGGAAATCATCCATTGTCCCGCCTCCTTTGCCGTTTCAGCATCAGGGCGATGACCACCGGCGCGCCAAACACCGCCGTCACCGTGCTGATGGCCAATTCCGAGGGCGAAAAGGCCGTGCGGGCAATGAGGTCGCAGCCCATGCAGAACACCGCTCCCAGGAGAAAGGAGCCGGGGATGATGACCGCGGGCCTGGCGGTGCCAAAGAGCAGCTTGGTCATATGGGGGGCCGCCACACCCACAAAGGAGATGGGGCCGGACAGGGCCGTGACCGCCGCGGAAAGCACGCTGGACAGGCCGATGAGCGCCACCCGGAACAGGCGCACGTTGACGCCCATGCTGCGGGCGTAATTTTCCCCCAGACGATAGGCGGCGATGGGTTTGCTGAGCAGGAAGGCCCCGATGACCGCCGCGAAGATGACGGCGGAGGCGATGTGCAGGCTCCGCCAGGAAATGGCGGAAAAGCTGCCCATGGACCAGGCGTGCAGGTTGGCCACGTTGGCTTCATCCGCGAAGGTGATGAAGAAATCCGTCACCGCCGTGCACACGCTGCCGATCATGATACCGATAACCAAAAGGGCCGACATGCTCTTGACACGCCGGGCAAACAGCAGCACAAACCCCGTCACCAGCATGGAGCCCAGGAAGGCCGCCGCCATCATGACCCAGAAGGGCACGCCGGACAGGCGGCGCAGCAGAAAGATCATGGCGACGCCCACCAGCATTTTGGCCCCGCTGGAGATACCCAGCACATAGGGCCCGGCGATGGGATTGCGGAAAAAGGTCTGCAAAAGAAAGCCGGACACCGACAGCGCCCCGCCCAGCACAGCGGCGGCCAGGAGCCGGGGCAGGCGGATCTTCCAGATCACGTTGCCCGCCGGGGTGCCGTCGGCGCCGCCATGCAGGATGATTTTGAAGATTTCGCCCGGCGCTATGGACAAACTGCCGGTATTCACGTTCAGCACCAGGACGGCGCCAAACGCGAATACCAGCAGCGCGAACATCACTGCGACACGGGCTGTCGCGGTACTTTTTTTCATTGCAGCTGGAACAGGTAGGTGAATTCCTTCACGGTTTCATCGGTGTTGGTCAGCATTTTGTTGAAGTCCAGGATCATGGAGCCCAGGGTGTCGTTGACCTGGAAGTAATCGGGGGTGGTGAACCACACGTTGCCTTCCTTCACGGCCTTGAAATCCTTGAGGATCTCGCTGCGCTCCAGGAAGGCGTCCATGGTTTCGGGCTTGCCGCCCATGGACCAGATGTACACGATGTAATCGGCGTCGCCGGCCCCGGCGTAGAACTCCTCGGCCTCGATCTTCTGGGTGCCGCTCTCCTCGGGCTTGAGATCGGGCAGCGCGTATTCGCCGCCGGCCAGCTCCAGCATCTTGACCATGTAGTCGCCCGCCTTGCGGGTGTACAGGTCGCCCTTGCTGGTGATGTAGAACATGGCCACGGTCTTGCCGGTGCTTTCCGCGCCGATGCCGTCCACCAGGGCCTTCTGGCTTTCAAAGTGAGCCTGGGCTTCTTTTTCCTTGCCCAGCAGCAGGCCGTAGAGCTTCACCCACTCCATGCGGCCCAGGGGATGGGTCTCATAGGTGCTGGTGTCCCGCAGGTAGGGGATGCCCAGTTCCTTGAGCTTTTCGGCCACGTCGGGCACGCTGTCCAGCATGGTGCTGAACACGCTGAAGGGCGGCGGATTGGCGGTGAGCACCTCAAAATCCGGCTCCTTGTAGCTGCCGATGTAGCTCAGCTTGCCCGCGTCCATGGCAGCCTTCACTTCGTCGATATACCAGCCGCTGTATTCCTGGGTGGTCATGGTCACGGCGTCCAGGGCGCCGATGGCGTTGATCAGGGACACGGTGGGGGTGGAGGAAATGAGCAGGTTGCTGAGGGGCAATTGCAGGGGCACGATGTCCTCGTCCAGATCGGCGGGGATCTCAGCGCCTTCGGGGATGGTGAGGAAGCGCGCGCCGTCGGAATTGGTGATCAGGGCATAGCCGCCCTCGATATAATCCACGGTGAACTGCTTGGCGTATTCCAGCTCCATGGAGCCGGTGACGTTCAGCTCCGCCAGGGCAGGCAGGCAGCCGCACAGGAGGACCAGAGCGGCCAGGATGGCAACGATGCGTTTCATGGTTTGACCTCCAATAAAGATATTTATCTCCGGAGCAAAAAAGAAAACGCCCGCATTTGGGAAAATGGGGCCTGCGTACGCTCAAAACAAGACCGGTTTTGCCCGTCCTTGCAAATTGCGGACCTTCTCCCTTGCCCAAGAAATCCACATGTATCACGGACAAGGCAGGTCTCCTGGCTGACGGCTGGGGCTTTTCCCCTGCGGGCGCGCCTTCTCAAGCATACGCTCAATGGCATTTGCGCCGCGGAACCGATCACAGTAATGGCTGTTGCGCCGGTTTTTCACCGGACTTCCCTTTTCACCCGGGCGTAGCCCCCGGGCACCTGGTCCGCATATTCAATTACGGGAAAAATTATACCGCATATCGCCCGGAAAATCAACGGGAAATATTGATTCCAGGCACATTTGCCTCTATAATGAACAGGAAAGGGTGATCGATATGACTTCCAAGCCGCTGCCGCTGCGCAATATACAAATCACGGACGCCTTCTGGAAAAGAGAACAGGCGCTGATCCGCTCCGCCGTGCTGCCCTATCAATGGGAGGCGCTGAATGACCGGGTGCCCGGGGCCGCCCCCAGCTGGTGGATGCACAACATGCGGGCCGCCGCCCGGGTGGTGGCTGCCCGAAAGGCTGGCGGGCCCTATATCCCCCGGCAGAAGCCCCGGGGCATGGTGACGGAGGGGCCCTCCCCCGCCCAGGCTGATCCCAATCTGTTTTACGGCTGGGTATTTCAGGACAGCGACGGGTACAAGTGGATCGAGGCCGCGGCCTATCAGCTGGCCATGGCTCCGGATGAGGCCCTGCAAGCCCAGGTGCAGACGGCCATCGACGCCATCGGCGCAGCCCAGGAGGCCGACGGCTACCTGAACACCTTCTACACCATCACCGGCATCGAGAACCGGTTTACCAATCTGAAGGATCACCACGAGCTGTACTGCTTCGGCCATCTGGTGGAGGCGGCGGTGGCCTGGAAGGAGGCCACGGGCCGGGAGGACCTGCTGGACATCGCCCGCCGCTTCGCCGCCTGCATCGCCCGGCGCTTCGGCCCCGGCAGAGAGCGGGCCTGCCCGGGCCACGAGATCGCCGAAATGGCCCTGCTGCGGCTTTATGAGGCCACAGGCGAGCCGGAATGGCTGGAACTGGCCAATTTCTTCCTGGACGTACGGGGCACAGAACCCAGCACCTTCGCCCTGGAGGAGAACGCCCGGCGGAGAAAGGACGGCCTGCCCGAACTGCCCGTGACGGCGGAGCGCTACGCCTATTACCAGGCTCACATGCCCGTGCGGCAGATGAAGGAGGCCACCGGCCATGCGGTGCGGCAGATGTACCTGTGCAGCGGTATGGCGGACGCCGCCCGGCTGAACGGCGACGCGGACATGCGGGACGCCTGCCTGCGGCTGTGGCATTCCGCCGTGGAAGAAAAAATGTACGTCACCGGCGGTGTGGGCGGCACCCACGTGGGCGAGGCCTTTTCCCGGCCCTATGATCTGCCCGGCGACACTGCCTATTCCGAGACCTGCGCCGCCATCGGCCTGGTGTTTTTCGCCCGGCGGATGCTGCAAATGGACGCCGACAGCCGCTACGCGGACGCCATGGAACGGGCGCTGTACAACACCGTGCTGGCAGGCATGGCCCTGGACGGCACGAGCTTTTTCTACGTCAATCCCCTGGAGGTGGACCCGGCGGCCTGTCATACGGATGACCGCCTGAAGCACGTGCAGCCCCAGCGGCAAAAGTGGTTCGGCTGCGCCTGCTGCCCGCCCAACATCTCCCGGCTGCTGAGCTCCCTGGGCGCATATGCCTTTACACAAAGCGCCGACGCGCTGTTCGTGCATCTGTACGTCAGCAGCCGCATCGATACGGAGCTGAACGGCGGCAAAATAACGCTGGATTTGCAGGCGGATCTGCTGCGGAACGGAAAGATACGCCTGACCGTAACCGACGGCGCGGCGGAGGGCGTCCTTGCCTTCCGCATCCCGGATTGGACAAACGGCTTTACCGTTCAGGCCCCCGGAAAGGAACAGCGGCAGGAGAAGGGCTATCTCTATCTGGCCGGAAGCTGGCGAAAAGGGGAATCGATCTCCCTGGATTTCGCCATGCCCGTGCGCAGGCTCATGGGGCATCCCCTGATCCGGGAGACCGCCGGGCAGCTCTGCTACGCCCGCGGGCCGCTGGTCTATTGCGCCGAGGAGGCGGACAACGGCAAGCTGCTGCACCTGATCCGGGCTTTGCCCCAGGCGGAGGTGCGGGTGGAAACACAGGCCATTGGCGCCATTTCCCTGCCCGTGCTCCGCGTGGCGGCCAAGCGGGTACCCGTGCCGGACGCGCCCCTGTACGATGATTGGAAAGAGCCGGAAATGACAGACGTCGACTTGACCCTGATCCCCTATTTCGCCTGGGCCAACCGGGGCGAGGGAGAAATGCGGGTTTGGCTGCATACATAATCAAAAAATCCGCCGATTTGGCGGATTTTTTTGATTAAAGCACGATCTCCCGATGCTGCTCCGCGCTGTCGTACACGGCCTGCATCAGTCTGGCGGTGGGGGCCACGCTGTCGATGACGCTGGGGAGGCGCTCACCGGTCCGCACGCTGCGGACGAAGGCGTCGATCTCGTTCTGGAACATATCGGTCATCTCAAATTCGGGCGTATACTGCACCAGCGCGCCGTGCTCGGCGGTATAGAGGGTGAAGTAGCCCAGGTATTGCAGGCGAATGCCCGCCTTGTCGCCCATGAAATCGATGAAGCATTCCTTTTCGGCAATATTCTGCGCCCAGGCGCCGTTGAAGGTGATCACCGGGCCGCTGGTGCGCACCAGGCCCGTGACGGATTCCTCCACGTCGTAGGTGCCGTCCAGCTTGGGCGGACCGGCCCACATGTCCTTGTAGGTGTAGCCGGGGATATCGCGGCCCAGCTTGGAGAAGCACTCGCCGCTGACGGTGAGGGGCGCGGGATCGCCGCAGCAAAACATGACGATATCCAGATAGTGCACGCCCCAGTCGATGAGCACGCCGCCGCCCGCCATGGCCTTGGTGGTGAAGGCCCCGCCCAGGCCGGGGATGCTGCGGTGCTGCCGGAAGCTGACGTACACGTGATGCACGTTGCCCAGGCGGCCTTCGTCGATATACTGCTTGATTTTGCGCACGCTGTCGTTGAAGCGGTTCACCACGCCGATGGCCAGGATCTTGCCGGTCTCGTGCTGGGCGGCGATCATTTTTTCCACCTCCGGCCAGGTGCGGGCGGCGGGCTTCTCGCACAGCACGTGCTTGCCCGCCCGCAGGGCGTCGATGGCGATCATGGGATGGGCGCCGTTGGGCGTGCACACGGACACGGCGTCCACGGCGGGATCGTTGATCACATCGTGATAATCCACCACGGCCTTGCCGCAGCCGTATTCGCGCACGGCCTTTTCCGCCCGCTCCGGGATGATATCGCAGAAATACGCGATCTCCACGTCGGGGTTCTTCATGTAGGATGGGATATGGGCCGCGTTGGCGATGGTGCCGCAGCCGATGACGCCGACCTTGATCATGTGCCTGACCTCCTGTTATATCAGTATAAGTTCCGCCAGCCGCCGTTTTGCGCCCAGCAGCCAGATGTGATGCCGTTTGAGGGTGGCCCAGCGGGCCAGCTTGTTCTTTTGCCGGATGTGCCCCCAGGCCAGGAGCAACTGCCGCTGCCCGTCGGTGAGGCTGTCCCCCAGCACGCGGCACAGTTCCAGGCCCTGGGCCTGACAGCGCCGCAGGGATCGGCTGTTCTGCTTCAGCCTCCCGGCAAAAGAGGCGATATACCGCAGGCTGCGCACGTCCTTGGCCCCCACCACGTTATCGCCGTGCTGGCGGTAGAGGATGGTGGCCTGCGGCAAAAAGCCGATGCGGCCCCGGCACGCGGCCAGCAGGGCCAGCCACATATCGTGCATGACGATCTTCGAGGCATCCGCCGGCAGCATGGCCAATTCCCACAGGGCGTGGTTGATCATCACCGTGCAGCCGGTGACCACGTTCTGGATCAGCAAATGGTTCAGCTGATCCCGCCCGGGGTCCAGCATGGAGGAATAAATGAAGCTGTCGTGCAGCGGGCGCAGGTTTTCGTCCACCACGGCCAGATCGGTGTGCACCAGGCAGGGAACGGCAGGATCGCCAGCCTCGGTCTCCCGCATCTTCCCCAGGGTCTTTTCGATCTTGTCCGGCTTCCATACGTCGTCCTGATCGCAGTACATCACATAAGTATACTCCCCCGCGAAGGACGTGAGGTACAAAAAATTATCCTTGCTGCTGCCCGTGGGGCGGTCATGCTCCAGCAAGCGCAGCCTGTCCGGCTCCCGCCGCTGATATTCCGCCAGGATCCCCCGGGTGCCGTCCCGGGAGCCGTCGTCGGACACCAGCAATTGCCAGTCCCGTTCGGTCTGCGCCCACAGGGAATCCAGCAGCTGCCGCAGATACTCCCCGCCGTTATAGGTAGCCAGCAGAATGGCGATCTTTGCCTGTCCCATGGTTCACCCCAGATCCGAAAGGATATCCCGCACGTGCTGGATGGAATAGTTGTTTTCAAACAGTTTCAGGGTATTGAGGCGCATCCGGGTGTTCTCCTCATTGGTCATGCGCGCCGCCCGGCGGGCAGTCTGCACCAGGTCGTTCCGGTCCACCTCAATGCCCGCCTGATAGAAGCTGACCCGGGACCGGGTGTCGCCCTCGATGGTATTGAGCACCGGCAGGCCTCCGGCAAAATAATCCAGGGACTTCATGGTGAGGCCCACCAGCACGCTGGTTTTCATGATGTTGATGCCAAAATGGCACTGGTCAAAGATCTTCTGCCGCTTGTCGGGATCGTAGATGCGGCCATGATAAATGACCTCCGCCCCGGCGGTGGTGGCCCGCTGGATCAGCTCCTCCCGGTTTTCGCCCTCGCCGATGATATGCAGCTTGACGGGCCTGCGCACCGCCATCTGCCGCAGCAGTTCCTCCACCACGTCGATATCCAATAGCTTCCCGATGGTGCCCAGATAGCACAGGCTCAGGGCCTCGCCCTCGGGGGCCTGGGGATGGGGACCGCAGGTGACGCGCTCCCGGCAGATGGGCAGCGTATACACCCGCTTGCCCCGCAGCTGCTTATGCAGCACCTGGCGGTACAGATCGCACTCCGTATAGACGATATCCGCGTGCTTGAGGCCCAGATCCCGTTCCGCCTGCCACAGAGCGAAGGGCAGGGCCAGGATTTTCTTGGCCCCGTGGCTGGGGAAGGTCTCCGGCCATAGATCGTACAGGTCCACCGCGAAGGTGGTTTCCGGATGCCGCTGTTTATACTTGCCCGCTTCCTTGCACAGGCTGTTGGGCGGAGTCATGACGTACAGCAGATCGGGTTTCAACTGGCGCACGCGTTTGAAAACCGCCCGGGTAAAGGCCTGATGGGACACCAGACGCATGACGGACATATTTTTATGGTAAGGGATCGTGGGCACCTGCTCGCCGCCGGGCACGTCGATCTTGTATTTTTCCCGGGTGAAATGACTGAAATCCCCGGTGATATAGGTGCATTCATACCCGCGCTGCCGCAATTGATCCATCACCAGCTCCACCCGGTGATCGTAGAAGTCGAAGCAGCTGATGCACACCGCCCGTTTTGCCATGTCCTAACCTCTCTCATTCGCAGGATTCGATTCATTATAACATTACAGGAGAAAAAAGTCCACGGGAAACAAAAAAGCCTCCCGCCAAAGGGCGGAAGGCTTTTTTATGTGTGCCGGAATCAGGCTTCCACGGGCGCGCTCATCTTAGGCAGCGCACGCACAACCTTGCCGCTGCGCAGGCAGCGGGTGCACACGTTCAGGTGCGTAGGACGGCCATCCACCAGCACGCGGACGCGCTGGACGTTGGGCGCATACATACGACCGGTCTTGTTCTCAGCATGGCTCACGCGGTTGCCATTCATCAAACCCTTGTTGCACACCTGGCAAAACTTGCCCATTTCGTTACACCTCCCTGTCGGAAATGCCTTAGTCACGCGGCATTGCCGCGGGAAAGCTCTTTTGACAGCTTGATTATTTTATCATATGCGGGATAAGATTGCAAGCCCTTTGCAAAAAATTTTTACTCTTGTAATAATTTGTGGAAAAGGGCGTCAGGAATCCGCGCCGGTTTCGTAGCGGCTCGTCCCCCACCAGCCCGGCATCAGCTCGCCCAGGCGAACGGTTTGGCGCGACTCATAATCGGTCATGATTTCCATGTTCCGGTTTTCATAGGCCAGCTGCATCAAAAATTCCCGGCACGCGCCGCAGGGCATGCCGCTGCCCTCGATATCGCCCCGGGGCGGCTGATCCCGGAAGGCGATGAGCCTCCGGATGACGGTCTGGCCGCTGTTTACGTACATATTGAGGGCAGCCACCCGCTCGGCGCACAGGTTCATGACGCCGCTGCAGCCCTCGATGCAAAAGCCCGTGAAGATCTCTCCGTTCTCCGCCTCCAAAGCGGCGACCACGTGATGGGCGTAGACGAAAGGCGACACGTCCTCAGGGTGATACTGCGCCCTGGCCGCCTCATAGAGCTTTTCCCAGATGTCCATATTGTGCCTCCTTTAATCCCACAGCGCCGAAAAATGCGCCCGGTAAAAACGTGCCATCGCTTCGCCTTCTTCGCCCATATGATCCCTGATATAGTTCGCGTACAGCTTCTGCTCTGCGGGATCGATGTCCGCATATCGGTGGATGATGATATTCCCGGCTTTTTCTTCTTTTAATATTTCGGAATATACGTCCGCAACGGTCTCGCACCGCTGAACAGCCACGTCCTTTTCGCTTTCCCAGGTATGGGCTTTTGTGTTTTGCAAACCGGTCATATCCTCCAGGATATACAGATATCCGCATTTTCCGCCGTAAAGGATTTTCAGCTGATCGGGGAACCGTTCAAAATAGTGCTGCTTTTCATCTTCCCGCAGGCCCATGGTCACAAAGTTTTCATCCCTGCTCCTGCAGCAGACCAGCGCGTAGCACCTGTCTTCGGTAAAATAGGCAACCCGTTTTCCGCTCGTATGAGATTTGGCGTTCGCCTGGATGACCTGCAAGCCTTCCAGAATTGTACCGTGATAAAGCATAAGCCCTCCCTGGAACGCGCAGAGGCGCAATGCCGTGATCTTTCGGCATTGCGTCTCTATGCGTTTGCGTGTTTATGGGTTTACTTGATCCGCAGCGCGCCGCGGGCCACGTTCTTGCCGGTGGCCTTGTCAAAGAGCACGGCGGTCTTGCTGAAATCGAAGCGCACGTGGCTGTCGATGGGATAGTCCACGTCGCCGAAGACCACGGCGGTGAGCATGATGCCCTCGGCGTCCAGCTTGACGGTGGTCTCCATGCCGGTGGGCAGGGTGGAATAGACCACGGCCTCCCGTTTGCCCGCGTCGCTGATGTGGATATGCTCGGGCCGCACGCCCAGCACCACGTCTTTTCCGGTGAGGCTGATAGGCTTATCCGCAGTGAACTCCGCCTGGATGTTGCCCAGGGTGATGGTGGCCTTGCTGCCCTCCATCTGCGCCGTGCCGTCGATAAAGTTGATGGTGGGATTGCCCATGAAGTCCGCCACGAACAGGTTGGCGGGGTTATTGTACATTTCCAGCGGCGGCGCGTACTGCTGCAGCAATCCGCCCTCCATGATGCACACGCGGGTGGACAGGGTCATGGCCTCCAGCTGGTCGTGAGTCACATAGACGAAGGTGCTGTCCGTATCGCGGTGCAGCCGCTTGAGCTCGGTGCGCATCTCCATGCGCAGCTTGGCGTCCAGGTTGGAAAGGGGCTCGTCCATAAACAGGACCTTCGGTCCCGGGGCCAGGGTGCGGGCGATGGCCACGCGCTGCTGCTGGCCGCCGCTGAGCTCCGCGGGATAGCGCTTTTCAAACTCCCCGATGCGCAGCATCTCCAATAGCTCGTGGACCCGGTCCGCGATCCGCTTTTTGTCCCATTTCAGGTTTTCCAGGCCGAAGGCGATGTTCTGATACACCGTCATGTGGGGCCACAGGGCGTAATTCTGGAACAGGAAGCCCACGTCGCGCTTGTTGGGGGCCAGGTTGATGCCCCGGTCCGCGTCAAAGACCACATTGCCGTCGATGCTGATGGTGCCCTCTGTGGGGGTCTCCAGGCCCGCGATCATGCGCAGGGTGGTGGTTTTGCCGCAGCCGGAGGGGCCCAGCAATGTAATGAAGGAATTGCTTTCGATATTCAGGTTCAGATCATCCACGGCAACGAACTTGCCAAAGCGCTTGGATACGTTTTTCAGAATGATTTCCGGCATATCAGCCACCCACTCCCTTATCGATAGATGCACCGGTCAGCTTGTTGACCGTGAAGTTCACCAGCAGCACGACGACGATGATCAGCAGATTGATCGCGTTGCCGAACTGGGCCCAGCCCTTTTCGCTGTACTGCATCAGCATGGTGGTGAGGATCGTGTTGCTGGTGGGCACGATCAGCACGAACAGACTTAGCTCGCGCATGCAGCTGACCATGGGCAGCAGATAGCCGGACAGGAAGCTGGATTTCTGGATGGGGAAGATCACCCGCAGCATACGCTTCCACCAGGGCACGCCGGTGATGAGCGCGGCCTCCTCGATTTCGCCGGACAGTTGCAGCATGGCGTTGACGCCGCTGCGGCTGGCGAAGGGCAGGTATTTGACCGAGCCCACCAGGGCCAGGAGCAGGAAGCCGTGGAGCCAGGTGATATTGGAGGACATGGCCAGGTAGATGGCGCCGAAGGCCAGGGAGGGCATGAGGTAGGGGAAGAAGGACAGGCTGCTGACCCAGTTGGCCAGGCGGCTGCCCCGGCGCTTGGCCACGCCGTAGCCCACCAGGATGCCGCTGGTGCCGGCGATCACAGAGCAGGTGACGGCCAGACCCAGGCTGTATCCCAGGGCTTTCCACACCTTGGGATTGAGCAGGATGCCAGTGCTGTCGCCCTGATCCAGGCGCTTGTCCAGCCCCGTGCCGACCCAGAAGTCCAGCGTCATGTTGCCCAGGCTGTAATCCCCCGCCTTGATGATGAGTGACTCCAGGGCGAAGGTGACCAGGGGCACCACGGCCACCAGCAGCAGGATGATCACCAGGATGATGGCGATGGGCGCGTTGGCCCGCTTGAGGTCGATCTTGCTGATCTGGCCGCTCTTGCCCGTGACGGTGGTAAACTGTTTGCGGCTGTTGGTCACCTTTTGATTGAGCATCAGGATGGCCACGCCAAAGAGGATCATGACGCCCACGATGATGTAGGCCTGGCCCTTGTAGGTGTTCATCAGCTCCTTCATGGTGGTGCTCAGCACATAGTAGCGCACGGGCGAGCCCAGGAACACGGGCACGGAATAGGCGCTCATGGAGCTGGCGAACACCAATAGGAAGGTGGACAGCATGGCGGGCTTGACGATGGGCAGGGTGATGCGCCAGATGATGCGCCACCGGGGGGTGCGCAGGATGGTGGCCGCTTCCTCCAGGTTGGCGTCCATGTTGCGCAGGATGCCGCCGATGAGGATATAGGCGAAGGGCGCGTAGTGCAGCCCCAGCACCAGGGCGATGGGGAAATAGCCGTATACGAACCACTCGGGCATGTAGACCCCGAACACCGAGGCCATGATGCCGTTGGAGGTCTTAAGTCCGATGTTCACGTTCTTGAAGAAGGTCTCCCAGAACAGCGCCAGCGTCCAGGAGGGCATGATATAGGGAAAGGTGAACACCGCGGAGACGAATTTTTTGTATTTCAGGTTGGTTCGCGTCACCAGGAAGGCCACCATGCCCCCAAACAGGATGGCGATGACGGAGGAGGTGACGGACACCGCCAGCGTGTTCAGCAGCGGCTTATAAAACTGGATCCAGCTGTAATTGTTGTCCCTGGTGGCGAATACGCGCTGAAAATGATACCAGGTAAAAGCGCCCACCGGCAGCTTGGCTGCCCGCGCCTCCTTGCCCATGTGGACGGTGAAGGTCTCCATCAGCAGGGACAGAAGCGGGTAGAGCGTCAGCACCGTCAGCGCGATGAGAAAGACCAGGAGAAT
Organism: uncultured Eubacteriales bacterium; assembly: GCA_902781945.1. Classification (GTDB taxonomy): domain Bacteria; phylum Bacillota; class Clostridia; order Christensenellales; family Aristaeellaceae; genus SFMI01. The sequence continues at coordinate 50,326 of CACZLE010000003.1, read as the reverse complement.
GATGTTGGCGGGCTTGGAAAACCAGGCGTGCAGCCGGCCTTTTATCCTGGAGAACTTTACCTTTCCGGTCTGGGTTTGTTGCATGGCATGATCCCCCTTTTAGGGCTTGCGGCAGGATGTCTCAGGAATAAAAAAGAATCCGGCGGGACGGGAAACCCGCCCCGCCGGAAATACAAGGCCGATGGATTATTGCAGGTACTGGCGGACGAAGTCCTCCACCTCGAAGTTGTCCAGGATGTACTCGGGGTCCTCCTCCACCAGGGTGTCCTTCCACACGGACAGGGGCAGATCGCCTTCCTTCTCGGGGATGGCGCTGTTGCCGGAATAGGCGCCGATGCTCTTGCCCCAGGGGGCGAAGCCCTCAGCGGTCATCACGTATTCGATGAACAGCATGGCGGTATAGGGACGGTTGGCGTTGGCGGACACCATGGCGTAGATGGGATACATGAAGCCGGAGAAGGGCTCGACGGTGTAGCCCTCGGCGGAGGCGGCATACTGGGCAGGAGTCAGGTTGTCGCTGAGGACGGAGGAGGAGCGGAGCTTGGACAGCACGAACAGGCCGATCTTGCCCGCGGCGGTCTCCTGGCTGATCTCCTCGGCGATGTTGGTGTCGGACTTGCCAAACTGGCAGTTGGGCAGGAATTCGGCGATCCACTTATGGCCCGCGGTGGGATAATCGCCCAAGTCGATGTCCTCGCCCTTCCAGGCCTTGTAGGCTTCTTCCAGCTTCTTGGACCACTTTTCGCTGGTCAGCATGATCAGGAAGTTCATGTTGACCTGCTCGCCGGTGGGGCTCTTGAAGATGATGCGCTCCTTCATGGAGGGATCGGTCAGCTCCCACACGTTGTGGATGGCGGGCACGTCGTCGCCCAGGTTATTATAGATGAAGAGCTTGTTGGTGAACTGGTGGGCCAGGGGATACTGGTCCTCCTCGCTCACGTCGGCCTTCACGCTGGCGGGCACATAGTTGATGACGATGCCGGCGTCAATGGCGTCCAGCAGCTGGGCGCCGTCCTGGATCATCACCATGTCGATGGACTCGGACTCCAGCTTGGTGTAGATCTCCAGGTCCTTCAGGTTGGTGGAGTTGATCTCGATGCCGTACAGCTCGGCGAAGGCCTCGGCAGCGGTGGTGATGCGGCTGGTGGTGCCGGCCACCACGAAGGTGCCGGTCTCGGCCAGGGCCTTTTCCACCAATTCGTCGTGGGTCAGATCAGCGGCGGCGGCCACGGTGTCGGCCACGTCCGCCAGGGCGGGCACGGCGGAGAGCAGCATGCAGGCGGCCATCAAAAGAGCAAGGAACTTTTTCATACAGGAATGCCTCCTTGTGAAGATGAGATATATTTGCCCCGCCGCGCGGAAACGCGGCGCAAGACACGATTTTTATTCCGGCATCGGCGCCGGAGCCTATGAATCCATATCAATATATATCAGAAACTGTATTTTTTGTCAATAGTTTGCCATGTTTTTTCCATGTCTGTGCTTGTGACTGACACAGCCTCCTTTTTTAGCGGCAAAACGGGCGGGACGCATGCGCATGTGATATGCGGCCATCCTTTGGACAGATCGCCCCAGGTTATGCAGTTATACATTCATTGTGCATAAATACAAAATTCTATTTGACTTTTTTGCAAAATACCCCTTGACTTTTGGGGGATCATGTGTATAATAATGCGTGTTAATAAAACTTGATCCATTGGAGGGCAAGACAATGAAAGCTATGAAAAAGATCGTTTGCATCGCTCTGGCGCTGCTGCTCACCGCCGCTCTGACCGTGCCCGCGCTGGCCGACGAGGTGGATGATATCAAGAAGGCGGGCGTGCTGACCGTGGCCCTGTCCCCAGACTTCAGCCCCATGGAGTTTGTGGATTCCACCAAGACCGGCCAGGAGCAGTATGTGGGCTTCGACGTGTCCCTGGCGCAGTTCATCGCGGGTGAACTGGGCGTGGCCCTGGAGATCCAGGCCATGAACTTTGACGCCTGCCAGACCGCCGTGGCCATGGATGCCGTGGACCTGTCCATCTCCGGTTACAGCTGGACCGAATCCCGCGCCGAAAACTTTGAGCTTTCCGATTATTATTACGCCGGTGACAACGAGACCGAGCAGGTGCTTCTGATCCGTGCCGCCGACGCTGAAAAGTATACCTCCGCCGAGGCCTTCGACGGCCTGGACGTGGGCGCGCAGAACGCCTCCCTGCAGCAGATGCTGGTAGAGGAGCAGCTGCCAGGCGCCAACCTGAAGATCATCGGTGAGATCGGCGTGGGCGTCATGGAGCTGCAGGCCGCCAACATCGAAGCCCTGGCCGTGGCCAAGGGCAACGGCGAGCAGATCATTGCCAACAATCCCGACCTGGTCATCTGCGACTGGCAGTTTGAGGTGGCCGCCGAGTACGAAGCCAACGTGGTGATGCTGCGCAAGGGCGAAACCGCCCTGCTGGCCGCCGTCAACGAAGCGCTGGCCAAGGCCTATGCCGCCGGTTACTACGGCGAATGGTACGACGCCGCGCTGGAGCTGGCCGCTTCCGAGGGCGCGCTGGAAGTGTCCGTGGAGTGATCCCGGCCTTTCCCATAAACCAATGATCGCCGGGGCGTTCCCCAAGGAACGCCCCGTATCTTCTGTGTAAGGGGATTTCTATGAATTTTGCAACCATCGGTCAAAACATCGTCAAGCTGACTGCCAAATACTGGGACAAGTTCCTGCTGACCGGCATGGGCTACACCCTGTCGCTGGCCGCCATCACCGTGGCGGTGGGCGCCATCCTGGGCGCGCTGATCGCCTTCATGCGCATGTCCAAGATCGCCCCGCTGCGCTGGATCGCGGGCATCTACACCGAGATCATCCGCGGCACGCCCATGCTGCTGCAATTGTATCTGTTCTATTTTGCCTTGCCCCAGCTGGTGCCCCTGCTCAAAAAGCAGCAGTACGCCTGCGTGGCCATCGCCCTGGTGTGCAACAGCGCCGCCTACGTGTCCGAGATCATCCGCTCCGGCATCCAGGCGGTGGATATCGGCCAGACCGAGGCCGCCCGCAGCCTGGGCATGAGCCATAAGCTGACCATGACGCAGATCATCCTGCCCCAGGCCATCAAAAACATCCTGCCCGCCCTGGGCAACGAGTTCATCATGATCGTCAAGGATACCTCCCTGGCGTCCACCTTCTTCATCGGCGATCTGATGACCCAGGTGCTGGTGGTCAAGGGCGCCACCTATTTGACCATCGAGCCGCTGATCATGGTGGCCATCATCTATTTTGTGCTCACCTTCGTGCTGACCAAGCTGCTGGGTGTCTTTGAAAGGAGGCTTCGCCGTGGCGACATCAGATAAGCTGATCCAGGTAAAGGATCTGAAAAAATATTATAACGGAGATGCCATCAAGGCCCTGGACGGCGTGAGCGTGGACATCAACAAGGGCGACGTGATGGTGATCATCGGGCCCTCGGGCTCGGGCAAGAGCACCTTCCTGCGCAGCCTCAACCTGCTGGAAACGCCCACCAGCGGCTCCATCATCTTCGAGGGCACCGACATCACCCAGAAAAAGGGCCCGGACGGCAAAAAGCTGAACATCGACCTGCACCGGGAAAAGATGGGCATGGTGTTCCAGCACTTCAATCTGTTCCCCCACAAGACCATCCTGCAGAACATGACCCTGGCCCCCGTGAAGGTGAAGGGCATGAGCCAGGAGGAGGCCGACAAAAAGGCCATGGAGCTGCTGGGCCGCGTGGGCCTGGCGGACCGCGCCAACGCCTATCCCATCCAGCTGTCCGGCGGACAGAAGCAGCGCGTGGCCATCGTGCGCGCCCTGGCCATGGAGCCGGACGTGATGCTCTTTGACGAGCCCACCAGCGCCCTGGACCCCGAAATGGTGGGCGAGGTGCTGGACGTGATGAAAAAGCTGGCCCAGGAGGGCATGACCATGGTGGTGGTGACCCATGAAATGGGCTTCGCCCGGGAGGTGGGCAGCCGCATCCTGTTCATGGCCGACGGCAAGCTCCTGGAGGAAGGCACGCCCGACGCCGTTTTCAATCATCCGCAGAATCCCCGCTTGCAGGACTTCCTGTCCAAGGTGCTGTAAACATGAAAAACGAGCAATTGAAAAAAGCCGCCGTGGCCTCCGTGGAGGAGGGCGCGGCGCTGTATCATTCCCTGGCGGACCAGATCTGGGAAAAACCGGAACTGAGCTTGAAGGAATTCTCCGCCGCATCCCTCTACTGCCAGACCCTGCGGGAGCTGGGCTTCACGGTGGAGGAAAACCTCTGCGGCATCAAAACCGCCTTTTCCGGCAGCTTTGGCAGCGGACGTCCCGTCATCGGGATTTTGGGCGAATTTGACGCCCTGTCCGGCCTGAGCCAGAAAGCGGGCGTCTGCGCCCCCGATCCCGTGGAGGCCGGCGGCAGCGGACACGGCTGCGGGCATAACCTGCTGGGCGTGGGCTCCCTGGCGGCGGCGGTGGCCGTCAAGCAATATCTGGAGACCTCCGGCGCGCCGGGCACGGTGATCTATTACGGCTGTCCAGGCGAGGAAGGCGGCGCGGGCAAGGCGTACATGGCCCGGGAGGGCCTGTGGCGCAAGCTGGACGCGGCCCTGTGCTGGCATCCCGGCGACGCCAACCAGACCGTCACGGGCACCAATAACAGCTGCATTCAGGTGCTGTATCAGTTTTCCGGCGTGGCCGCCCACGCGGCGGGCGATCCCTACAACGGGCGCAGCGCCCTGGACGCGGTGGAATTGATGAACGTGGGCGTGCAATTCCTGCGGGAGCACATGACCGAGGACTGCCGCATCCATTACGCCATCACGGACGCGGGCGGCGTCTCCCCCAACGTGGTGCAGGCCAAGGCCTCGGTGCTCTACATGGTGCGGGCCAACCGGGTGGCGGATTCCATCAAGCTGCAGGCCCGGGTGGACGACATCGCCAAGGGCGCGGCCCTGATGACGGGCACCACCTTCCAGCGCACCTTCATTGACGGCACGGCGGAGCTGCTGCCCAACTTCACCATCGAAAAAGCGCTCTATGGCAACCTGTGCGAGATCGGCCTGCCGGAATATGACGCCGAGGATTGGGCCCTGGCCAACGCATTAAAGGCCACCTATGGCGGCAGCGGCATTCGCGGCATCGACGGCGCGCGCTTCGATCCGGCCATCCGCAAGGAGGTCCAGGCCCTGTCCGACAACGGGACGAAGGCCATCAACGATTTCATCCCGCCCCTGTACTCCGGCACCAACTTCACCCCGGGCAGCACGGACGTGGGCGACGTGAGCTGGCTGACGCCCACCTCCCAGATCAACACCGTCTGCTGGCCCGCGGGCGTGCCGGGCCACTCCTGGCAGATCGTGGCCTGCGGCAAGAGCGGCCTGGCCCACAAGGGCATGCTGCTGGCGGGCAAGGTGCTGGCCGCCACCGCCATCGACCTGCTCACCGATCCCGAGCTGCTGTCCCAGGCCAAGGCGGAATTTGCCGAGCGTGCCGCCGAGGGCTACGTGTGCCCCATCGAGCCGGACGCGGTGCCCATTGCGCTGTGACGAGGGGATGAGGTTACGCGCTTTCTAAAGAAAGCTGTGCAAAGACTTTTGGCGGGCGATGTTGCTTGGGGTGTCGATGTTAGATGCTTCCGCCAGTTGATTGGATAGGGCTTGGGGGAGCGTGCTCCGGAAATACGCCGCAACACAAAAGATGACCGGAAGCGAGCAAGCTCGATCCGGTCACTTTTGCTTATGCGGCTATGCTGCTGTCGCAGCATTGACGTCGGCAAGCCGACGTCATTTCTGTCGCGGGGGCTGCACCCATGTTTGGTTATCAGGCCAAGCGAGTCTGGGGGCGGCCTGCGCAGCAGGCCGAGGATTGCGAAGCAATCCCGAAAAAGCCGGGAGACGGCAGATGGAGCTTGCTCCAATCTGACGGCTCCTGGCTTTTTCATTGGCCCCAGACGGCTCTTTGCAGTCCCCCATAGGCTAAACTGGCGGAAATTGCCTGATAGTGTGTTCAAGTCTGTTCGCCCGCCAAAAGTCTTTGCACAGCTTTCTTTAGAAAGCGCGTTCCTTATTGCCTCTTATTTTTCCAGCGCCTTGTACACGCAGGCGGCCAGGGCGGAGCCGATCATGGGGCCCACGATGAACACCCACAGGGCGGCCAGGGGCTCGCTGTTGCCGCTGAGGGCAGCCACCAGGGCGGGGCCGAAGGAACGGGCGGGATTGACGGAGGTGCCGGTGAGGCCGATGCCCAGGATATGCACCACCACCAGGGTGAGGCCGATGACCAGGCCCGCGAAGGAGCCGTGATTGGCCTTCTTGCTGGTGACGCCCAGGATGGCGGTGACGAAGATATAGGTGAGCACGATCTCCACCAGCAGGCCGGCCAGGGCATTGCCGCCCACGCCGGAAAGGCCGTTGGAGCCCAGGCCGCCGGTCATGTCGCTGACGCCGCCCAGCTTAAAGATGAGGTTCAGCAGACCCGCGCCGATCAGCGCGCCCGCGCACTGGGAGATGACATAGCCGATAAAGTCCTTCACGCTCAGGTCGCCCCGGATCAGCATGGCCAGGGACACGGCGGGGTTGATGTGGCAGCCGGAAACGTTGCCGATGGAGTAGGCCATGGCCACGATGGTCAGGCCGAAGGCCAGGGCGGTCAGGATATAGCCGCCGCCGTTCACGGCGTCGCAGCCCACCAGCATGGCGGTGCCGCAGCCCAGCACCACCAGCGTCATGGCGCCGATGCATTCCGCAAGATACTTTTTCATGGTTCACAATCCTCCTTTGTTGGATGTCCGAACATGATAGCACAGTTTATAAACAAAACAAGCCTGCATTCCCGGTTGCAATTTGGTCGGAAACAGGTATAATATTTTCTATCGAAGGAGCGTGAAAACCATGACCAAAGCCCTGATTTCCGTCACCGGCCTGGACGCCACCGGCATCATCGCCCGGGTGTCCACCAGGCTGTACGAAATGAACATCAATATCCTGGATATCACCCAGACCATCCTGGGCGGCTACTTCACCATGATGATGATCGTGGACCTGGACGGCGCCCACAAGACCTTCAGCGAGATCGACGAGGCCTTGCAGCCCATCCGGGACGAGATGAACATGACCATCCACATGCAGCGGATGGATATTTTCGACGCCATGCACAGGATATAAGGGGAAAAAGCCATGATAGAAACCGGTGAAATACTGCAAACCCTGCGCATGATCCAGGAGGAGAATTTTGATATCCGCACCATCACGCTGGGGATCAACCTGCTGGACTGCGCCGACCGCGACCCCGAGGAGACCGGGCGGCGGGCCTATGAAAAGATCTGCCGCACGGCGAAAGACCTGGTGAAAACCGGCGAGGAGATCGAGCGGGAGCTGGGCATCCCCATCGTGAACAAGCGCATTTCCGTGACGCCGGTGAGCCTGATCTGCCAGGGCGATCCCCGGCTCATCGCCCGATATCTGGACCGGGCGGCCAAGGAGATGGGCGTCAACTTCCTGGGCGGTTATTCCGCGCTGATGCAAAAGGGCGCAACTGCTGCCGATGAACGGCTGCTAAGCTCCATCCCGGAGGTGCTCAGTACCACCGAGCGGCTGTGCAGCTCGGTCAACGTAGCCTCCACCAAGGCGGGCATCAACATGAACGCCGTGCGGGAAATGGGGCAAATCATCCGCAAAACCGCCGAGCTGACGGCGGACCAGGACGGATTGGGCTGCGCCAAGCTGGTGGTGTTCGCCAACGCGGTGGAGGACAATCCCTTTATGGCGGGGGCCTTCTGCGGCGTGGGCGAGCCGGAATGCGCCATCAACGTGGGCATTTCCGGCCCCGGCGTGGTCAAGACCGCCCTGGAATCCATCAAGGGCGCGCCCTTTGACGTGGTGGCGGAGACGGTGAAGCGCACGGCCTTCAAGATCACCCGGGTGGGCCAGCTGGTGGCCCGGGAGGCCAGCCAGCGGCTGGGCATCCCCTTCGGCATCGTGGACCTTTCCCTGGCCCCCACCCCGGCCCGGGGCGACAGCGTGGCCCATATCCTGATGGAAATGGGACTGGAGATGGCCGGAGCCCCCGGCACCACCGCGGCCTTGGCGCTGCTCAACGACGCGGTGAAAAAGGGCGGCGTCATGGCCAGCAACCACGTGGGCGGCCTGAGCGGGGCCTTCATCCCCGTCAGCGAGGACATCGGCATGATCGAGTCCGCCCGCTGCGGCGCGCTGACGCTGGAAAAGCTGGAGGCCATGACCTGCGTGTGCTCCGTGGGCCTGGATATGATCGCCGTGCCCGGGGACACCAGCGCCGCCACCATCAGCGGCATCATCGCCGACGAGGCCGCCATCGGCATGATCAACAGCAAGACCACCGCCGTGCGCATCATCCCCGCCATCGGCAAGCAGGCGGGCGACCAGGTGGAATTCGGCGGACTGCTGGGCTTCGCGCCGGTGATGCCCGTCAACAAATACAGCTGCGAGGACTTCATCGCCCGGGGCGGGCGCATCCCCGCGCCGCTGAACGCGCTGCGGAACTGAACAACCTGCAATATGAACAATTTGCAAACACGTCTCCCCGGGGCCATTTCCCGGCGGAGACGTATTTTCTTTTATTTTGTTTTATGATATAATATAGCCCTGAAACTCTGATCGGAGGAGAATGACTATGTTTTCTCGTTTGATGAACAGCTATTATTACGGCAAGAGCGGCAAGGGCGACTACCGCAAGGAGGATCTGCCCAAGAACCGCTGGCAGCTTTTCTGGGAAATGCTGCGGGTGCGCCTGTCGGGCATCTGCCGTTTGAATCTGACGGTATTCGCGGCCTGGATCCCCACCATGATCGTGCTGGTCATATTGATCAACGCCGTGGCCTCCGCCAGCGACATTCAGCGGGTGGAGGACGAAAACGGCAACGCCTATTCCGTCTTTGTGTACGCGGAGCAGGTGGACGACGCCGGCAACGTGCTTGTTCCCGCCAGCAGCGCCCCGGTGGAGGGCATCGTGCAGATGTCCCTGCTGCTGCTCATCCCCTGCATCCTGATCACCGGTCCCGTGCAGGCGGGCATGGCCTACGTGACCCGCAACTGGGCCCGGGACGAGCACGCCTTCGCCTGGGGCGACTTTAAGGACGCGGCCAAGGAAAACTGGAAGCAGGCCCTGGGTGTCTCCGCCATCACGGCCATCCTGCCCTTCATCCTCTTTGTGTGCTATCGCTTCTACGGCCAGATGATGGGCAAAAACCCCCTGTTCATGGTGCCGCAGATGCTGACGCTGGGCCTGGGGCTCATTTGGTATCTGGGCCTCGTGTTCATGTATCCCCTGATGGTCAGCTACCAGCTCACCTTCCGCCAGCTGATCAAAAACGGCCTGATGCTGGCCGTGGCCCGGCTGCCCATGACCGTGGGCGTGCGCCTGGCCACCCTGATCCCCGCCCTGATCGCCACGGCGGTGACGCTGTTCCTGGGCCAGTGGGTGTACGCCATGCTGGGCCTGGGCCTGTATTACATCGTCATCGGCTTCGCCTTCACCCGGTTCGTCCACGCCTCCTTTACCAACGGCGTGTTTGACCGCTTCATCAACAGCCGCATCGAGGGCGCGGTGGTCAACCGCGGCCTGGCCAAGGAGGAGGACGAGGACTTCACCGAGGAAGACGAGCCCACGGACGACATCCAGGCCTGATAAACACGCGCCTCTCCGCGCATGCTATGGGCGGAGGTGACCGCACATGAACAAGGAAGAAATGGAACTGAAATATCGCGCCGCCGCCCAGTTGGGCCTCACCGACAAGCTGCTGCGCGTGGGCTGGGCCGGGCTGAGCGCCCAGGAAACGGGCCGCGTGGGCGGGATGGTTGCCGCCATGCGGCGAAGAAAGGAACGCTGAAAACCCATGTACACGGCCTTCGCGGCGGTCTATGACCGGCTGATGCAAAACGTGGATTACGCAGGCTGGGCGGAATATTACGCCCATCTGCTGCGCAAATGCGGCGTCGAAGGCGGCCCCGTATGCGAATGCGCCTGCGGCACGGGCAGCCTGACCATACCGCTCAGGCTTCTGGGCTATCAGATGACGGGGGTGGACCTCAGCCAGGACATGCTGTCCGTGGCCCTGGGCAAGGCCCGGGACGCGGGGATGCAGATCCCCTTCGTGCGCCAGGATATGCGCCGCTTGCGGCTGCACAAGCGGCAAAACGCCATCCTGTGCACCTGCGACGGCCTGAACTATCTGACCAAGCCCGATCAGGCGCGGGCCTTTCTGAAATCCGCCTATCAGGCCCTCCGTCCCGGCGGGGCGCTGATCTTCGACCTGTCCACCCCCTATAAGCTGCAAAACACCCTGGGGGACCAAACCCTGGGCAGCCTGGAGGAGGACATCGCCTACATCTGGCAGAACGCATGGAACCCCCGCGACCATACGGTGTCCATGCGCCTCTCCATCTTCGTCCGGCAGCCGGACGGAAGCTATGCCCGCCTGGAGGAAAATCAGACCCAGCGGGCCCACAGCCGGGAGGAACTGACCCAATATTTACAGGAGACCGGATTTGAGGACGTGCGGTTCTACGGAGACCGCACATTGCGTGCGCCCGGGGAAAAATGCCCCCGCTGGCACGTGAGTGCCATCCGGCCAAAGGAGAAACATAGATGATGAACAATACCGCTTTTGATGAAAACGACGCCCTGCTGCGCATGACCGTATGCGGCGGCGAGGCCCGCGTGGCCCTGCTGCGCACCACCCACACCGCCCAGCGGGCGGGCGACGTGCACAACGCCTCGGACGTGGCCATTGCTGCCATGAGCCGCATGATGACCGGCACCGTGATGCTGGGCGTGATGATGAAGGAGCAGGAGGCCAACATCACCGCCATCGTGGACGGCGGCGGCCCCGGCGGGCGCATGACCTGCGTGGCCCACGGCGGGGACGTGAAGATCAGCATGCACAACCCCCAGATCGCCCTGCCGCCGAAAAAGGACGGCAGCCCGGACGTATCCGGCCTGCTGGGGAAGGACGGCACCCTGACGGTGATCCGGGATTACGGCGTGGGCGAGCCCTACATCGGCAAGACCGAGCTGGTCTCCGGCGAACTGGGCGAGGATTTCGCCTCCTATTATACCCACAGCGAGCAGACCCCCTCCATCGTATCCCTGGGGGCCATCGTGCACGAGGGCGTGGTGCTCTCCGCCGGCGGCGTGCTGGTGCAGGCCATGCCCGGGTGCAGCCGCCAGACCCTGGAAACCCTGGATCTGCGGGCCATGCTGTTTTCCGGCATCAGCCGGGATCTCTTCGAGGATCCCCTGGACGACCTGGCGGAGCGCTGGTTCCACGATCTGGACATGGTCAAATTGGATCGCCAGCCCATCCGCTATTACTGCGGATGCAGCTGGGAAAAGGCCCGCAGGATGCTCAAGTCCGTGGGCCGGGAGCAGCTGCTGGACATTCTGGAAAAGGATCACGGCGCGGAAATGACGTGTCATTTCTGCCATACCACGCATAAATTTACTGAGGACGACATCAAGGCGCTGCTGGGCAGCGATATGAATTAAGGGAGGCGTCATGCCGGATATCATTCCCCTGGAAATGAACTTCGCCTACTGGCGGCAGAAAGCGCAGCAAGCCCAACGAACGGGCAATCTGCGGGAGGCGGCGCGGCTGTATCGGGCCGCGCTGCGTCAGCATGACAGCAACGCCCTGCGCCGGGAACTGGCCCAGGTGTACGCGGACATGCGCTGCATGGCGGCCAGCGACCGGCTGTATCATGAAAACCTGGCCCATGACGCCGGGGACGCCGACAGCCTGTACGGCCTGGCCCGGAATTGCAGCCTGAAGGGCGACAGCCGGGGCATGAGCGCCCTGCTGGACCAATACCTGCGCATGGCCCCCTGCGGCGAGCAGGCGGATCAGGCCCGGGACATCCTGTGGCAGCAGCCCCGGGACCCCAAGCCCGCGCCCCGCACCTGCCGGGCGGAAACGCTGTTCAACCAGGCCGCGGACGTGCAGGACGACAGGGCCGAATGCCTGCGGCGGGCCAAAAAATCCTGGCGGCGGGGCCGTTTGCCTCAGACCGCCAAGCTGCTGAGCCAGCAATATGTGCTCCGGGGCAAGCCCCAGCGAGCCTTTACCTACGCGGACATCGCCTGCCGCATGGCCCCCAGGGACATGGCGGCCCGGCAGTTTCTGGCCACGGCCCTGCACGACCTGGGCATGCCCCACGCCTGCCGAGCGGCGCTGCGCGAGGCCGCCGCGCTGTGCGAGGACCTGGAGTCGCTGCCCATGTTCTGCGGCTGCGCCATCAGCCTGGGCCAGGCGGATCTGGCCGTGGAGCAGGTGGAAAAATGGCTGGCCAAATATCCCGACAGCGCCGATCTGATGCTGCTGCTGTCCACGGCCCTGCGGAAGATGGGCGGGGAAGAGGATCGCGCGCAGGCGCTGGTCAGGACCGCGGAAGCCGTGGCCGGCGACATTCCCAATTTCTGGTTTCTGCGGGAGCAATTCAGCGATGACCCCCCCTCACCCCAGATGTATCTGAAGGAGACCCTGCGGCAGTTTCAGCTGTTCAATGAATCCATCACCACCGGCGATCCGGATACCCTGTCCCAGCGTCTCCACGACGGCCTGGTGAAGCTGATGCGCCTGCACCTGCCGGGCACGCTGGAGACGGCCATCCAGCTGATGATGAAAAACGAGGATACCCTGGGCCTGCGCATGGCGCTGACGGAATATGATCTGCCGCCCATGCTGGCCGGAGCCATCCTGGGCTTTCTGGACACCCATGGGGTGCAATTGCCCGTGTTCATGCAGGCGGATGGCCACATGATCCTGGCGCCTCAGCGTCCCCGCCCGCCCTACGATCCCGATCTGCACGATCTGATCCGGCGGCTGCTGCGGAATCTGCCCGAAAGCATCCCCCTGAGCGCCGTGGTGCGGGAGGTGCCCCCCCTGTGGCGGCGGCTGCCCGTCAGCGCCCAGCGCCATTGCGCCCAGAGCCGGGACGGCGTGTGGCCCGCGGCCTTCACCGCCTGTCTGCTGGCGCAGCAAAACAGCGCCGCCGCCCAGGAATACATTCAGAAAAGCAAGCACCCCCGCCGCATCCGGCGCGCGTATATGCAACTGATCAGAAGGAGCAAAAGACCGTATGAAGTGCATCGATTTTGACAAGGCGTTTTCGCTGTTCGCCATGAAGTGGTTCAAGGATCACGCCAAGGAATACAAAAACTACGACGCCATGGAAGCCGCCATGCCCGAGGTGTATGACAAATTCCTGGATACCCCGGCGGACTTTCTGGCCGGGGCCAAGCCCGGCGAATACTTCCGCCAGTGGGACGACGCCAAGGCGCTGATCGACTGGATGGAGGACTACTTTAAGCAAAAGGTGCCCGTGCCCGATATGCTGCTCAACCGCATCACCGAGTTGGGCGAGCCCGCCGAAAAGCGGCTGTACAATCTGCTGCAAAAGGAGCGCACGCCCCAGGAGGCCCGCATGACGGCGGTGTCCCTGCTGGGCGAAATGAGCAGCACCCTGCCCATGCAGCTCTACATCAGCTGGCAATTGAACCGACAATACGACGACGAGCTGTGCGACGCGGCCTGCGAGGCCCTGGCCCAGATGGGCGAGGAGGCCATCGATCCCATGCTGGCCTTCCTGGACGACGCCAACGACGCGGGCAAGGAGGCCCTGTGCTCCGTGCTGTCCTATTATCCGGACACCTCGGGCAAGGTGCTGCCCGAGCTTTTGCGGCTGATCCGCAAGCCCGACGCCAACGTGGCCGTGCTGGCGGGCTATCTGGGCCGCCTGGGCGAGGAAGGGGCCCTGGAGACCCTGATCGACCTGGCCCTGGACGAGGATCTGACCTACCTGAACTACATCGAATTGCGCTCAGCCATCGAGCAGCTGGGCGGCGACGCCCCGGAGCGCGAGTTTGACGAGAGCGATCCGGATTACGAGGCCATGCAAAGCCTGCAAATGTCCTGGCCCAAGGACAATGAGACCCCCGACAATGGAGATTATCTGCAATGATATGTGAACGCTGCGGCATGCGCTCGGACAACAGCGCCCGCATCTGCCCCCATTGCGGCGCGCCCCTTCGCGCCTCCGACAGCGCGGACGCCACGGCGGAGATCCGCCAGGGGTGCAGCCATGAGCCGCCGCCGGTCTACGGCGTGGGCGCTGAGCGGCCTGCCCGCACCTCCCGCTATGCCCAGGACGCGGGGCGGCCCGAAAACCATCGCGGCATCGGCGGCGCCGACGAGGAGAACACCGCGGAAAAGCGGGTGCGCAAACATGACAAGCCCATCCGCAACGTCCGCCGCCGGGGCGTCAACCGCGCGCTGCTGCTGACCATCCTGGCGGCCCTGCTGCTGGTGGCTGCGGTGGTGCTGTTTGTGCTGGCCATCCGCCTGCCCCAGGGCCATCTGATCCTGATGCGGGCCACGGCCAACGACCCCGAACGCCAGGAGAAGATCATCTCCATGATCGGCGAGGAGGAGGCCGCCCTGGCCCTGTGGCAGATCGGCGAGGAGCAGATCGACCAGGGCTATATCGCCCAGTGTATCGAGACCTACAACAAGGCCTATGAACTGGCCCCGGACATCGACGGTCTCTACGAGCGGCTGCTGAGCCTGGCGGACGCCTACGAGGCCATCGGGGCCCTGGACGACGCCGAGGCCCTCTATCAAAAGCTGTATACCGAGGTGGATGACAAAAATCCCCTGGCCTACCGCTATGCCATCGATATCCTGATGGATCAGAACCGGCTGTTTGAGGCCACGGACCTGATGCAATTGGCCTATGACAAAACGGGCGAACTGAGCTTCAAATCCCAGCGGGAATCCCGGGTGCCCCTGGCCCCCGTGGCGGACAAGGAAAACGGGCGCTACATGAACAGCTGCCAGGTGACGCTGTCCTCCCCCCAGGGCTACGACGTGTATTATCTGCTGGACGACGCCGAGACCGAATTGCCCGAGGGCGGCATCCTGTTCAGCGATCCTCTGAATCTGACCGAAGGCACCCATGAGATCCGGGCGGTGTGCGTCTCCAGCGAATTGATCAGCGACGAGGTGAACTTCCGCTACACTGTATGGTTCCCCGTGCCCAGCGCCCCCAAATCCCGCCTGCTGACGGGCGTATACGACAGGCCCCGGCGGGTGTACCTGTACATGGAGGACATCAAGATCACCGGCGACACCCCGGACCAGCAATACGTGATCTATTACACCATCGACGGCACCCAGCCCAACAGCGATTCCCCCATCTACACCAGCGAGGGCTTCATGCTGCCCATCGGCAGCACCACCCTGCGGGCCGTGGCGGTGAACCAATACGGCAAGGTGAGCAACGAATACGTGGGCACCTACAAGGTGAACGGCACGCCGGTGAAGGTGTTCAACGCCGACAAGATGCAGTTCAAGGCCTTCACCCTGGGCAAATCCACCTATGAAAACATCCGCAAGCTCTACGGCGCGGGCCAGGAAACCGGCGAGAACGCCAGCACCCTGTCCGGGCGCGCTTTGCGGGTCAACTATGAATGGGGCTCCGCCTGGTTTACCAGCGAGGGCCAGGTGCTCTACGCCATCAGCACCAGCAACCCCGCCATGGCGGGTCCCCTGGGCAGCAAGGTGGGCATGAAGAGCGCCGAGGTGATGGCGCTGTTCCGGGACCGCGGCCAGGCGGCCAATGCCAAGGGCAACCGCAGCCTGTACTGGAATTCCGCCATCGATTACGGCAAGTATACAAAGGACAGCGACACCGCCGCCCGTATCGAATACGCCAGCAGCGGCGAGGACGACCAATACACCGTCCTGACCTACTATCTGGAAAACGACACCGTGACCCGCATCGACATGACGCTCTACGGGCTGCTGGTGGAATGAGGAGAAAAGCAATGGCCATCATTCGCCCCGCGGAAAACCGCGATATCCCGGACGTGCTGAACCTGCTGGTGCAGGTGAACATGGTGCATCACAACGGGCGGCCCGATCTGTTCAAGGGCCCGGCCACCAAGTATGACGCCGGGGAGCTCAGGGCCATCTTCGCCGACGGCAGCCGCCCGGTGTTCGTCTACGACGAGGATGGGCGCGTGCTGGGCTACGCCTTCTGCGTGTTCCAGCAGCACGTGGGCAGTCAGCTGATGACCGACATCAAGACCCTGTACATCGACGACCTGTGCGTGGACGAAAACCAGCGGGGCAAGCACATCGGCTCCGCCCTGTATAACCACGTGCTGGACTTCGCCCGGCAAAGCGGCTGCTACAACGTGACCCTGAACGTGTGGAGCTGCAATCCCAGCGCGCTGAAGTTCTACGAGAAGTGTGGGTTGACGCCGCAAAAGATCGGGATGGAAAAGATCCTATAAAGGAGTACGCGCTTTCTGTTTACGCCCCACGCCCTGCGCTACGCTTGCGCGTGGGTTTCGGGCGGCAATTTGCAAAATTGCTCGCCCTCAGTCCGCCTTCGGCGGACGCTATGAAAGCGCGTTCCCTTTATTCCTCTATCTTGGGATGCAACGCCTGGTAAACCGTCTCCGCGGCGGGACGCGACATGCCCTTGACTTTGAGGAGGTCGTCGATTTCGGCCTCCTTCATTTTTTTGATGGAGCCAAAATATTGCAGCAAGGCGCGGCGGCGGGCTGGGCCGATGCCGGGGATATCCTCCAGGGAGGAATGGGTTTGTGCCTTGCCGCGCAGGGAGCGGTGATAGGTGATGGCGAAGCGGTGGGCCTCGTCGCGGATACCCTGAATGAGATGCAGGGCGGGGCTGCGGCGATCCAGGATGATGCTCTCCTCCCTGCCGGGCAGCCAGATCTCCTCCAGCCGTTCGGCCAGGCCGAACATGGGCACCTCCACCCCCACGGCGCGCATGGCCTCCTGGGCGAAGCGCAATTGCTGGGGGCCGCCGTCCACCAGCACCAGATCGGGCATGACCCAGCGCTCCCCCGCTTCCTCCCTTTGGGTGCGGGCGAAGCGGCGGGTGAGCACCTCCTTCATGCTCTCAAAGTCGTTGGGCCCCTCCACGGTCTTGATGCGGTAATGGCGATACTCCCGGTGCGCGGGCTCGCCGTCGATGAACACCACCATGGACGCCACGCTGAGTACGCCCTGGGTGTTGGAAATATCAAAGCCCTCGATGCGGTGGGGAAATTTGTCCATGCCGATGACCTTTTGCAGCTCCTCGCAGGCCCCGACGGTGCGCTGCTCGTGCACCTGCTGGCGGGCGTTGCGCTTTTCCAGGGCGTCGGCGGCGTTGCGCTCGGCCATCAGCACCAGGGCGCGCTTTTCGCCCCGCTGGGGGATGATCACATTGACGGCGCTGCCCCGCTTTTCCCGCAGGAGCAGCTGCATGGTCTCCGCGTCCTCCATGAGCGGGGTCAGGATCTCCTTCGGCGGCTGGCGGTCCGCGTAATAGCGCAGGGCGAATTCCGTCAGCACGCTCTGGGCGGGCTCGTTGCCCTCGCCGGGCAGGGCGAAGCTCTCGCCGCCGATGATGCGCCCGCCGCGAATGATAAGCACCTGAGCCATGGCGTCCAGGCCATCCTGGGCCAGGGCCAGCACGTCCTGCTGGGCGTCGTTGGTCTGTATGGCCCGCTGGCGCTCCAGCATGCCCTCGATATCCTTGATGGCGTCCCGCTTCTGGGCGGCGGTCTCAAAATCCCAGGCGGCGCTGGCGGCCTGCATCTCCCTGTTCAGCTTGTCGGTGATGTCCTTCACGTTGCCGTTCAGGAAGGAGATGACCCCGTCCACCACCTGCTGATATTCCTCCTGGGTGCACTTGCCCGCGCAGGGGGCCAGGCACCGGCCGATCTCATAATTGACGCAGGGGCGGATGGGCTTTGCCAGGGGCAGCTTTTTATCGCAGGTGCGCAGCGGGAAGGCCTTGCGCAGCACCTCCAGCACGTCCTTCACCGCGTTGGCCCCGATATAGGGGCCGAAATACTGGGCCCCGTCCTTCTGCATGCGCCGAGCGATGGTGACCCGCGGGAAGGGCTCGTTTTTGTCGATGCGCACGTAGGGATAGTGCTTGTCGTCCTTCAAAAGGATGTTATAGTGGGGCTTGTGCAGCTTGATCAGGTTGCATTCCAGGGCCAGGGCCTCCAGATTGGTGTTGCAGAGCAGGATATCAAAATCGTCGATCTGCGCCACCATGGCGGCCACCTTGGGGGTGTGCTCCTTGGTATGAAAATAGCTGCGCACCCGGTTTTTGAGGTTCACCGCCTTGCCCACATAGATGATCTCGCCCTCGTGCTTCATCAGATAGCAGCCGGGGCTGTCGGGCAGCAGGGCCAGCTTGGTCTTTACCGTTTGATTGATCATGGTTTGTACCGTCCTTACGGGGACAGTATACCACATTCCGCCGCCGGTGCAAAGAAAGATTTGAAACCTCCATATTTGACGGAATTGAAATTGCTCCTCACATATGTTGACAAGAAACAGATTTATACGCTGCAATATGCTCAGCTAATAATCCATTTAGATTCTCTTGTGGTATTGTGCACAATAGTCATCATAAAAGGAGAACAAATATGGGGAAAAACAATGAACTCAAAAACAGAGAGTCACAAAATACAAGTTCTTCTTGGTTTTATGTGATGCTCGGAATACTGATAAGTGTGCTTATATTTTTAGGTGTGTCCTCCATTATCATCGCGTCGAAGGGCAGCATTGAAACAGTAGAATACAGCGACTTTATCACCATGGTGGAAAACGGCCAGGTGGACACTGTGCAGATCGGCAGCTCCACCATCACCTTCACACTGAAAACGGACAGCAACATACCCCGCTGGTTCTATGACGGCAGTGAGGGCAAGACCTATCACACCATGACTGTAGAGGATTCTACATTGGTTGAACGTCTACTTGGAGCAGACATAAAATTTGGAGGCGAAAGCGCCAGCATCCTGAGCATGCTGGTCAGCGTGGTGCTGCCCATCGCCTTCTACGCCGTGAGCATCGTATTGATCGTACGGATGATCCGCGCGAAGCGCAGGCCGCTTTCAGTGTTCGTAGAAAACGCAATGCCATGTTCAATCGATGCTGTTTCCTCCCTTGATAAAATACCTTGGATAACCACCCAAGATTGGACAACCGCCGTATCCCATGCCAAAATGGATATCAAAGTTATCTTTGAGTACAAACAAGAAGACACCACGCTTATTATTCCCATTGAAATACCAGCAATCGAATTAACCTCAGATTACAAATTATTTATGACGTCTGTTCAAAATAATACGCATAAACTATACTGCCAGGCACAGGCAAGAGCAACTGATATTACTAACCTTTCGCTATTTCTGGATGACTCAGTAATTATCAACGACGTTACTATTCATTTTATCTACCGCTGACTGAAAGCTAAAAAATATTCTTTATTTTGCTATGCCATATGCGGGGTACTATAATTATCCGTTATTATGGCATAGTTTTTTCATCATATAAATTAGGCATTTATTAGAACCCTCTAATATATGGCGGGATTGTGAACTTTACTCCATATATATTGACAACAAACGATAAAATACGCTACAATGTGTTCGATGCATAAGCGTTTAACTAAATTTGCCTGGAGTTGAGCGCGGCATCCATCCTGGAAGAAGGAGAGAGACAATGGACAACAACAATAACAACAACGAGCCCAAGCGATACAATAAGCCGCAGATGCCGCGCTCACCCTGGTTTTATGTGATGATCGTGGTGCTGGGCGTGCTGCTGATCTCCAGCATCATTTCCGCCCGCAACATGCTGGGCGGCACCGTGGAGACGGTGGAATACAGCGACTTTATCACCATGGTGGAAAACGGCCAGGTGGATACCGTGCAGATCGGCACCGCCACCATCAGCTTCACCATGAAGACGGACAGCAGCCTGCCCCGCTGGTTCTACGACGGCAGCGCGGGCAAGACCTATCAGACCGTGGCGGTGGAGGACCCCTATCTGGTGGATCGCCTGC
The DNA here is from genome assembly GCA_902781945.1 of uncultured Eubacteriales bacterium. Taxonomy (GTDB): domain Bacteria; phylum Bacillota; class Clostridia; order Christensenellales; family Aristaeellaceae; genus SFMI01. Next base: position 30,436 of record CACZLE010000003.1, on the reverse strand, counting down.
TGCGGGCGGACGTGAAATTCGGCGGGGAGAACACCAGCGGCGTATCCATCCTGAGCCTGCTGGTCAGCGTGGTGCTGCCCATCGCCTTCTACGCCGTGATCATCGTGATGATCGTGCGCATGGTGCGCAAGGGCGGCGCTGGCGGCATGGGCGCCATGAGCTTTGGCAAGAGCAGCGCCAAGATGTACTCTGTCAGCGACGAGAGCAAAAAGTTTACCGACGTGGCCGGGCAGGATGAGGCCAAGGAGCAGTTGATCGAACTGGTGGACTTCCTGCACCAGCCTGAGAAATACCGGGCCATCGGCGCCAAGCTGCCCAAGGGCGCGCTGCTGGTGGGACCTCCCGGTACCGGCAAGACCCTGCTGGCCCAGGCTGTGGCCGGCGAAGCCAAGGTGCCCTTCTTCTTCGTCAGCGGCTCCGCCTTTGTGGAGATGTTCGTGGGCACCGGCGCGGCCCGCGTCCGCGACCTGTTCAAGCAGGCCACGGAGAAGGCCCCCTGCATCATCTTTATCGATGAAATCGACGCCATCGGCAAGAAGCGCGACGCCGTGGGCCTATCCAGCAACGATGAGCGCGAGCAGGCCCTGAACCAGCTGCTGGCCGAGATGGACGGCTTTGACGCCAGCAAGGGCATCGTGGTGCTGGGCGCCACCAACCGGCCCGAGATCCTGGACGCCGCCCTGCTGCGCCCCGGCCGCTTTGACCGGCGCATCACCGTGGATCTGCCCGACCTGCGGGGCCGCGAGGCCGTGCTGCGCGTCCACGCCCGGGGCATCACCACCGACAAGAGCGTGGACTTCACCGCCATCGCCCGCTCCACCGTGGGCGCCAGCGGCGCGGACCTGGCCAACATCGTCAACGAAAGCGCCCTGCGCGCCGTGCGCATGGGCCGCGAAGCCGTGACCCAGGAGGACCTGGAGGCCAGCGTGGAGAACGTCATCGCGGGCACCGAGCGCAAGAGCTTTGTGATCCCCGATACCGAAAAGCGCATCGTGGCCTATCACGAGATCGGTCACGCCCTGGTGGCCGCCCATCAGAAAAACGCCGTGCCCGTGCAGAAGATCACCATCATCCCCCGCACCAGCGGCGCGCTGGGCTACACCATGCAGGTGGATGAAGAAGAGCACGTGCTGATGAAGCGCGAGGACATCCTGGCCAAGCTGGCCGTGCTGACCGCGGGCCGCGCCGCCGAGGAATACGCCTGCAACACCTGCACCACCGGCGCCAGCAACGACATCGAGCAGGCCACCAAGCTGGCCCGCGCCATGATCACCCGCTACGGCATGAGCGAGAAATTCGGCATGGTGGCCCTGGAGACCAACGTGAACCAGTACCTGGGCGGCGACGCCCAGCTGGCCTGCTCCGCCGAGACCGCCAGCCAGATCGACGCCGAGGTGGTCAAATTGATCGCCAACGCCTACGACACCGCCCTGGACATCCTCAAGCAGCACACCCGCCAGCTCCACGACCTGGCCGAATACCTGCTGGAGAAGGAAAACATCAGCGGCGAGGAATTCCAGCAGATCCTATCCAAAGAAGAAGAGGGCAAGATCACGCTGCTGGACGATAAAACCGAGAACAGCGCCGACAGCGCAATTTCGTAAAGATTATTAAAAAGGATCCTGCTGGCCTTCGCCAGCAGGATCCTTTGCTTTATATACGAACCTTACGCTTCCTTCATGAAGGCGGCGTAGGCCTTGACGGCCTCGTAGAGGTCGGCCTTGTTGATGATCTCCTCGGGGGCGTGCATGCTCAGGACGGGCACGCCGCTGTCGATGACCTCCATGCCGTAGAGGGCGCAGATGTAGGCGATGGTGCCGCCGCCGCCCACGTCCACCTTGCCCAGCTCGGCGGTCTGCCAGGCGATCTTGTTATCGTCCATGATGCGGCGCAGGCGGCCCAGGAACTCGGCGTTGGCGTCGTTGCTGCCGCTCTTGCCCCGGGAGCCGGTGAACTTGTTGAAGGCCACGCCGTTGCCCAGGATGGCGGCGTTTTTCTTTTCAAACACGCTGGCGTACAGGGGATCATAGCCCGCGCTGACGTCGCAGGACAGCATGCGGCTGTTCTTGAGGGCGCGGCGCAGCACCAATTCGCTGTAGCTGTCGCAGGTCAGGTTGACCAGTTCGGCCATGGCGTTCTCAAAGTAATGGGCCCGCATGCCGGTGGCGCCCACGCTGCCGATCTCTTCCTTATCGGCCAGCAGGCAGCAGCAGGTGGAAGCGGGGATCTCGGGCAGCAGCCACATGGCCTCCAGTTCGGCATAGGCGCACACGCGGTCGTCGTGGCCGTAGCCCAGGATCATGCTGCGGTCCAGGCCCAGATCCCGGGCGCGGCCCGCGGGCACGCACTCGATCTCGGCGGAGAGCATGTCCTCCTCGTCGATATCATAGCGCTCCTTCAAAATTTTGAGCATCAGGGCCTTGACGGGCTCCTTCTCCTCGCCCTCCAGCGGACGGCCACCCATCAGGATGTCCAGGCCCTCGCCGGAGATGACCTCGCTGGCCTTCTTGCCCATCTGCTCCTGGGCCAGGTGGATCAGCAGGTCGCTGATGGCCAGCACGGGGTCGTTTTCGTCCTCGCCGATGACCACGTTGATCAGGCTTCCGTCCTTCTTGGCCACCACGCCGTGCAGGGCCAGGGGCCGGGCCACCCACTGGTACTTTTTGATACCGCCGTAATAATGGGTGTCGGCATAGGCCAGGTTGGTGTCCTCATAGAAGGGATTCTGCTTCACATCGATGCGGGGGCTGTCGATATGCGCGCCCACCACGTTGATGCCGTCCTCCAGGGGCGCCTGGCCCAAGTGGAACAGCATGATGGACTTATCCATGCACACGGAATACAGCTTGTCGCCGGGGTTCAGGCGGCGGCCCGCCTTCACGGCGTCGGCCAGGTCGGTATAGCCGTGGGCCTTCGCCATCTCCACGGCCTGCTTCACGCATTCGCGCTCGGTCTTGCCATTATCCAAAAAAGCGCGGTAACGGCAGCTGACGGCCTCCAGCTCGTTCAGGGAATTTTCGTCATAGGCTTTCCAGGCGTTGGGTCTTTCCATAAAACAAAAACCTCCAGTACAAATTGATAGTGTTTATTTTAGCATCTTTTTTCCTTTTATACAAGCGTTCCGCCGGATATGGACAATTTGTGTACAAGCTGGTATAATAAATGTGTATGCCAACATGGGAAGGAGGCAGCCTATGGGCAACAACCTGCTGCTGATCGTCAATCCCGCCGCCGGCATGGGCCGGGGCAAAACATTGAAGGATGAAATTGCGCACATGTACCAGCGCTACGGCTGGAATGTGGATATATGCGAGACCGCGGGCGCGGGGGACGCCGCACGCTTTGCCCAGGAGGAAAGCGACGGCCACAACTTGCTGATGTGCGTGGGGGGCGACGGCACCCTGTCCGAGACCCTGGGCGGGCTGACGAAGCTCCCGGACGCTCCGCCCCTTTGCTATGTGCCCATGGGCTCCACCAACGACCTGGCCCTGTCCGCCGGGCTGCCCCACGACCCCATGTCCGCCGCGGCGGTGGGGCTGGCGGGCAATCCCACGCCCATGGACGCCGGGGATTTCAATGGCCGGGTGTTCTCCTACGTGGCCAGCTTCGGGGCCTTCACCCGCACCTCCTACGAGACGGACCGGGCCCTGAAAAACAAGCTGGGCCACTTGGCCTATATCCTCACCGGGGCCCAGGAGCTGACCCGCATCCAGTCCTATGAAGTCACGGTGGATCTGCCCGAAGAGACCATCGAGGGCGAATTCTTCTTCGGGGCCTTTTGCAGCACCCGGTCCCTGGGGGGCATGGTGAAGCTGCCCATGGAGGAGGACGGCCTGCACGACGGCAAGCACGAATTGCTGATGGTGCGCCGGCCCCGCAGCATCACCGATCTATCCGGCATCCTGCCCAGCATGCTGGCGGGCAGCTACGACCACCCGCTGGTGGTCTACCGCCACGTGGAAAAGGCCGTCTTTCATATGCCGGAGCCCATGCCCTGGTCCCTGGACGGCGAGCGGGGCGACGCGGGCACCGAGGTTCGCGTGCGCAACCTGCCCAGCGCCTACCGCCTGATGCTGCCGGGCGGCAAAGAAAGGTAAAACCCATGTCGCAAAACGAAACCGCCCGCCGGGTCTTTTACTGTCGGGCGTTCAAATTGATCATCCTGTCGCTGCTGCTCAATCTGACCATCGAATCCCTGTCGCGCCACTCCCTGGTGGACGCGGCTTTGTTTGCGTTCAAAACGCCCCACGCCTTTCTGTATAACACCCTGATCCTGCTCTGCACCCTGGCGGGGGCCATGCTGTTACACCGGCGGATCTTCGCCATCGCCCTGGCAAGCACGGTCTGGACGGCCCTGGGCATCGTCAACTTCATCATGGGCATCGTGCGCATCACGCCCCTGGGCTTCTACGACTTTGTGATCTGGGTGAAAAACACCAGCATTTCCAACGCCTATGTGACCATCGGCCAGTTCGTATTGATCGGCCTGGCCCTGCTGGCCATCATCGCGGCCATGGTGATCGTGTTCCGCAAGGCCCGGCGGGAACGCCCCCAGCGCAAGCGGGGATTGCTGTTCGTCCTGCTGGTGTGGTGCGTCACCGCGGCCTGCACCGTGCCCTATTCCATGCTGTGCCGGGATTATACCGAGCCCGCCAAAGCCTACCGGCGCTATGGCTTCCCGTACAGCCTGCTGCGCAGCGCGGTGGACCGGGGCGTCTCCCGGCCCGATACCTACGACAAAAAGACCATCAGCGGCATCGTCACCGACGTGCAGGCCACCCCGGCGGCAGCCATTCAGACGCCCCGGAACCCCAATTTCATCTTTCTGCAACTGGAATCCTTCCTGTCCCCGGATAACATCACCACGGTTTCTTTGAGCGAGGACCCTGTACCCACCTTCACCCGGCTCAAAAAGGAATGCTCCACGGGCTATCTGTACGTGCCCATGATTGGCGGCGGCACCGCCAACGTGGAATTTGAGGTGGTGACGGGCATGAACCTGAGCGATTTCGGCACCGGCGAATATCCGTACAGCACGGTTTTGCAGGAAGCTGTATGCGAATCGGTGGCCTATGATCTCAAGGATCTGGGCTATGCCGCCCACGCCATCCACAGCAACACCGCCACCTTCTATCAGCGCTATCTGGTGTTCCCGCGGCTGGGCTTTGACACCTTCACATCCATTGAATATATGCAGGATTACACCGTCAACAGCCTGGGCTGGTGCCGGGACGAACATCTGATCGGCCCCATCCTGGATTGCCTGCGGGCGGAAGAGGCCCCGGACGTGATCTTCACCGTGTCCGTGCAGGGCCACGGCATGTACTCCACCGATGCGCCTGTGACGCCCTACGAAATTACCAGTACGGGCCTGGAGGACAATCCCGGCCTGAAAAACGCCTTTGAATACTATGTGAGCCAGCTCAAGGAGACGGACGATTTTCTGGCCCGGCTGATCAAGGAATTGGAGGCGTATCCCGAGCCCGTGGTGCTGGTGGTCTACGGCGATCACCTGCCCGCCCTGGATCTGCCGGAGGAGAGCCTGCGCTCGGGCAGCATGCTGGCCACGGAATATGTGATCTGGAGCAATGACGGCAGCCTGGCGAAGGAGGACCGGGATATCACCAGCTTCCAGCTGACGGCCTACACCCTGGGCCGCTGCGGCATCAGCAACGGCGCGCTGACGCGGTTCCATCAGCAGCGCTGGAATGATAAAAACTATCTGGAGGACCTGCATCACCTGGAATACGACGTACTCTACGGCGATCAATACCTCTACGACGGCCAATCGCCCTATACCCCTTCCAACATGCGCATGGGCATCCTGCCCATCCGGGTGGACAGCGCGGTGTACGACGGCAAGGCGCTGATCGTGCGGGGGGATAACTTTACCCGTTTCAGCGCCATCTATATCGACGAACACAGGCTGGACACCGTGTTTGTGGACAAGAACATTCTGGTGGCCCTGCCCGGCCTCATCGACAGGATCGCCGAAAGCGAGGGCATTGTATCCGTGGCCCAGGTGGCCGGGAACGGCACCGTGCTGAGCCGGGAGGGCAGCATCGCGTGCCCGCTAAAGTAAGTAAAAAAGGGGGTCTCGCTTCCTTCGGAAAGCGCGTTCTCCCCCCTCATCAAATTGTAAAAATTGCTTGACAAAGTGTTTCAAATCTATTACAATTGTATAAAGCTCAATCATGGGCTGTTATTCGCTTGGTCCTGTACATCCTGATGGAGGGTTTTCAGCCATGAAGAAAAATCTGATGCTTTATGCTTTGATGCTGGTGATGACGCTGTGCGTCTTTGCGCTGGCTCGGGCGGAGGGCGGTCAGGTGTCCCCGCTGGACAATCTGCCCACCGCCGCGCCCTCGCAGCTTTCCTACAATCCCGCCACCGAGGAGGACGGCGCCGCCGTGGCCGCCGCCGCGTCGGTGAACCGGATCTACGCGGGCGCCACGCCCATCCCCATCGATCCCATCGATATGCCCACCCCCACTCCCCGTCCGGAGCTGACCTTCACCTTCGGCGAGTACATTTCCAATAAGCTGGGCATTTCTTTCAAGTCCGCCGTGGGCTATGAGATCAACGAGAACATCAGCGGCAAATACATCCTGACCGAGCCCGCCGCCGCCGTGAAGGACAACTATCCCTGCACCATCACGCTGGAAGTTTCCGGCATCACCAAGACTTACAGCGCCAACGACCTGAAAAACGACCTGGCGCGGTTCCTGGAAAATGAAGGCGCTTCCTACACCACCTGGGAGACCTACAAGGCCGCCAGCAAAAAGCTGATGAACGGCACGGGCTATTACAACAACTACCGCGGCGTGCTGGCGGACGGCACCATCGTTCGCGGGCGCGTGCACATGGCCATCATCAGCGACACCCAGCGGCTCACCCTTCACATCTCCTGCCCCGGCTGGTACAACAGCAGCTATATGAAGATCTACGACGCCATCCACAGCTCCATCAAGGCGCTGCCCCAGGAATGAGCGGACGGTAAACACACAGCCTTCCCCGATCCATGGGGAAGGCTGATTTTTTCAATGAAGGATGACGCATGAAGAAAATCCTGTTTTTGATGCTTTTGCTGCTTCCGGTTTGGGCTTTTGCGGAGGAGCCGGTCCTGACCCTCACAGCGCCGGAGCGGATCAGCCCCTACGGGGAGCATGTCCTTTCCCTGGACGTGCCGGAGGCGGGCGAACTGACCCTCACGGTGGCGGACGCCTACATCCGCTATGAGATCGCCCGGCAGCAGGTGCAGGCGGGGAAGATAGAGATCCCCTGGGACGGACTGACCACCAACGGCGAAGCGCCTGCCCGAGGCCATTATTCACTGAGCGCGCACCTGGTCACAGCGCAGAGCGCCTATCATGCGGAGGCCGTGGTGCGCGTCTCCGCGCCCTTGACGGCCCTGCAATACTGCATCCCCTCCGGGGAGGTGGTGCACGCCGGTTACGACGGCTTCCTGGTCAACTACCTGCTGACGGGCAGCGGGCTGATCCACGTGCAGCTGGCGGAGGCTGACGCGCCCGAAACCCATCTCAAAACCTGGTCCCTGGAGCCCAGTGACGGCCTGCCCCACATCTTCAGCTGGAACGGCCAATTGGAGGGCCGCAATGTGGCCCCGGGGCGCTATACCCTGACCTTTTCCGTAAAGAACGGCCCCCAGGAGCCCGTGGTCATCCCCCTGGAGGTCAAGGATACCGCGCCGCAGATCCCGCCGGTGGGCGTCAGCGATCCGGCGCTGTTCCTGCCTGCCAACGAGGCCGATACCTGGGCCTGCCTCATGGCCCCGGTGACGGTGGTGGACATCGGCAAGTTGCAGCATCAGAATATCTACGCCGGTCCCAGCACCTCCAGCGGCGTGCTGGGTACCCTGCATGGACAGAGCCACGCCGTGCTGGTGCTGGAGCCCGACGTGCAGGGCTTTGCCCGCGTGGGCACCTGGCGGCAGGAGGATGGCGACTATGTGGAGGGCTATGTGCCCGCGAACAAGCTCAAAAACGTGATTCCCAACGGCCATTACGGCATCGTGGTGGACAAGAATGCCCAGACCCTGACCGTATGGCAGGACGGGGAAAAGCTGGGAACGGTGGCCGTTTCCACCGGCCTGCCCATCAAGGGCAAGCTCTTCCGGGAAACCCTGGCAGGGGCCTTTTTGACCACGGACCGCAGCCTGCTGTTCCACGATGAAGGCTATCAATACAATTATGTGCTGCGCATCGACGGCGGCAACCTGATCCATTCCCTGGGCTGCAAGCTGGATGGGGCCAAGCTGAATTACAGCGGACAGGCGCAGTATCTGGGCCAGAAGGCCAGCCACGGCTGTGTGCGGGTGGACCCCGCTCCCGGCGAAAATGGGCTGAACGTCTACTGGCTGTGGACCCATATCCCCTATAACACCAAGGTGCTGGTGCTGGACGACCCGGAGAACCGCGCCGCCCTGCGGGCTGCCCTGGAGCCCACCGCCGCGCCTTCCCCCACTCCCACTGTCACGCCCACGGCCTCCCCCGTGCCCACATTCACCCCGGAGCCCACGGCGACGCCCGTTCCCACGCCCACCCCGGAAATCACCGCCACCCCGGAGCCCGCCTACGCGGGCCTGCTGTCCTACAAATCCCGGGGCGTGCGGGTGCTGCAATTGCAGGAACGGCTGGCGGCTTTGGGCTATTATAAAGATGAGCTGGACGGCGTATTCGGCGGAGCCACCGAGCAGGCCGTGATCGCCTTCCAGAAAACCAACCGTCTCAGCGCCGACGGCATGGTGGGCGAAAAGACCTACGCCGTCCTGTGGAGCGCCGACGCTCTGTCCGCGCCCACGGCCACGCCCGTGCCCGTGAGCACCCCCACCCCCGTCCCCACGGCAACGATCCCTCCCACGGCCACGCCCACCCAGATTCCAACGCCCTCCCCCACGCCCACGCCGCCGCCGGAGACCAGCATCGTCATCACCCTGGCCGGGGACGCCCTGCTGGGCAGCGAGGACAGCGTGCGCCGCCAGGCGGATTCCTTTGATTCCGTGGTGGCGGCCCAGGGATACGCCTATCCCCTGCGCAATTTTGCCGACCTGTTCGCCGCGGACGACGTGACCTATCTCAACCTGGAATGCGTGCTGAAGGACGACAGCCAGGACAAAACCGAGGGCCGCCTGTACAACTTCCGCGGGCCCACGGCCTTCACGGAGATCCTCACGTCCGCCTCCGTGGAGCACGTGAACATCGCCAACAACCATTATATCGATTACGGCTTCACCGGACGCAGCAGCACCCGGGCCGCCCTGACCGCCGCAGGCGTCAGCTACAGCGGCTACACCCATACCTGGATCTACGAAAAGGACGGCGTCAAAATCGGCTTTGGCGGCATCCGGGAGACCATCTGGAAACAGGACCGCGGCCAGCCCGCCCGGGAGATCCAGGCCCTGCGCGACGCCGGATGCAGCTATATCCTTTACGCCTGCCATTTCGGCACGGAATACGAAGCTAACCACAACGCCTTCCAGACCGAGATGGCCCACGCCATCCTGGACGCGGGCGCGGACTGCATCGTGGGCACCCATCCCCACGTGGTGCAGGGCATCGAAAGCTACGGCGGCAAGCCCATCTTCTACAGTCTGGGCAACTTCGTCTTTGGCGGCAACCTGCACCCCACCGACTACGACGGCCTGGCGGCGCGGCTCACCCTGCATTTCACCCGCGGGCAGTGCGATGGCGTCAAGGCCACCCTGATCCCGCTGATGACCAGCGGCGCACAGGACGGCGATACCGATTTCTGTCCCGTTCCGGCCATGGGTGCGGACAAGGCCCGCATCCTCCGCCGCATCCAGGCGGACAGCGAGCTGACCGTCGGCGACACCCTGACCTTTGATCGCAAGGATTGAGCACCGCCGCAAATTATATTAAAAATTTTCAAAAAAGGGTTGACATCCGATCCCATTTGTGATAATATCTATACCTGTCAGCAGGGAAAACAAATCCCCCGACACTCCCCGACAGCGGCCTGCGCCTGTAGCTCAGTCGGATAGAGCAACGGCCTTCTAAGCCGTGGGTCAGGGGTTCGAATCCCTTCAGGCGCGCCAACCCTTTATGGTGGGTATAGTTCAGTGGTTAGAGCGCCAGATTGTGGCTCTGGATATCGTGGGTTCGACTCCCACTACCCACCCCATTTTCTCCTCTCGGTTGGCATGTCTCCTTTATAGGGGTGTAGCCAAGCGGTAAGGCAAGGGACTTTGACTCCCTGATTCGTAGGTTCGAACCCTGCCACCCCTGCCAAATGACCCATTAGCTCAGGTGGTAGAGCACTTGACTTTTAATCAAGGTGTCCGGAGTTCGAATCTCCGATGGGTCACCATCCCCTTCGGAATTTGGTCCTGGAGTCTTGCGGGCGTGGCGGAATGGCAGACGCGCCAGACTTAGGATCTGGTGTCTAACGACGTAAGAGTTCAAGTCTCTTCGTCCGCACCACTTATGCGGTAGTAGCTCAGTTGGTAGAGCGCAACCTTGCCAAGGTTGAGGTCGCGAGTCCGAGCCTCGTCTACCGCTCCACTATCCCCTGCGAGCTCTCCTGCGGGTGTAACTCAATGGCAGAGTTCCAGCCTTCCAAGCTGGCTATGTGGGTTCGATTCCCATCACCCGCTCCAGCAATTATGCACCATTAGCTCAGTTGGTAGAGCACCTGACTCTTAATCAGGGTGTCCCGGGTTCGAGTCCCTGATGGTGCACCAGATGAAATGCCCCGCCTTTGGCGGGGTTTTTCGTTTGGTACACCGAAGGGCTCGAACAGAGCGGTAGTGAATGAGGCCGCAGTGCGGCCTCAGAGCCGCGAACGGCCTTCGCCCGCAGGCGAAGTCGAGTCCCTGATGGGGCACCAAATGCCCGAAATCATTGCGATTTCGGGTGTTTTTTTGGCTCTTTGTCAAATGTTGGGGTAGGCAGGATTCGCAGAGAGTAAAATACGAGCACGAAAGTTATGGAAATTGCGGAAGCCAAAGGCAATGTGCTTAAGGGTTTTTACGACAAGCCGCCGGGCAGCCTGCAATTGCTGCCCTTTTACGGCTTCTATGCCGCCGATGATCCCGTCTGGCAAGCCACCGTTTCCCTCATCCGGGAGGAAAGCTATCCCCTATCCTTTGCCGGGCACCCCATTGCCGAAATCGGCTGCAAACACGCGCCCCATCCGTGGGTGCTGTCCATCTGCAACAGCCTGCTTTCCGGGCATCATCAAGAAGCCCTGCGCCACTTGCGGGCCACACGCATGGACAACGGCATTGCCTGCGAAAGCGTGCATGAGGATACCGGAGATTGCACAACAGGTGCTGCCTTCGCTACCTGCGCCGGATTCCTGGCATATGCTTTATCATTTATAATACGCCAGTTTTAAGCTCCCTTTAAGCTTTCTTTGATAGCATATCCCTGTCAGGAGGGAAAGGCCCCTGACAGAGGAGGAAACGACGATGAAAAAGCTGCTTGCTGTTTTGATTGCTTTGATGCTGGTATTGACCACCGCTTTCGCGTTTGCCGAGGGCAACCCTCCCGGCGATCCCCCTTCCGGCTCCATGGGCACGCCCCCTGCGGGCAATCCTCCGGGAGATCCGCCCTCCGGCGGCATGGACGGCGGCTTCGGCGGCGGCACCCCTCCGGGCGGAAGCACAGCCTCTTTTGAATATACGGCGGCGACGGAAATCACCGAAGCGGCATCCGTGTCCGGTGAGGCCTACGCCACCGAAACCGTGGACGAAAGCGCGCTGATCGTGAACACCGCCGAGGCTGTGACCCTGGACAGCATCACCGTGTCCAAGTCCGGCGATTCCAACGGCGGCGACAACTGCAACTTTTACGGTCTCAACGCCGCCCTGCTGGTGATGGGCGGCTCCACGACGACCATTTCCAATGCCACCATCACCTCCGATGCTGACGGCGCCAACGGCGTGTTCAGCTACGGCGGCAACGGCGGCCAGAACGGCGCGTCCGGCGACGGCACCACCGTGATCATTTCCGATTCCACCATCACCACCACCGGCAACGGCTCCGGCGGTATCATGACCACGGGCGGCGGCGCCACCTATGCCTATAACCTGACCGTGGAAACCAGCGGCCAGTCCTCCGCCCCCATCCGCACGGACCGCGGCGGCGGCACAGTGGTGGTGGACGGCGGCAGCTATACCTCCAACGGCCTGGGTTCTCCCGCCATCTATTCCACGGCGGATATCACCGTCAGCAACGCCACCCTGACCAGCAACCTTTCCGAGGGTGTGTGCATTGAGGGCAAAAATTCCATCACTCTCATTGACTGCGACATGACCGCCAACAACACCGCCATGAACGGCAACGCCACCTTCCTGGACACCATCATGATCTATCAGTCCATGAGCGGCGACGCCGACAGCGGCACCTCGTCCTTCACCATGACCGGCGGCAGCCTGACGAGCCTGAGCGGCCACATGTTCCACGTGACCAACACCAACGCCGTCATCACCCTGTCCGGTGTTGCGCTGAACAACGAAGGCAGCGATGTGCTGCTGTCCGTGTGCGACGACGGCTGGAGCGGAGCGGCCAATATCGCCACCCTGAACGCGGATGGTCAGGCGATGCTGGGCACGATCCTGGTGGGCGACGATTCCACCCTGAACCTCAATCTGACCAACGGCAGCGCCTTCGTGGGCACGATCAGCGGCGAAATCACCAACGCCAAGGGCAACGCGGTTTCGTCTGAAATCGGCACGGTCAACGTGACTCTGGATGAAACCAGCACCTGGACGCTGACCGCCGACACCTATATCGCTTCCTTCTCCGGCAGCGCGGAGAACGTGATCGGCAATGGCTTTACCCTGTATGTGGACGGAACAGCCCTGACGGGAACCAAATAAAGCATGCCCGTTATTCTGATTCGTTTTTGTACAGTAGAATTTGTGTACTTTATCATGCTCCCCGGCTATTCGATCTGAATAAATCGGATCAATTGCTTGGATATCTGTTCCGGCGATTCCCGTTCTTCCTTGTTCAGCCAGACGCAAATCACGCGGTATGCGCCATAAGCGATGTAATTGAAGCGATATTCGAGGGCTGATTCACCCTGTTTCTCGGCATACTTGGCCAACGCGGCTTCCCGCACAGCCGCAAGGGAAAAGAGCTTCTGCGGAAAGAGGGGATCGACGTTGTTGTTGATGATCAGCCGCCCGAATTCCAGATGGTTTTCCAGATACTCGCAGACGGTTTCGATGATCAGGACAGGATTGGCGGCATGCTCTTTGATGGCGTTGGAGAGGAAATCAAGAAACTCTTTCTCCATGTCCCCCAGCAGATCAAAGGGGCTGCCGTAATACTTGTAAAAGGTGGTGCGGTTGACATCCGCGCGCTGGCAGAGCTCCCGAATGGAAACATGGTAAATGTCCGTACTGCGGAGCATCTCTGTCAGCGCGTCCTTCAGCATCCGCTTTGTCATGGCCACCCGCCGGTCCTCTTTCTTTTCCATGCGGCTTCACACTTTCTCCCTTCCGAAATCAACACCTTTGCGCCACGTGTTGACAAACAATCCACCAAAAGCAATCTGTCGGTTGTTTTGTCAACACTTGTTGTTTATAATTGTAATAGCATAAAACTGTGCTGTCAAGGAGGGGGAGCCATGGAATATGTGTGGTATATCATCGCGTCGCTGGGCGCGGGGATCGGCACCGGGCTGGCGGGGCTTTCCGCCGCCACGGTCATGGTGCCCATCCTGATCGTGCTGTGTCCTTCCTTCCGGGGAGAAACCGGCGCGTACCAGGCGACGGCCATTGCGCTGGCGTCGGATATTCTGGGTTCCGCCGTCACAGCCTATACTTACGCGAAGCACAGGAACATCGATCTGAGGCGCGGCAGGATCATGATGATCTGCATCCTGGCCATGTGCACGGTGGGAAGCTATGTGGCCTTCATCGTCGGGAACGTGGTGCTGGGCAGCTTCACGCTGTTTCTGACCTTCTGCATCGGCATCCGGTTTCTGGTCAGCCCGGATACCAGCCGGAAGGATCAGGCGGCCAAGGGAGCGCAGCTGGATTGGAAAGGCGTTGCGGTCTCCCTGTTTTTCGGCCTGACCATCGGCTTTGGCACGGGCTTTGTGGGCACAGGCGGCGGCATGATGATGCTGGTGGTGTTCACCGCGTTCCTGGGTATGGAGCTGAAAACGGCGGTGGGAACAAGTACCTTCATCATGACCTTTACGGCGCTGATCGCCTCCGTCAGCCACATTCTGATCCATCCCGCCATTGTGCTGGAGAAGTGGGACGTGATGCTGATCTGCATAACGGTGGCCACCGCGGCCAGCCTGATCTCGGCGCGGTTTGCGAACCGGGTCAACAATCGCACGGTCGGCCTGGTAACGGGCGCGGTGCTGACGGTGCTTGGCGCCGCGATGCTGACGCTGAACTACTGGGACGTCCTGTCCCGGTCCGCGCTGTTTGTTCAGACCCTTTCCTGCCTGGGCGTCTTTCTCGCCTATGTCGTTCCGTCGCTGATCATCCTGCTGCCCATCCGCTTTCTGACGAAACTGCCTTCCTTTATCTTCCGGAAACTGCTGCACATCGTCGCCTTTGTGTTCGCCACCCTGATGATCCTGACCGCCGGAAGCTGGCAGGCCACGACGCTGGCCTGCGCCGTCGCGGCGGCGGCGCTTTATCCCTTGCTGAGTATCTGCGAAAAGGAAAAATGGTACGCGGGCCTGTTGGTTCAGAAAACCCGCGGGGAAGCCAAACGCAGCATGATCATGATTTTCGCCGTGGTGGCGGGCATCGTCTGCGTCTCCTGGGGCTATTTCGGCCAACGGCAGCTTGCTGCCGCGGCCATCCTCATGTGGGGCACCGGCGACGCGGCGGCGGCGCTGATCGGCATCCCCTTTGGCAAGCACAAGGTGAAATCCCGATGGACGGACGGAAAAAAATCCTGGGAGGGCAGCGCGGCCATGCTGGCGGTTTCCTTCCTGTGCGGCTTCTGCGTGCTCCTGTGGGGACAAGGCCTGACAGCGCCCCGCGCCCTTGGGGCAGCCGGACTCGCCGCTTTCCTCGGAACGGCGACGGAGCTGTTTTCGCCCAGCGAATATGATACCGTGACGGTCCCGATCATGATCATAGCAGCGCTGCTCTGCGCAGCTTCCGTATGATGAAAAGCAAAGACCGTCAAGCCCGACTGTTCAAGGCCGGGCTTTCTTCTTTTTCTGGTCATACAGGACAGAATATGGTATACTATCCACATCTTCTGCATCATCGGAAGAATGCAGCCTATATCAAGCAAAAAAATAAAGAAGGAGCGACCCAAATGAAAAAGATCAAGCTGGATACCTTTATGGATTTTCGGATGCTTTCCTCCCTGACCTTTTCCCCGGACGGCGGCAAGCTGGCCTATGTGCTGACGGGCATCGACAGGGAGAAGAAAGAATACGTCAGCCGTCTGCGCCTGCGCGTTGGCGGCGAGGACCGGCCCATGGTCAGCGACGGCAGGATCGGGGAATTCTTCTTTGAGGATAACGAGCATATCCTGTTTGCCACAGACAAACGCGATGAAAAGAAGAAGGAAAAAGACGCGGAGGAAAAGGGCGCGTCCACGGTGCTGTACCGGCTGCCCCTCACCGGAGGCGAGGCGGAAAAGGCCTATGAGCTGCCGCTGGACGCGGGCAGCTTCAAGCTGCTGCCCGACGGGAACCTGCTGATGGCCGGGGAAATCAGCACGGAGAATCCCGATCTGTATCTGCTCACCGGCGACAAAAAGAAAAAGGCCCCGGAGAAGATCGGCGAAGATAAGGATTACGAGGTGCTGACGAAATCGCCCTTCGTTTTCAATGGCCGCGGGCTGATCCAGGGCAAGCGCAGCGCGCTGTTCCTCTATCAGGTGAAGGAAAACAAGCTCCGCCGCCTGACCGCGAGATATATGGACGTGGGCACCTTCCGCGTCCATGGGAAGGAAGTCTATTTCAGCGGGGTCAACTTCCGCAATCGTCGCCCCAATCGGGACTGCCTGTACCGCCTGGATCTGGAAACCGGCAAAACCGAGCAGGTGCTGGGGCCCAGGCTTTTGATCTACGCCATCGAGTTCATCGGGGACACACTGGTGGTGATCGGCGCGGACGGCAAGCGCTACGGAGACAATGAGAACCCCTGTTTCTACACCTTCGATCCCCAGTCAAAGGAACTGAAACTGCTCTGCGAGGCGGATGAGAGCCTGGGCAACGCCATGCTGACCGACGTGGAATACGGCGCGGCCCGCTTCACCAAGGCGGAGGGCGATCATCTGTATTTCCCGGCGCTGGACCGGGACGGGTGCAAGCTGAAGCGCATCGGCCTGGACGGCGTGATCGAAACCGCCGTCTCCACGGATGGCATCCTCAGCGACTATGACGTGCACGAGGGCAATGTTTTCTTCGCGGGCATGCTGGATATGAAGCTCCCGGAGATTTACCAGGCAGGAAAGGACGGGAATCGCCGCCTGACCGCCTGGAATGAAGACGTGCTGAAGGATGTCTATGTGGCCCGGCCCCAGCCCATAACGGCGGAGCTGGACGGCGAGGAGATCGACGGCTGGGTGCTGCTGCCGGAGGATTACGACCCGCAGAAAAAGTATCCCGCCGTGCTGGATATCCACGGCGGGCCCAAGTGCGCCTATGGCCCGGTGTTCTTCCATGAAATGCAGGCCTGGGCGGCCAAGGGATACATCGTGTTCTTCTGCAATCCCCACGGCTCGGACGGCAGAGGCAACGCCTTCTCCTATCTGGACCTGCAATGGGGCAGCATCGACTATCGCCAGATCATGGCCTTTACAGACAAGGTGCTGGCGGCCTATCCGGCCATTGACGCCAAGCGGCTGTGCTGCACCGGCGGCTCCTATGGCGGATACATGAGCAACTGGATTTTAGGGCATACGGACCGCTTCTGCTGCATCGCCACCCAGCGCAGCATTGCCAACTGGGTGTCCATGTACGGCATCAGCGATATCCCGCCCATCTCCAATTTTGAGGTGTGCAGCGACGATCCCTATTCCGAAAAGGGCTTTGCGGAGATGTGGGACGTGTCCCCGCTCAAATACGTGCGGAATGCCAGGACGCCCACGCTCATCATCCACAGCGAGGAGGATCACCGCTGCCCCATCGCCGAGGGCTACCAGCTGTACACTGCCCTGGTGTACCTGCGCGTCCCGGCCCGGATGGTGGTGTTCCACGGCGAAAACCATGAGCTTTCCCGCACCGGCAAACCGGCCCACCGCCTCCGCCGTCTGGAGGAGATCACCGGCTGGTTTGACAAGTACACGGCATGATCCGGCAGAAATGCGCGGTATTGCCAAACAGAGATTTGACGGAAAGGGTTCCGTTGGGGCTTTGCCCCAAACCCCACCAGGGAGGGAAGCCCCTCCCTGGACCCGGCAGTGGCGGATGTTGCGCAGCTTCGATAACAAGAAACTTCCCGCAGTTGCTTGGATACGGCGCACAGCGAAAACCGGCGTCAGGCCGGAGAAAATGAGTAAACTCATTTTTCCGGACTGCCGCCGGTTTTCTTATGCCCGGAAGCTCTCTTTGCGTTCTTCAAGTTACAGGCGCAAATTGCTTGCTATTGTTTTCAAGCCGGTTCGCCCGCTGAGGTCCAGGAGGCGAAGTCTCCTGGCGCAGAGCTCGAGGCCGCGGAGGCCTCGAACGTCCCCTTCTCCCTTTGCCAATTTCTGTTTATCGCGAGCCCTTCCGATCAGTCGATGTAATCTCCGCTGTACTGCACCAGCGTCAGATCGGTGATGGCGTCGTCGCCGCGCAGGGCCTCCACAAAGCGCATGTCGTTCTTCTTCACGCGCACCTCGATGGCCATTTCCACGTCGTTTTTGCGCAGGGTTTTGGATTTGATCTTATAGGGATGGGTGCCGATGGCGCGGCGGATTTTTTCCTCTATCCCGTTGCCCGTGTAGTGCACCAGCAGGATGTAGAGCTCGTCATGCCGTCCGCGGGCGTGGGCCAGCAGCGCCAGCACCACGGCCATCACGATAAAGACGAACAGCGCGATCAGGAACATGCCCGCGCCGATGGCGATGCCCGAGGCCACCGCCCAGAAGAGGTACAGCAGATCCATGGGGTCCTTCACCGCCGTGCGGTAGCGCACGATGCTCAGCGCGCCCACCATGCCCGGCGACAGCACGGTATTGGACTGGATGGTGACGATGATGGCGCAGGTCAGCACCGTCATGCCCAGGATGGAAACGGCAAAGGCCCGGCTGTACACCACGCCGGAATAGGTTTTTTTGTACAGCAGGTACAGCAGAAAGCCCAGGACCACCGACAGCAGGATGTACACCACCGCCCGGGTCAGCACCGGCACGGTGAGGCCCTGCATCAGGCCGCCCATTTCGAGAAAGGATTTTTTGAAAATATCGGTAAAGCTCAGCGTTTCCATTGGATTCCCTCCGTTCTGTTGGTTGGCATTTGCCGCGCCGCGGCGTCGCAGCACAGCACGTATTTGGACGCCGCCGTCAGCTCGGCTGACCGGGGCGGCAGGATGCCGCGCACCTGCTTGGGCAAAAACTCGGTGAATTTCACTTCCATGATCATCTGATCGCCCCGCAGCGTCTCCACCGTAGGCAGATCGGGATCAAACAGATCAAAGCCGCCCATGCCCGCCCGCACGTGCTTGTCAAAGGTGATGCGCACGTCGCCGGCGTCCAGCACAAAGGGCTCCCGGTCGTAATCCACGATCACCCGGGGCCGCATCAGCCGGGCGGTGCACTCGTAGTAGAATTCCCGCAGCAGCGGGGCGTCGCCCTGCAGCAGGGCGGCATAATCACCGGCCAGCACGGCCTCTACCTGGCTGCGCGTCATGGGGGCGCTCTGCTTCCAGATGTAGGGACCGTATTTGTTTTTGCGCTCCAGCAGGATGCGGCTGTCGCTGCAATTGTACACCCGGATGCGATACTTGTGCCGGGCCAGCACGCCAGCGTCCTTTTCCTGGTACGCGGTGTTCCAGTAATCGTCAAAGTAGAGGCTGCGGATCATGTACTCGCCATTCTCGCCCACGTGGGGATCCCTGCGCACGGCAGCCGGAAAGCGCGCGCGCAGCAGGGCCCATTCGGGCTTGTTGATCAGGTACTTCATCTCGTGCCGCCAACGCTGCTCGCTCATTCGGGATTCACCACCGTCCCATCCTGGGTGATCGTGAAGCGACGCATGCCGTTGTGGGCGCCCGTGTCGGTGATCACGCTGTCAAAGGAGGACTGGGTGTGGCCGCTCTCGTTGGCCACCGTCACCCGCCAGTAGTATTCTCCGGCTTCGGGCAGCGGCAGCGACACGCTGGTATCCAGCAGACCCTTCTGCTCCCAGAGCACATCTTCAAACTGCCAGTCCTGGCACAGCTGCACGTCGTAGCGCAGAAATTCTCCGTCCAGATCGTAGCTTTCCCCCCAAGTCAATACCAGGCTGCCGTCCTCGATCTCCGCGTCGCCCTGGAAGAAGGGCATGGGCTTTTCCAGCGAATCCAGGTAGTGCCGGTAGCTGCTTTCCAATTCCTGCGGCATGCCGGACAGCACCTGATCCCGGATCGCCTGATTGGACCGCAGGTAGACGCTGTCGGGCAGGGCCTGAGTGAAGGGGTCCACCACGGCGCGGTAATCGGCAATCAAGGCCGCCACGCGGTCCGGCGTGATGGTCTGGCGCAGCAGCTCGATCTTTTGATGCAGGGCTTCCCGGAAGGCGGGCAGCCGCAGCGCCCGGTTGAACAGCACCACGCCCCAATAGTTGCTGATGCCTCGGGTCCATTCGCCGATCTGCCAATTTGTATCCCGCAGCGTACCCTCGGTTTCGTTCAGGCAGTCGTCGCCGTCCCAGCAGATATAGTACCATCTGCTGGAGTCCAGCGGGCTGTAGAGCAGATAGTTCTGGGCGTTGCTGTCCTGGTTGCCCATCAGCAGGTTGAAGGCCAGATAGCTGGTCAGGTTGTCCACGTCAAAATAGGTGTCCAGCAGCTCCTCCGTGGGGATGGAGTAATCGTTCACGGCGTCCAGCATCTGCAACAGCTTGGTGTGGTCGTCGCCGGTCTTGGATTCCAGCACCTCCTCGAAGGCCGTCTGATCATAGGTGGGATCGGTGGACAGCTTGAGGGCTTCCGGATACCGGAACATCTCGCACATGTTGGCTTTGTACAGGCTGCCGTCCATGCTCAGGGCATGATTGCGCAGATAGCGGTTGTTGGGCAATTCCACTTGGGTGTACAGGCCGCAGTCTGTGTAGGCGGTCTGCGGCGTGTCACCGCTCTGATCCCGCATGTACAGATGCACAAACTGGGTGCGCAGGCTGGGAATGGCGGGCACGTCCTGCAGCAGCTTAAAGTACAGCGCGTTGCGCAGGCGGGTGATATCGCCGTGCCGCCCGGGCCTCCAGCCGCCCGGCCAGCTCCTTCCAGCGGTCGTGGGTAACCTCGTTGAAAACCGGCTGGGAGCAATATACATTATAATCGATCCGGCGCACATACCGCGCCAGTCGGGGGAAGGCGACCAGATACATGAGCAGGCCCCCCGCGATGACGCCGACCCCGTAATACAGCATGCCCAGCCGCAGGGAGACGAGCGTGCCGATCAGGTTGCCCGCAAAGAAGGCCGCCGCCGTGGCCATGGCCCCATAGCGGTCATTGTAATACAGCTGCAGCATCATCAGGCTGGTGCCGATGCAGTACAGGCTGTAGCCAATGCACATCATGCGGAACATGTGCATCATATCGGTGGTAAAGCCGATGGCCGTCAGAAAATACCGGGCCAGGAGCATGTATACCACCATGGCGAAGATCTGCACCACGATGAGGTTGGTGATCTCCTGCCACAGGGAGCGGGACATGCGCGCGCGGGCCAGCTGGATCTGCGGCATGGTGCCGCCGTTGGTGATGGCCGAAAAGTATTCCCGGTACGCGCTGTAAAAGTTGACCTCCACCGAGATGATGAAGTTGATGTTGGTGGGCAGCGTGACCAGATAGGCGTAAAAGGCGGCGCTGTCAAACAGGGAGGCTTGCCGGTAATAACCGGTGACGACGCTGCCCAGGGGGCTGAACCACATCAGGATGATGTGCACAAAGGCCCCTGTCATGCTGAGGAATCCCGTCAGCAGCAGATCGGGCGTGTGGGAAAACCAGGCGATGAAGCCCAGCAGACTGCCCTGGCCCCGGGGAAAATACCGCAGCAGCACATGCAGCATGCCCACCAGCATCACGCCGTAGCCCACCGTCAGCCCGGCCATCAGCGCCGTCAGCGTATCCACGCCCAGCAGGCGCAGCAGCGGCCCGCCGGCCAGGGCCAGCAGCACGCCGGCCAGGAAGGTGAGCAGGATGGCCCGGTAATCCTTGGCCGCCGTGATATAGGACATCAGCAGCCACACCGGGATCAGCTCCATGAACAGGAGCCAGTTGAGGGCCTTTTGGATCAGCGTCAGCTCGCGTGCCGAGGCGACCATAAACCCATACAGAATACCGCCCGGCACCATCAGCACCAGCGCCGCGCCGATCAGCGAGGGCAGCACCCGGCCCAGCTGGTTCTGGTACATCATATCGGCCACGTACCGGGACAGGAACATCTGCGCCCCGCTGGTCATCAGCATGCTCAGGAAGAGCGCGTACACCATGGTGGCCACCAGCACCTCCCGCATGTGCTCGGCCATGCCGTAATGCTGGGCCATGGCCTGGATGCCCAGCAGCAGCAGGATGGCCAGCAGCATAGTGCCCGAGCAGATCACCGCAGCGTAGGCATAGGCCCGCAGCTTGCGGATCACGCCGTTGCCCACAAACAGCTTTTTCAGCTCAAAGCCGATTCCCGCCATTGGCATCCCTCCTTGCCTGCTGGAACAGGTCCTCATACCGTTTCAGCATTTGATCGTGGCGGTAGTTGGCCGCCACCCGCGATTGACCGACGCGCCCCATGCGCTTGCGCTCGGCCTCGCTGCCGCACATGGCCAGGATGGCCTCGGCCATGGCGCTCTGGTGCATGGGCGGCACGCAATAGCCCGCGGTGCCCAGGCCGTCGTCCACGCCCTCCAGCAGCTCCCGGCAGCAGCCCACGTCGGTGGTCACGGCGGGCCGACCCGCCGCCATGCCCTCCAGCACGGCCAGGGGCTGGCCTTCGGACAGGCTGGTGAGCAGCACAAAATCGATCTTTTTCAGGTATTCCAGCACGTTCACCCGTCCGGTGAAGATGGCGTTTTCCAGCCCCAATTCATCCTTCAGGTGCACGCACTCGGCGTAGTATTCCTCGTCCTCCTCGGTGGGGCCCATGATGTGCAGCCGCACGTTTTTCTTTTCCTGGCACACCAGGGAGAAGGCGTACAGCATGGTCTTGATATCCTTGATGGGCACCAGGCGCACCACCGCGCCGATATCCACCCAGCCGTCGGATTCCTTCTCCGGGATGGCGGCAAAGCGGTCATAGGCCACGCCGTTGGGGATCACCCGGCATTTATCCGCCGCGCAGCCGATTTCCTGCTGGATCAGGCTGGCCCGGTGGAACAGCGAGGTCACCCGGCAGGCGTGCTGATAGGCGCAGCGGGTGTACATATAAAACATCTTGATCCACAGGTTTTTGAAGTGCGGGGCACCCAATTGGTGCGCAGGATCTCCTCCTCGCGCTCGCGGGTGTAAATGCCATGCTCGGTGAGCAGGAAGGGCTTGCCCGTGCGCAGCTGGGCCATGCTGCCCAGCACCCCGGCGTAGCCCGCCGACACCGAGTAATAGATATCGGCCTCCGGAATGTCGCTGCCCAGCAGATACAGCAAGGGCAGAAACATGGACCGCACGCAGTAGAAGTAATCGGTAAAGCCCACGTAGGGGAAATCCTGGGCCGACAGCTCCTCGATCAGATCCAGAAAATCCTCGCTCATGAGGAAGCTCACGTTCTCCATGGAAGAATGAGCAAACAGGCGGAATACCGTGCTCCAATCGGGCTTGTCGCAGCGGATCAGCTGCCGCAGGCAGTCCTTTTCCGCGGGCGCCAGCGCCCGGCGGCGGAGCTTTTTCAGGTGGCAGGACATCATTTCGTCCAGATAGATGTCCTTGAGCGCCACCACGTTTTCGGGCATCTCGTAGGCGTACTTGCCCCGGCTCTTTTCCTGGGCGCCGATGGCCCAGATCACAAACTCGTGCTGGGGCATGGCCTTGATCAGCCCATGCAGCCAGCTGGATACGCCGCCCGCCACAAAGGGATAGCAGCCCTCGCAGATCACGCAGATCCTCATATTCCGCCCTCCCATTCCAGCCGCACGGTATCCTGGGTGGCCCGCAGCCACAGGCAGCCCCCGCCCGTCGGATAGCATTCGGCGCCCTCCACATGGCTGGGCATGGCGTCAGCGCACAGGCACAGCCAGGCCTCGTCAAAGAAGGAGGACAGATGCAGCGTCAGCGTATTTTCATTCCATTGCCGCGTTACGCCCAGCCGGTCATAGCGCTGCACGGCGGAAGCCGCCTCGGAGGCGGTGCACCACCGCAGGGCGGGGTAGGCCGCCATGATCTCCTCCAGGCTGGCGGTGAAATCATCCCGCATGCGCTCCCAGCCCAGCAGCGCGCCGCGCTCCACATCCAGCACGTCGTCCGGGTGGATGAAGTGCGAAAACACGCCGTGGAGCGACAGTTCGCCCGCGGCCACCAGCGTCACATAATCGTCCATGGAAAAGCCCGAGGTGACGCGGGGCACGGAAATGCTGCCGTCCGCTTCCTCCCGGAACTCCTGCACCAAGGCGTTGACGCCGTCCTCGGGCAGATACAGGCCGGAGATCACCGACAGCTCGGGCACGGTGCGCAGCAGCACCCGCTGGCCCTCGACGCTCAGGTAATTGGAGGGCGGCACGTAGCTGGTGAAGGCGGCCTGGGGCAGGAAGGAGCGGCCATAGCGTACCAGCGCCTCCACGGCCTGGGCCATGTTTTCCTCCGAGGCCCAGGTGACATAATCCTCGTCGGCATACTGCCAGCCGTCCAGGCACAGGGGCTGATGGTTGTAGCCGTGCAGGCCGATCTCGCCGCCGGATTGCAGCAGCTCCGAGGCGTAATAGCGGATCAGTGCGTGGTCCTCGGTATCGGGCAGGAAGGGAGGCGTCATCTGCTTGTTGTAGGTTTCCACCAGCACGCCGGTATAGCGCAGGCCCAAGCGGCGGCTCAGCGCCTTCATATCGGGCCACCAATGGTTGCGGAAAAAGCCCTGGATGCTCAGGCCGTATTGGCTTTGCAGCAATTCGTCGAAGCCCTCGGGCTGCGGGGCGGGAAAGTCGTCCAGCACGCCGGGCATGACGCGCAGGCCGTTATACTCCCGGTACTCCCGGCCTCCGTCCATGATGCCCAGCTTGTGGCTGACGATGCGCAGATAGCTGTCCACCGAGGGCACGCACAGAAAGCCCGCGTGACCGCCCTGATTTACCCAGTTCAGCAGCGTCACCGCGCCCTCGCCCTCCAGGGCGGGCAGCGCGGAATCGCACACGAGCACCGTATCATAGCGGGAAAGCGCGTCCGCGCTCAGGCTGTCCGATTCCCCGTAGCCCAGCCGCATTTCCGCCAGGGTATCCCGCACGGTGGTCAGCAGGGGACTTTCCTCCTCCTGACGCAGCAGCAGCACGTCAAAGCCGCCGGTCTGCTCGGCCTGAGCCGATGCCGACAGCGCTTCCAGCCGAAGGGGACGCGGGTCCAGGGGCAGCCCGCTTTGGGATATGATCAGGGCAAACCCCAGCACCAGGCATAATACCGGCGTGGTGATATATAAGATTGCGTGCCTTTGCTGTTTCATTCAATGCCTTTCAAGAAGTATTCCATTTTTTCCTGGCCGCTGTAGCTCCACAGGATGCCGCTCTCGTCCATCTGCTTGCGCAGCGCGCGCAATCCCCGTACGTCCCGGCTGTCCACGGCGATGCGCATCAGCTCCAGCCAGGGCTCCTCCGCCCGGGGAAAGCGCGCCGTGAGCGCCCTGGCGATATTCGCCGCCTCCTGGGTTTTGCCCAGGGCCAGCAGGTTCCGGGACCGCAGGCAGCCCAGGGCCAGATCCGACTGATCGGCGGGCAATAGGCCCAGCTCCTTTTCCAGCAGCGTGCGCTGCCGGGTCAGCAGGTGGCCCTCCAGCAAACCGCTTTCAATATAGGCTTCCATCTGCCGGATGTAGTCCAGCCGCGCTTCGTTGTCCTCGGGCTCGCGGGCCAGACGCATCTGGCTTTGCTGCAGGGCCATTTCGGTGCGGCGCTGATACTCGGTCAGGGTGGCGGTGGCGTAGTGGGCCGTTTCCGGGTCGTCGTTGAACCGCGCCATCATCAGCAGCTCGATGTTCTCCTCGGGATCGTTGTGCAGCAGCTTCATCATCATTTCCCGCCGCACCTGGGGCTCGCTGATCAGGAAGGCCTCCTCCATGGGTACGGTGGAGGCCGCCTCGGGCTCGGGGGTGGTATAGCTGCGCCGCAGCGGGTCCTCCCGCATGATCATATCCTGCAGCAGCCCCTCCTCCGGCGGCGGGCTCCACAGCAGCAAAAAGCCGCACAGCGGGCCAAAGATGGGCAGCAGCGCGCAGAAAAGCATCTCGCCCCCGGAAAGCCTTGTCTGCCGGCTGCCGCCCAGCAGCAGCGAGACCAGCAGCACCCCATGGAGGGCCAGCAGGCTCCATACCGTCATGTTATCCAAGCGAAACATCCTCCGATATCACTTCGCATTTGAGGCCATAGGTATTGAAGCGGACGTCGATGGCCGGAATCCGGTCCGTGGTGGCCTGGGGGAACAGCACGTAATAGCAGCCGTCGTCCAGGCAGCCCACCACGTCCGTGCTGCGCACCAGCTTGCCGATATAGCGGTCGATCAGCTCCATATCCATGGAGCGTTCGGCCTTGAGGCGCACCAGCACGTGCTCGCCGGTCCGCCGCTGGCGGATGGTCTGATACACGCCCAGGGCAGCCCGGAAGGCCTCGGGCGTCAGGATGTGGGTGTTTTCGTAATACAGGTCGTCCACCTGGCGGTGATACTGGATGGCCCGGGCCAGGGCGCTCTGCACCAGACCGGCCACCACGCTCAGCAGGTTTTCCATGTACACGCTCTGCTGCTCAAAGGACACGTTCCACAGCATCAGCACGGCCATGATATCCACGCCGTCCATGACCGGCAGGGCGTACACCGGGTAGCCGTTCATGAAGGTGTGGTTGGCAAACAGCTTGCCCTCCCGGAGCCGCTCCCGCATGGGCGCGTAATCGTTCAGGTTGATGGAGCGGGGCAGCTGCTGCATCTCCCGCGAACGCACCACCAAACGGATGAAGGCGCTTTCGGGCTTGCATTCGTAGATGGCCACGCTGCTGTTTTGCAGCGTGCTTTCCAGCACGTGCAGGGTGGACAGGAACACCTGCACCGGCTGCAGGCTGTCCAGCTCCCGGGTGATCTGGTAGATGCGCCCGTAGCTGTCCCGGTAGTGGTAAATCTGCTCCTTCAGCTGGTTGCGGTCCTCGTAGGTGCTTTGGTAAATGCCCTCCACAAACTCCTTTTCGCGCTGCAGCTCCTCCTGCTCCTTCTGCAGCAGCTCCACCTTGACCCGCTGCCTGTCCTGGGCGTAGCCAAACAGGCTGCCGCACAGGATGTACACGCTCATGGGCAGCCAATGGTCGGTGTTGTACAAAAGATCCGAGGCGGCGTTGCCCTTGCTGATGAAGGAATAGGCATACCAAAGGCAGGCCAGCACCGAGGCCGTGGTGCCTGCCGTGCGGCCATGCACAAAGCCGATCACCGCCACGTACAGCAGCATGTAATCCACCGTGGCCAACAGGGCGTTGCTCTCCCCCTTTTTCGTCAGCCAGGCAGCCAGCAGCCCCATGAGGACCACCTCGGCCCATTTGAGCGCCTCCCA
The DNA here is from genome assembly GCA_902781945.1 of uncultured Eubacteriales bacterium. Classification (GTDB taxonomy): domain Bacteria; phylum Bacillota; class Clostridia; order Christensenellales; family Aristaeellaceae; genus SFMI01. The sequence goes on along the minus strand of CACZLE010000003.1, from coordinate 3,623 downwards.
GCCCAGCTTGCCGCCGGGCAGACGCAGACGCTTTTTTTGCTTTTCAGCCGTTTGCGTGACGCACAGAGCTTCCAGTTCCTGGCGATAATCATGGCGGGGCACCCAGCCCAGCGCGGCGGCGCTGTGGCTCCGCAGCGCGGCGGCGCAGCGCTCGCCGCCCAGATATACCGGGTTCAGCCCCGGCAGATAGTTTTCCATCAGGCCGCAGATCTCGCCGTAGGTGGCGGGAATGCCCTGTGGCGCGTGGAGCACGCCCTCCAGCTCCATGCTGACGGCATGCTCCAGCAGCACGCCGAAATCCTCGGCATGCAGAAAATCGCAGGGGATATCCGCCGTGCCGCGCAGCTGCCAGGGCTGCCCGTTCTTGGCGCACAGCGCCGCCTGGGCAAAAAAGCTGTCCGGATCGCCGGGCGCGTACAGGCTGGTGGTGCGCACGATCAGCGTTTTGATATCTCCGCTCACGCCGCAGGACACGCAGGACTCGGCGGCCTTGATCATGATGCCGGTGGGCGTATCGGGCACCGGCATCTCATCCTCGTCGGGCGTCTGTGCCGCGCCGAAGACCCGCTGATCGGTGATCAGGACGAACTGCCGCACGCTGGTTTTGGCCGAGCCGTGCAGGATATCAAACATGACGTCCATCTGGCTGCCCTGGACCGCGCCGTAATCCCGGGGATCCTCGCATTGGCAGGCGAAGAAAAACAGCACGGCGTCAAAGCCGCCCGCCGTGATATAGCGCGTGGTTTCCTTTTTTTCCAGATCCAGCGGCACATGGCGAACGCCGGCGGGCTTTTCCGCCGGGGCTTCCGCCGCGCCCACCACCGTAATATCGTGGCCGCCCCGGGCCAGCCGCTGGGCTATGATCCACACCGACCAGGGCAGCACGCCTGTCAATAGCAATTTCATGGCATCAGGTATCCTTTGTAGTAATCAAACTGCGCCTTTTAATGTGACAAATATTGCTCCAAAAAATAATATTTGTCAGTGGCGGATACGCGCATCCGAATGCCCACAGGCGCGAGAGATCATCTCCCCCGCGTCGCGGTGGCTCGGGTATTTCCTAAACCGGGTTTTCATGGTATAATCATGGTATCACATGCGGCAGGAGACGGCGGTTATGGATGTGACGGTGCAGGATATGATGGAAGCCCGCGAGCGGCGGGCGCAGCGGCAGCGGGAGCTGCTGGCGGAATACGGCCAGACGCTGCTATGCTTTACGCTCAATATTCCCGGGCCGGAAAAGGACGGGGCGCTGATCCGGCAGGGCTTCCGGCTGGGCCAGCGGCGGCTGCGGCAGGGCTTCCTGCGGCTGGGGATACAGCCCTTACATCAGGAAGAAAGCCTGGAGTTTACGGGCTGCGAGGCCTTTTATGTGCTGCCCCTGGCCCCCCTGGAGATCAAGCGCATGACGGCGGACATCGAGCAGGCGGACGAGGTGGGGCGGCTGTTCGACCTGGACGTGCTGCGGCCCGACGGCAGCAAGGTGGATCGCCGGGAAATCGGCCTGCCTGAGCGCGCCTGCCTGATCTGCGGCGGGGAGGCCAAGGCCTGCGCCCGGTCCCGCGCCCATACCGTGGCGGAGCTGCGGGCCCGGGTGGACGGCATTTTATCCCGGGCCGTAGCGCAGGACAAGATCGAAACCGTGGCCCGGCTGGCCTGTCAGGCCCTGCTGTGCGAGGTGCTCACCACCCCCAAGCCCGGGCTGGTGGATCGCCTGAACAACGGCAGCCATCGGGATATGGATGTTTTCACCTTCGCGGCCAGCACGACGGCGCTGCAGCCCTATTTCGCGGCGTGCGCGCGGATCGGCGCACAGGCCCCCACGGCCCCCGATGCCTTCGCGGCCCTGCGGCTGCCGGGGCGCATGGCGGAGGGCGTCATGCTGGAAGCCACCGGCGGCGTCAACACGCATCGGGGCGCCATCTTTTCCATCGGCATCCTGTGCGCGGCGGCGGGCAGGCTGCCCCGGGAGAACTGGCGGGCGGAGCTTCTGCTGAACGAATGCGCGGAGATGACCAAGGGGCTGACGGAACGGGATTTTGCCGGTCTGACGCCGGAAAACGCCCGCACCTTCGGGCAAAGGCTGTATCTGTCCCACGGCGTCACCGGCGTGCGGGGCGAGGCGGAGCAGGGCTTCCCGCTGGTGCGGCAATACGGCTATCCCAAGCTGCTGGAAGGCCTGGCCGCCGGGCTGGAGCTCAACGACGCGGGCTGCGCCGCGCTGCTGGCGCTGATGGCCCATAATATGGACACCAACGTGATCCATCGCGGCGGGCTGGAAGGCCAGCGGCGCACGGCGGAAGCCGCCCAGGCGCTGCTGGACGCCGAGCCCTGGCCCTCCCGGGAGGCGCTGGAAGCCCTGGATCAAACGCTGATCGACCAAAACATTTCCCCCGGCGGCAGCGCCGACCTGCTGGCCCTGTGCTATCTGCTGCGGTTCTTGGAGGAGGACGATCCATGAGCTATGTATCCCGTATTTTCCCCACGGACAAGCGCGGCATGGCCCAGGTGGACGCCCTGCTGGCCCAGGAGGGCATCAGCCGCGACAAAAATCTGGATTACACCTGCGGCATCTATGACGAGGATTTCCGCGTCATCGCCACGGGCAGCTGCTTTGGCAACACCCTGCGCTGCTTCGCGGTGGATCACGGCCACCAGGGCGAGGGGCTGCTGAACGAGATCATTTCCCACCTGATCGACTATCAGGCCGGGCGGGGCAACATCCGCCTGTTCCTGTATACCAAGCCCGGCACGGCCAAGTTTTTCGGCGATCTGGGCTTTTACGAGATCACCCGGGTGCCGGAGCGCCTGGTGTTCATGGAAAACCGGCGGGACGGCTTTTCCGCCTATCTGACCGCCCTGGAGAAGGATAAAAAAGAGGACGGCGTATCCGCCGCCATCGTGATGAACGCCAATCCCTTCACCCTGGGGCATCAATACCTGGTGGAGCAGGCCGCGGCCCAATGTGACCGCCTGCATCTGTTTGTGGTCAGCGAGGATGCCAGCCTGATCCCCGCCGCCGTGCGCAAAAAGCTGGTACAGGAGGGCGTGCGGCATCTGCCGAATGTGATCCTCCACGACTGCGGACCTTACATGATCTCCAGCGCCACCTTCCCCAGCTATTTTCTCAAGGATTCCGAGACCGTCATCGAAAGCCAGGCCCGGCTGGACGTGGAGATCTTCATCCGCATCGCCCGGGCCCTGCGCATCACCGCCCGCTACGTGGGCGAGGAACCCACCAGCCAGGTGACGGGCATGTATAACCGGGTCATGGCCGACGCTCTCCCCCAGGCAGGCATCAACTGCCATATCCTGCCCCGCAAGGCCCTGGACGGCCAGCCCATCAGCGCCTCCACCGTGCGCATGGCCATCAAGACCGGCGACGACGCCCTGCTGCGTTCGCTGGTGCCGGACACCACCTGGAACTGGCTGCAATCCCCCGAGGCAGCGCCCGTGATCCAGCGGATCAAGGGTGAAAGCGACGTGGTGCATTACTGACGTTTGATTGAAACGGACAGCTCGGCAAACAGAAATTTGACGGGGAAGGGGTACGCTTCTCTTTTGCGTCAAAAGAGAAGCAGAAAACCTGCGTTTGTCACCGTAAAAGCAGCTGACGCAACGAG